>JAJQFQ010000088.1 GCA_021201035.1 Clostridiales bacterium
CTTCTGACCCGGCCGACACGCCTGAAGCTGCATCTGCTTTCAGCTTCATAAGCAGCGGATGACCGCCCACCTGTCGGCAATATTCCTCCATCGCCCGCTGCTCCCCGGCGCTGTGAGCCGTTTTACCATATGCACTCAAAAAAGCGTTCCATTCCTCCGTTGTTTCAAAACCACTCACCGGAATACCTTCTCTTAATCCCCATACAGTCGGTGTCATTCGGGTTGTCACAAGAATATCGCACTCCAGAGAAAACACCTCATCCATGCCTTTATCCGCGGGCCGATCCCAGTTATCAATCACCAGAAGCAATCTCTTTTCTTTCGCAATCTGCCTGAGTGCACGGATTTTTTCCCTGAAATAATTATTCCGGTTTCCGTATCTGTCTTTGGAATACTGCATATTGGTCATCTGCATCTGACAGTCGTCGCAGATAACAGAAAAAATCCCATCATCGGCATACAGAAGCAGCACATGATCGTAATCTGTACTCCGGCGGCGCAGATATTCTCTGGCGATCGCGCTCTTCCCCATGCCGCCCACGCCAAAGAGCACCACCGGACCGCATTTCGCGGCAAGCGCTTCCTGCACCTGGCGCAGAATATCCTCGCGGCCGACAAAAATCTCTTCCGAAGGCTGATAACCGGATATCAGTTTCATCTCACAGGATTTTTGATACTCCAGTTCCGCCTTTTTCAATTGCTCCAGCGCATAGTCCTCCTGATCTTCGTTCCGAAAACCCGGCGGCGTGTCCGTATATTTCCTGCGCAGAAGAAACTGCCGTTTCCTCCACTCCAGAATTTCCTTTTCATATCTGATCTGTTTTCCCATAGCCACCGTCCGACATGTCACAAGGACGACACTGCCGCTCCTTTCTTTCCGCCCAGCGTTTTGAAATACAGAAAACGCAACCCGTTTTGGTTATGTTCCGTCAGGAACCGATCCAGATATCTGTAAGCCTCCCGCAGCCACCGGGAACATTCCTCCGGTTCCGTTCCCTCACAGTTTTTTTCATACAATTCCAGGAAACCGATAACCAGCAGGTCAAGCCGGTCACCGCTCACCGTCGTATGCTCTTCCTCCAGTGAAATATACCCCAGTTCCTTCAGCAGCCCGCTGACAAATGAACGGCTCAGATACGGCTCTCCGAAAAGGAACAGATGACGAATCATGACCTTGCGGGGAATCTCTCCCAAAAGC
This sequence comes from Clostridiales bacterium, assembly GCA_021201035.1. Classification (GTDB taxonomy): domain Bacteria; phylum Bacillota; class Clostridia; order Lachnospirales; family Lachnospiraceae; genus Eubacterium_I. The sequence goes on from JAJQFQ010000088.1 coordinate 1,199, forward strand.
CGGATCTGGCGCTGAAACTCAGACTCATAACTAACGCTCTCAATATGCTTATCCGACGACGTATGATTCATATTCGCCTGAAAACTTCTGGCATCCGTAAAATAAAAATGCCGAAGATTATGCTCTTTATTTTCCGGCGCTACATTCAGCTGGATCCGGCGCAGCGGATGAATTTTATCCAGATACTCCTTTGTCAGCGCTGAAATGATTTCCAGCCGATGAAGATAAATCTCCCGAAGCGGATCATCTCTTTCCGGAATTTTATGAAAGATCAGATCACTTCGGTCATACCAGGACATGAGAAGCGTGCGCATCTCGTCTCCGGACAATTCCATCACGCGTCCGAACGCCTTACACAAGGTCCAGTTGGAAGGCACGTGTCTGCCTGTCCTCCAGTAACGAATCTTTGTTATATTCGATGGTTTCTGTGCAGGGGCAGCATATATTTTTCTGTAAATCAGATCATCGGCTTCCAGCAGCCCCGGCAGTCCTTCCGATTTGCGGAAACGATCATAAACAGTTTTCAGCCATGCTGTTTCCGGACGTCCTTCCTGCTTCAGTTCTATACAATGCCGCGCCAGGGATTCCAATTCCTTTTTTTCATGTAATGATAATCTCCCCATCATTTCACCCTCGTATTCTTTTCACTCTTTTTCGGTAAACCAGAGCCCCCGCAAATGCCGGAATGCCCCATTTAACAGCCACAGACCAACACACCGCCGGATAACCGAACCGCGGGATAAACAGCCATGCGGTCAGCAGGCTGACCCCTGCCTCCAACACTCCCAGAAATGGAAGAATCCGATAACTTCCCATCGACTGCAGCGAATTGCGAAGGATCATATAAAGGCATACCAAAGGCAATGAGCAGGTCTGAATGACCAGAATCAGACATCTGGCACGAAGTGCCGTATCCGTAAGTCCGTCTCCGGCCAGCAGACAGATGATCTGAGGCGCAAAGATCGCCGCGCAGACGATGCAGACCGCGCTGACACCCAGACACCAGATGAAAAGCTTTCTGTTCCAGTACCTCACCGCACTCATGCTTCGCGCCGCATTCTGTCCCGTAATCAGTCCCGCCGTGACCGCAAGTGCCGCAAGAGAATTCATGATCAGATTCGGCGCTATAACGCCGTAGGCATAGCCGACCAGAATATCATCCGCGAGGGTATTGACCTGCCGTTTCATGATAAAGGCTCCGATTCCGATAATGATCATCATGCCAGATTTCGCACACCCGTTTTTCATGAGTTCAAACCAGACCTGACGGGACGGCAGCCGCGGAGCAAAAAACAGTTCTTTTCCCGTTTCTGTTCGCAGGATCCAGAAAAGCAGGATTGCCGCGGTTCCCAGATAATTGAGAAGTATCGCCAACGCGGAAGCCTCCACGCCCATCCCGCCGCGGATGATCAGTGCAGCCATCAGGAATGTCTTGCCGATGGTTCCGGCCACTGACAGAATCGCCGGAACACGGCTTTCTCCCAACGCCTGTACAATCTGCAGGAGGAAATTCTCAAGCCCCCAGAATCCGCCGCTGAAAAGAATGATCCGCAGATAAAGTCCGGCCGAAGCCCGCATTGAATCCGGGATATTCGCCAGAGACATGACCGGCTCCGTGATCACAGAAAGAAAAAAGCCCGCAAGAATCATAAATCCGCAGATGATCAGCCCTCCCCAGAGCGCCTCTCTCTGCCGGTTTACATCCTCCGAGCCGAGACAACGGTTTATATAAAAAGAAAATCCTGTCGTGGTACTTACAAAAAATAGCTTTCCATGGTCAGACAGGCCGCACAGGCTTCCATCACAGCCATGGCATACGGATCCAGATACCGTCCCGTCACTGCCGCGTTTACGACCGTATAACTCTGTGTCACCATCGTTGACAGAATCAGCGGTCCCGCAAATTGAATAACCCTTCGATCAGATAAATCCCCGGAAAAGCTTCCCATCTGATTACTCCCCTGTAAAATAAAATTACGTAGTTTTTATAAGTGAAAAATAACACAGGACGGGTGAAATGGCAATAAGGTTAATTTTTACAATTCACCTGTATTCGATTTGTAAAAAACAAAAACACGGAATCACAGCATATCAATACGATTATGTCATGATTCCGTGTTTTCTTTTACCAATACGTCTCCACCTGAATTTTTGCGTCTTCAGAAGACAGGCCATATTGTTCCATCAATATCTGACATGCCTCCTTTTTCGAATTCTTATATTTTTTACTGACAGTAATGAGACTCTTTACTGCTTTTTGTTTGGCTTCTTCTGCCTCTGTCTGTTATTCCTCGAGGAACAATCCGCCCCACTCGATCACATAATACGGGCAGTCCTCTCCGCCGCGCGTGAGCGCATAGCCAACAGGTTCCTCTATCTGACTTCCGTCATCCTCCGCAAACACAAACCAGATCCGCTCCACAGATTCTGGCTCATCGGTAACGGTCATGGGCATCGCCTGATCCACCGTCTCAGTGCTCTGCGGGTACATAATGTAATCCGTGCCTTCTTCCAGTTTCTCTGTCCAGAATTCCGTAAAATCCGCGATCTCCTGCTCATTAAAGCCAAGATCAGACAAAATCGTCTCGAACGTTTCCTTCCGCGTATCTGCCGGGATCCGCCAGCCGCTCTCTGTCTGAAAGAGCGACGGGTCTGTGACGGATTCATAGAACAAATAATCCCAGGTCTGACCGGTTTCGTCCGTCAGCCGGCCGTTTTCATCCGCCGTGACGCTCCAGCCGCTGCCGTATTCCGGAATCGTGGTGGTCAGAAGCTCCGGTGCTCCGAAGGTAACCTCAACGTTTCTGGTCTCCTGTGAGTAGATGTAGATATTCGGTTTGTATACATTATTTAAGTTCGGTAGCTTGTAACGCTGCGCATTATAGGTATATGCATTCCGGGATGACTGATCCCGAAAGAGATAGTTATCGAAGTCTCCTTCCCTTATCATATTCAGGATCATCTCCATCAAAACACCAAGCAACAGTCCCCATGGAAAACTGAGAGAAGCACCGACGATGGATGCGGCAGCGATTCCGAATTGCGCCGTCAGAACTACAAGTTCTAAGATCTGATCCTCCAGTGTCTCTCCCTGCAGTTTCAACATATCCGGAATTAAGGACACCGCATCAAGGATACCTGTAACCGCTCCTGCAATCTCCAAAAACCCTTTGATAAAATCCGACAGCTTACCAAGAGCATTCGCTGTTCTTGAATACTCACCTATATTTGTTTCCAGTTCAATAGCCTTATCTATAATATCATTCCTTGCGTCATCCGTAAATTTTTTTAATATATTTATATATTCCGTACCTATTTCCCGATGGGCAGCGGTCTCGTTCCATAAATCCGCCGCGTAGGACGCCGCTTCATACGCCAGCGAATCTGCCTGCTCATGCAGGTCATCTACGTCATCTATATCTAAGTCCGAGATCAGATTCATGTAATGCGCCGTATCTTTACCTGCCTCGTATTCGTTAATTCTCTCACCATACTCTTCCCAGATTTCATCAAGTTGCTCTTGCGAAAAACCGCCGAAGTGCCCTTTTTGATCGGTTGCCGCCGACACCTGTACATGAGAGGAGAGGAAAATCGCGGCAACAAGCACAATCGCAAGGATCCGTTTCATTTTTTTCATTCTCTTCATTCCAGATCACCCACCTGTTTTGCGTACCAGAGAATCTCACTCTGCTTTGTCTCGCTCAGACCATATTCCAACGCAGACTCAAAATAAGTCCGCATGTCCTCATAGTTCCCCTCGCAGTATGCCAGCTCACCCAGATAAAACCAGGTCTCCGCATCCTCCGTGTCAAGCCGGAGCGCCACAAACAGCCGGTATTCGGCCGATTCATAATTTCCCTCAAAAAGCGCCGCCACGCCGGCCATTTTCTGCATATGCTGCCACTCGGGCCAGCGGTCTGCCGCCTCTTTATAGAGTTCGGAAAGCTGTTCATCTGCTTCCTCCGAGCCGTCCTCGATATAAGCCAGTTCTTTCAAAAGGTAATATTCGGCGCTTTCTGTATCCTGCTCTTCCAGAAGGCTCAGCGCCTCCTCCGTATTTCCGTCCTGAATCATCTCTGCGATTTCTTCATACGCATCCTCATCCGCGGCTTCCTGTTCTGCCTGCGCTTCCGACTCAGACGCCTTCGTCATCTGCGTCACGGCCAGATCACAGCCGATCACGCAGACCACGATGACAATCAGGGCAATCAGAAATTTTTTCACTGTACTCCACCTCCCCGCTATTCTACCGCTGCCTGCAGATTATGCAAAAGGGTACTGCAATGGATATTGATGCCGTACCAGTCGTTTCCATGGTCTTCCTCCGGGAGAAGAGCCAGTGCCTTCTGACACGCCTCGATACCCGCTTCATATTCTCCCAACCGGTCATACGCCTTCGCCATGGCATACCAGACCGCGGGAATCTGATCATTCAGTTCCCCCGCTCTCTGATAATAGACGACAGCGTCTTCCGTATATGTATCATCATCGCTGTTGGACGCGATAACGCCGCATACATACCAGGCGCTTGCCAGCGCCGGATTCTCATTAAGAACCTCCGTCATCAGTTCAAGCGCGTCCTCCGGCTCATCCGCATGATCTGAATTGTATGCCAGATACACCGCATCCAGATAATTCCTGAAAAACGGGTTTTCATCAATCAAAGCGTTCTCTTCGTCGGTCAGTTCATCGTACACATCATACTGAAAACCGGTATACTGCGCATTGTCATTCAGAGTGAAATACTCCAGCATCTCGAACAGCCAGATATCACAGTCATTCAGCTCATCCCCCTCGCAGGCAGCCGTATAAGAAGCCAGCATGGAGGTATAGGAAAGGCTCTCTGCTGTCTCTCCCTGCTTCAATGCCGAAACCGCCGCGCAGTACATCAGGTAAGGAGAGTCGTCATGCTCCTCACAGTATTCTGTCGCCAGCGCATAAGCCTCTTCTGCCCGATCGCCCCGTTCATAGCTCTGTGCAAGCAGCTCGATCAGCTCCACATCGTCGTCCCCGTATGCGGCAGCCAGTTCCTCCAGGATTCCGGCCGCATCGTCTTCATGGTAAACGTCGAGCAGCATCTGTGCCATTCCTTTCGCAAACGAAATCCATTCTGTCTCCGACGGACTGTTTTCCGACTCATACAGTTCCCCGCAGCGCAGTATCGCCTCCGCCGTCTGATCATAATGCTTCGCACCGTCGTAGGTCAGGCTGCTCGTGATCGTTGCCGCGACATACTGTATCTGAAAGCTGTCAGGATTTTCCTCCGCAAGGAGAAGCGCCTCCTCCACCAGATCCGCGTCCGCGCCGCCGTATTTTTTATACTGCTCCCAGAGAGCCAGTGCTTCTCCGTCTGTGCGGAAAATGTCATACTTTTCGCAGACGTTCTCCATCTTCTCCGTATTTTTTTCCGCCTTTTTCAGTGCTTTTGCATCCTGTCCCGCCTCCTGCTCTGCCTCTTCAGCAGCCAGAAGCGCACTGTCCATCTGCTCCACAGCCTACTCTGCGATCGCCGCGGCGCCGCCGATATCAAGGGATGCCAGATAAATATTGTATTCAACCAGAGCATCCTGCAGCCAGGCATCCAGAAAAGCCGATTCGCTTTCTGTGATCTGCGCCAGATTCTGAGAAAAGAACAGAACTGCACAGAGAACCGCCATAACCAGCCGCGGCAGATACCGCCTGCCGGACGCAGGTACGTCGATCTCCGATGCTGCCGCATCTGCCGCCTTCTTCATCATTTTCTCCGTGAGCGCCATCGCCGCGTACAAAAGTACCGCCGTCACGACAGATCCGATCAGAAGAACCAGATGACGAAGCAGCTCCATCGGGTCTTCGGAAATCCGCTGCAGCAAAACCAGGCCGACCGCCGGAGCCGCCAGTGCCGCCCAGAGAAGAACCGCCGCAGGAATCCCCAGAAAAATCCTGGAAAAATAACGCCGTATCGGATGCGCCTGCGGAACCGTCTGCGCACTGTTCATCCAGCAGAAAAAGCCAAGTCCGGACAGCACCAGCAAGACCACGATTACAACGATAAGTATCACGGCAAAAAGAACTTTCATGACCACAGGTCCCAATGCCAGAACCGGCATTGCGTGGTCACCGAGATACATAATAAACAGATAGATCAGAAGACACGGAAAGCATCCCAGTATGTAAGATAACTTGTCCGGCTTCCCTGCGGCGTCCGCCGTCCGCTTCCCGAAGCACAGATAAACCGCCTGCAGGAAAAAAATGAGAGCCAGACATCCCGTGACAAAGGTGACCGCAAACGAGAGCATTCCCGAAAGAGAATCCCCCGTCAGCGTTTCAATGACCGTCTCCGCCATATCCGGCAAAAGCCCGATGCAGACAGCCGCGATCATCAGCCAGACCATCATAGATGATTGCTTTTTCAATCAGATCCCTCCCCACTTTATCGGATAGTTGTGACGGTTCCGTCCGATGAAACACTCATTACCGATCTCTGCGATACGCCATCTACAGATGAATACAGCACAAAATAGAGCTCATTGTCATGTACCCCGCTCGCGTATAAGCCCTGATAGGTTCCGATCAGCTCGGGATTGGACAGGTCAAAATCCTCATAGCAATAAACGTCATAGATAATATCATCATACATATGACCGGTCTGCTCCTCATAGCTTTCGGCCGCGTATCTCGAATTGATCGTCATCAACGTATCCTCGATCAGATAAGAACACTCCGGATAAGCGATCAGATCTGCCGTGTCCTCATCCAGTGAGGATAAATCCTGTCCGATTTTATTTTCATCATCACTGTAAGACCATGAGTTCGATTCTTCATCAATATCCGAAAAAGCCGCATAGTAATACTGTGTGTCGCCTTTTAAACGATATAACCCGTCCAGCAGAATGATCATAGCCGAGCTGTGTCCGAATGAGCTGGCGCTGACGACCTGTTCAAACTGCCCCTGCTGTGCGGCATCCGAAAGAGACAGCTTATAAACAGAATTTTCATTGCTCTGCACGTATCCGTCATTAAAAAATACATACACATCTTCTCCGGATACAGTAAGAACCGGATACAGCGGATATAATGTACTGTCGGCCGACAGACTGCATGCTTTATACCAGCTCATATTCGAAAGATCCACTACCAAAACATAAGTCATATCCTTTCCGTCATCATCCAGCCCGCAGAAAAGATATCCGTCCGTGATCAGGACGCTGTTCACATCCGGCACATCCCAGTAATCGCCGCTGTATTCTATCACCGGCTCAGCCTCCATCGTGCTTAAATTAATCCGGTTGATCCGCATAACAGAAGAAACAGAAGAAGCAGTGCTACTGTCCTTGGAAATTTTTACATAATACAGATATCCGTCATAAACATTTAAAAATCCCACCTCGCCAACGTCCGCAATCTGTGTTTCCTCCGATCCGTCATATGGGACACGGAATATTCCGGCTCCGGAGGAATAATAAATGTAATCCTCATCAAACGCCATGCCGCCATAATATTGGTAGGAAAAAATATTATTCGGATCATTTCCCACATCACCGAAATCCATCACAATCGAGTCTGATGCTCCTGATTCATCGATGTCTTCCGTCTCCTGATTCTCTGACGTGTTATCAGTTTCTGCAGCGCCTGCCGCATCAGTCTCCGTCTCAACACTGCCGTTCTCCGCAGACGAATCCGTCTTCGAACTATTGCTTCCGCAAGCCGCCAGAGACACGCCGACAGCACATACCAGCAATATAGATATCACTCTTTTTTTCATTTCACTCTTCCTCCTTTTCGATGGGTATTCCCGAAGATTCACCAAATGGAAATGACTGCTTCTCAGTCATTACTATCTATGAAAGTCGATTGCTCCGTGCTTCGCACTCCCGCAATCGCCGCCGGTATTCGCAATCCGCGCTATCGCGCTACTTGCTCATACCGTCTTGGTCGTCGAATATCCAGCCATCTGGCCATGCAAGCATGTCCATCTGTCTGTCTATTCACGACACTTTCACAGTAAAATCCGGAAATACAAATATGCCGATGGTATTTTATTCAATATTTTCCATATCAGCAATAAGGTTCATTTTTACATTTTCAAAAAGAAACTGATTGTAAAAATTTACCTTATTGACAAACCGTGCTTTCATCGTTATCGTCACAAAAAACAAATTCGAGGTGAGATGTTATGAAAAAACTGACAGTAATGCTGCTTGCGGGTATTCTGGCGATCAGCCTGACAGCCTGCGGCCAAAGCACGAATAATTCTTCATCACAGACGACAGAGGAAAACAATGCCGCTGCCGCTGATGAAAACGAAAATACCGCAGACGATGATGCGGAAACCTACGGCGACGAAGCCGCAGATGCGGAAACGGAAAATGACAGTGATTCAAAAGATTCTTTGTCGAAAGACTCAGCTGAAGCCAAAGCCATTGAGGAAGCCATTCGAAACAATATGCTTTTCTCCTGCGTAGACAGCGGAGGCTCAAAGGAGCTGGATGCTGATCGATACACGCTCTATGCCGACGGCACTGTGCTCTATGCAAGTCTTGATGCATCGGGCAGATTGAGCACCTACGCACAATTAGTCAGCGACGGACAGGCCACTGCTGAAATTCAGGAGCTCCGTATCACTGCCTATGACAACAAGGGGATTTTTCTGGACGCCAACGGAAAGGTCTGGTACGGCGATGATGAGATGTTCCCCGGTTACACAGTTACTTATTTTAATGACTGGTATCGCTTTAATTCCAGTTATTATAACCATATCATCGCGGGGGTGACCGATGACGGACAGATTGTATATTTCGGAGAGTTCTGGACTGAATATAATGACGATCCGGAAATACCCATACTCGAGGGCGCCGAAAACGTCAAATACGTAACCGTCTTCGGCGGCAAAACGCTCGCATTCGTCCGGGAGGACGGAACCGCTGCCTACGGCAACATCAGAACCGGCAAGATCACGGAAATCAGCGACTGGTCCGGCATTGCCATGCTCTATGTGGTCGGCAACACCCTGATCGGCCTGAGATACGACGGCACGCTGGTTGCAAGAGCCATTTCCGAATCCGAGAGTGAACCGGTCAGAGCGGACGATATTCCCTATTATCTGGAAGAGATCAGTTCCTGGGAGGACATTGTCTGGATCGTCACGGATAAGGATAATGACATCGACGAGGAGAATTATGTAGCCGGGCTGAGATCAGACGGAAGCTTCGTCTATGTAGCAGCCGACGCGTCAGAAGCGGCAGAGTGCGAACAAACCTTCGGCACTTGGACAAATGTAAAAGTTGTTTCAACGGACTCCGGATACATTTCCGCGGAGGAAAACCGTCTCGAGGATGGTTATATCGGCATGGGCGGTGCGATCGACACGGACAACAATCTCTACGGAAGCGCCCGCGCACTGACCTATGCATGGGATCTTGAACAGCCCTGGGAGAGCACGGATGCGGCAAAACTGGACACTCAACAGCTGGAGAGCGCTTACGCAAACTGTAATCGGTATAACGAACAGCTTCCGGCCGTGAACTGAATCCGCACAGTTACAATCCACAGCGCATCCGTTGCTTTTGCTGAGACGCAGGACTGTGAATCGTAACTTCACAAATAACAAATTCGAAAAGAAGAAAGCCGACTGAGGAATATCCCCTTCGTTGGCTTTCTTCTTTATTTCTGCCTTAATCGTTTTTATCGAACCGGCACTTTAATGTCCGTCCATTCCAGCGCTTCCAGCATTTCGTCATTCACATCGCCGGCCAGAACAATCGTTCCATCGGATCTCAGCCCTGCCGAAATACCCTCGCAGGCACTGATCTCCACGATATCCGTCCATTCCGTTACGTTACACTGACCAAAATCGTTATTGCCGACCGCAACAACCGTTCCGTCGGATTTAAGCCCCAGCGTATGTCCGCCCCCGGCACTGATCGCCACAATATCTGTCCAATCGGCCACATCGCACTGACCATCCATATTATCGCCGACTGCGACAACCGTACCGTCAGACTTAAGACCAACTGAATACCAGCCTCCCGGGCTGACAGCCACAATATCCGTCCAGCCGGATACATCGCATTGACCGTAATCATTATTACCGGCTGCAACCACAGTTCCGTCAGATCTCACTCCCATCACATGCATGCCTCCGGCTTCGATCGCCACGATATCCGTCCAGCCGGATACATCATAGTCTTCCCCTGTAGCCATTACGGTACCGTCAAATTTCAGCGCCATTGTCACATCCTGTCTGGCACAGATGGTTAAGTTTTTCTGTGACCAGTCATACACATCACTGCATGTATGAGTTTTATATCCGTTAAATCCGACCGCCCAGACCATTCCTCCGTAATACAGAGCAGCCGTATGGTCATATCCGGCACTGACTGCTGCGACATTCTCCCAGTCCGACACATCACATTGGCCGTCATCATTATTGCCTGCCGCGACGACCGTGCCGTCTGATTTTAAAGCGACGATATGTTCAGCCCCGACACTGATCGTTTCATGTTCCGCCACATCTTCAAACCAGTACAGATCCGTATCGGATTCCGCGCTCTGTGATGCATCAGACTCCGTCTCCTGCAACAGATCAGCGTCTGTCTCTTCCGATATATCTGCTTCTGTTTCTGCCGCTTCCGATACATTTGATTCTGCTTCTTCCGAAATATCTGTGCCCGTGTTCCCGTCGGCCGTCGACCCGCAGCCGAACAGCAAGCCTGCCGGCAGCGTCAGCATCAGCACAAATGCCGCCAGTTTTCTATTCATACATTTATTCCTCCTCAGAAGGCACGAAAGGTCCGCTCAAAGCCATGAGGTCAGTCTCAATCGTACTCGTCACGCCCTCTCCGTCACCATTTTCGTTTCCATCTTCGTAATATGTGATCTCAATGGTTGCATTCAGGGATGACATGGCGCTGACAGCATCCCCATACGAATCACCGCTTTTCGCATCCGCATCTTCGAAAGATATAAGGACTCTGGCTGCCACAGGCAACTCATCCAGAGCATAATAATCGCTGCTGTACTGCACCGCATTCGGATAAAAATTACAGTAACCAAACGTACTGTCCAGTCCTTCCAATGTAATATTATCAACGGAAACAGAACAGTCAGCATCGCTGTCTCCGCTGCAGCAGACAAACATCCGGTATCCCTTAAGATCTCCCGAAGCACTTGTATACCAGCCTCCCCCTACGATGGAAACCGTGATATCCTCATTGTCTATTAAAGTGATCGCATTATCTCCCGTTTCATAAACAACCTCTTTCGCCGTACCGGGATAAATGTCCACATCAAAAGAAACATGTTCATGTGAGCCGTAATCGCTGTAATCATATAACGTCACTCCAAAACGGGCTTCTTCCAGCTCGCTAATTCCGAGAGCCGTCAGGATATCTGCATCCACCCTTATCCAGCCCTCTCCATATGTCGCGGCTTGATGAGTGATTTCCGAATCTCTTTCATCACAATATTCCAGAAACTGATTAAGATAACAACCGTTTACAACCAGACCGCCGATTTCCAGTCCTGACCGATAACCGTTGGAAGCGGCATGGCCTTCATAGTTTATAAAAAGCCCGTCGTCCGCCAGTTCCACGGACTTGACCTCAAACGTGTCATCTCCGTCCTCATACACCATGACAGCATCCTCAAAGTTTTCCAGAACAATGGTGCTGTCTTCCTCCTCTGTGTCATCTGTGTCCGCGTCTTCCTCCTCTGCATCGTCATCAGCGTCCGTATCGGTCTCTGATTCCGTCTCGGTAACGGCATCCGTCGCATCGGCAGTGTCATCACTCTTTGCGGAACCTCCGCAGGCCGTAAGACTGACGGCCATCATTCCCGTCAGTAATAATGCAATGATCTTCTTCATTTCATAATCTCCCTTCTTTAAGATAGACACATATTATTCACTTTTTTCCGCAACATCAATAAGGTTGATTTTTACAATGAAAAAAACTGCTTTTTAAATAATGAAATTGTAAAAATCCACCTTATTGCACTCAAAATAATTGTGTTATAAAGTGCACGTGACGATTGATACAACCGTCACGGTAACACACGACACAAAATATCAAAAGGAGTAAAAAGCTATGAAAAAAAGTATCTTTAAAATCATTCTGATCGTGGCCGGACTGCTGCACGTATTGTTCTTCTTTGTCCTGCCCTTCGCCGTCATGTATGAATCAATCAGCACGATGGGCGACCTGGCAAGTGCCCTCGGACTCAATACAGACATACCGGCCAGACTCACCGGCCGGTCGATTCTGTCGTTTGCGGAGCTGGCGGATTATGCCGGCGCCCAGAGAGCCATGTTTACCGTAGCAGTCATCCTGCCGCTCGTGCTCGGCATCATTATCGCACTGATCAATCTGGCTTTCAACGGACGCAGGAGCAGCGTACTGACCATTATCCTGTCGTTCATTCAGATTTTCCCCTACCTGCTCATCCGGGCTCTCTGCAGCGGGCTGGAGGGATATTATTATGAAACTTCCGGAGGGAGTTTCGGTCTGATTACGATACTGATCATTATCCAGATTATTGTGGCAATTCTGGCGGTCATCACCTGTCGTTCAAAGAAAAACGCATAAATCTGTCTCCTACTCACCGCGCGGGTTGCGGACAGAACAGCTGTCACATTCCGCATCCCTGCGCAAAAAAAGGAGTGAAGCTCTGCTTTATCAGCGAAGAGCTTCGCTCTTTTTTTCTCTTCTGTTTACCTTACGGCTTCCTTCACTTTACCCTCATACTCCGCCGTAATTCTGCGGTATGTCCTGTGCTCCCGCACATTATACCGACCGGTCACCACCGGTTTCTGACCTCTGCGGAAAAGAACCTCCTGCCCGATGGGCATATAGAGAACCTCATCCAACGGCGCGTTCAGCCTCAGGCTGATATTCTTCGCCGTACAGATATCCATACCGCCCATATAAAGATAGGTGTCACAGTTGTTAATGATTGTGGTAGCCTCGTTCGGGCCGTACATGGATTCCAGCTGAGACTCGGACTGTACCAGCATCGTGACGGAAATCTTCTTTTCCCTGAAAATGCTGATGTACTCCGCAAAATTGAGAATTCTGCCGCCGGTGGCAAAATCATCACAGAGAACATGCACGGGAATCGGAAGCGTACCGTCCGGCCGGTTCTCCGCGAACTCAAAAAGCTGCTTAAACACATGACCGTAAAACAGATTGATAAAACAATTCAAGGAAGGATTCACCGGACTGGTCGTGATGAAAAGCGCGGTTTTTTTCGATGCAAGATCCTCGAAATTCACCTTATTTTTCATTGCCATCATTTTTCGCAGCTCCGGACTGAATATATTGTCGATTGTCACATTCAGCGTACCATAAACACAGCTCGCCGTCTTGATCGGCAAAAGACGGAACGATTTCCAGCAGGCCACCGCAAAGCAGGAAGGATTGCGCTGTTCCATCTTTCTAAACTTATCATCATGGGAAGTCTCGATCTGGCTGCCTCTTTCATTAAAATCCATACGATCATGCATCTCCAGGACGTCCGCAAAAGTCGCCGTCCGATTCGTCATGAGCGTATATGCAATCTCCGCTGACAGAAGAGAAACGGCCGCATCGTCCCAATAAGGATCTGCGGTGGAATTATCCTTTCTCGGATTCGATTTCACGATCGACTCCGCCAGGAACGTAATATCCTTGGAATCACGGATATGCTGAAGCGGATCGTAACCGATATTGCCTCTGTCCGGATTGACAAAATCCAGATCCTGGACTTCATAGCCTCTCCGGAGAAACAGTTCTTTATACTTGTTGACAATGCGCCGCTTCGTCACGGTAGCGATGATACTCGTCTGACGGGTTTCCAGAAGCCGCGGTTCCGTGACAGACATCGTCTTGCCGCAGCCGCTGCTGCCGCAGACCAGCACGTTGTTATTCAGCCCGGTCTGTGCGGGATCCGCGCTGTAGATACAATTTTCACCTAAGATCACTCTGTCTTCCATCATCGATTGTTCCTCCCTCTTTTACTTAATCCATGATTCTATCAAACCCCACGATTTCATCGCAGAGCCCGAACTCCACGCTCTCCTCCGGCGTCAGATAATGATCATAACTCGTTGCCGCTTCCACCTCCTCTTCTGTTTTTCCGGTATGCTTCGCAAGAATCTGATTCATCTTCCGCTTGGATTCCATCAGGCTGTCGGAGATGGATTTGATGGAAGATGAATTTCCTCCCACCCGGTTTCCGAGAAGAGGCTCGTGAAGCATCAGTTCCGCGTGAGGGAGGATATACCGCCCGTGGCTGCCGCTGGCCAGAAGCACTGCCCCCATGCTGTAGGCATGTCCCACACAAAACATACGGATCGGTGCTTTGCTGGCCTGAATGACGTCATACATCAGCATCCCGGCGTTGATCTCACCGCCGTTTGAATTGATCAGAACGTTGATCGGTTTTACCGTGCTCTCACCGTTTAGGTACATGATTTTTTTTACAAATTCACATGCGCTGTCCGAATCGATCTCACCCTCAATAAAAATATTCCGCTCTGTCATCAGACAGCTTTCCACCGGAACGAGCGTGATACCGCTGCTGCTTTTGATCTGTACATCCATATGTGTGATCTCCTTTCTTATCCGCCTGTTATTTCCTGCTGCAAGATAGTTATATCACACAGAATCTTCTCTCCTTAAGGGGAGGATTCTCCCTCCGTTTTTTGTTTCTGTCATTCTGCCTGATGTTGTCCGGCTCCGGCAGGCATCGCTTCCGTAATCTCCTTCAAAGTCCTCCCTATATTTTCAATCTGCTCCGGATCGGATATCGCCAGAATGTTTAACGGAACATCCGCACCCTCTTTTATACAATTCAGCGTATGAACCGGTACATAACCGCTTTGAGTAACATTCCCGATCAGAACAATTACGGTTCCGATACCGAATTGCTCCGCGATACCGCAGAGTCTGAGACAACGATCCGGACTCATTTCCCGTTCGCCCATACACTCCACGATCACAGAACGAAAGCCTTTTACAAGAACCAGATCCAGTTCCTCCTCCGCATCATCGTCCGCGCTGCAAAAATGAACGCCTGCGGCAACCTCATCAAAATATCCGATTGCCTGCAGCTGATAGTACACATAAATTTTCAGAATCTCAGCCGGTGCAGTCAAAAGCCGTTTGATCCGGGGTGCGGCGTACGAAAAACTGACACATGCGGAATCATCCGGCTCTTTCTCCAGCCGGCAGATATAATGCGCCGCCTCCAGCCACTGCAGCACCGTATACGAATCCTGGCCATATCCTTTTTCCTCCGGATCCAGATTCACCCGCGAGACTTCCATCTGATTGCAGATGACATGAACCGTCTCACCGTCTGACACAGTATCCATATCATAATAATCCAGAAACAGATGATGCCGCGCAAAAAGATCACAAAACGTCGGCGCGAAAGCCGGATTTGCATAAAGCTCCACTCTGCAGCTCTCACTGGTATAGGGATAAATCTCCGAGGCGGCACTCACGGTGCCATAGCAAATCAGTTTTTCCAGAAC
>JAJQFQ010000091.1 GCA_021201035.1 Clostridiales bacterium
CAATGGTGTCATTCGGCATGTTATTCGCCTTTGCCTTGGCAATCACATCACGCAGCCGGCTGTTATTTGCGGGATCTGCGCCGCCTTCCTTTACAGCCACCGCAATCTCGCGGCCGATAATCGTAAATACTTTTCCTTTTGCCGCATCATTTCTCTCTTTTTTGTGTTTGATATTTGCAAACTTTGAATGTCCTGACATACTGCTTTCCTCCTGCTGTCATTTTATACTAGTCATTATTCTGTCTGGGGAGTTCCTTTGTGACGTGCACGCTCTCAATCATTTTATCCCTGACAGAAAGCACTTCAAACTGATATCCGTATCCTGCTATGCAAAATGTCTCTCCATCCGAGGGAATCCGGTCGATTCTTGAAATAATATAACCATTCAGGGTATCAAAATCCTCAAGACTGTCCTCATCCTCAACACCGAGCGTTTCAAATACTTCCTCCAGTTCAGCCATCCCGCTGATCAGGAAAGAACCATCCTTCTGAAGCTGAATACTTTTCTCCTCACGGTCATGCTCATCAAAAATATTCCCTACGATTTCTTCTAAAATATCCTCCATCGTAATGAGGCCTGAAATCTGACCGTACTCATCCACCACGATGACCATATGGGTTTTCGCGGACTGCATATTTCGAAACAAAATATCGATATTTCTCTTCTCGGGAACAAACGGGACAGGCAGCACCAGTTCCGGAATATCGCCAAGCGTCAGTTTCATCACATCCTGTCTGAGTACGTATCTTAATACATCCTTGATATGTATGACGCCAACGATATTATCAGGGACATCACGATATACCGGATAGCGGGAAAATCCCTCCTCCGTGATAAAAATCAGGAAATCCCGGAATATCATATCCGCGCTGACCGAAACGATATGCTTCCGATGCGTCATGATATCCTGAGCCTCTGTCTCATCCAGGTCGAAGATATTTTTAATCATCTCCGCCTCGCTCTCCTTAAAAAGTCCCTGCTCATGTCCTTCGTCCACCATGGATTTGATCTCGTTCTGAATCTCCTCCTCCTGGACTGCTGTTTTTTCTTTCTTTAAAAACCGCATAAAACCCTTTCCTCTTTGGGATAAGGGAATACTGCCGTCATCCATCTGTATCTGTTCTCCTTCTTACCATGAATCTCCGCCGTGCCCGCTTAAGAACCTTCCGTTCTGTTCGCCGCACGCCTGAACCGCATCCGAATCTAAACTTCCGCCGGATCATAAACGTATTTCATCATAGCATTTTCATTACAAATAGTCAAGAAGCGAACACCCCGCTATGTATTCAGTTCCAGACTGATCACAAGCGCCCGGTTCACTCTTCTTATAATTTCCCCGTCAAGATGACAGATCTTTTCTTTTAAACGTACCTTATTAATCGTGCGAAGCTGTTCCAGCAGAATAACCGAGTCCTTCACCATATGATATCTGGATGCGTCCAGTTCAATATGCGTCGGCAGCTTCGCCTTGTTCATCCTTGAAGTAATGGCGGCACAGATAACTGTCGGACTGTGACGATTTCCCACATCATTCTGAATAATGAGTACGGGGCGCACACCGCCCTGTTCCGAACCAACCACCGGACGCAAATCGGCGTAATAAATATCTCCTCTGCGAATCAACATAACACACTCTCCAATTTCGGGATTTAAAAGCCTTTCTTATCTGTATCAGCTTTCGTTTTCATTATTCCCTCTTTTTTCAAGTGTATTCGTTACTGTCTGGAATCGTTATTCCGGAAGCATCTCTCCATGACGAAAGTACACGCGCGGAATCCGTTTCCCCAGATCGCAGGCAAACTCATAATTAAACCGGCCGGAAAGCTCTCCGATCCGTTCCATCGTCAGTTCTCCCTCTCCGTCCCCTCCGATCAGAATCACTTCATCACCCGGCAGTACCTCACCGATTTCCGTGACATCGACCATAAACTGATCCATGCACACCCTGCCGCAGATCGGAACCCGCTTCCCGTGAATCAGGACATAGCCGCCGTTCGATAATGCTCTGGGATATCCGTCCCCGTAACCAACCGGGATCGTTGCAATCCTGCGTGTTCCATGTACCGTATATGTACCTCCGTAGCCGATTGTCCGCCCTTCTGACAGCGTCTTGACATGCACCACATGACTCTTCAATGTAAGAAGAGGCTGTAAATCAATCCGGCTCTTTCTTACCTCATCCGAAGGCCAGAGACCATAAAGAATAATACCGGCCCGCACCAGATCGAGATTGTACTCCGGCAGATCAATAATACCCGCACTGTTCGAGACATGATGCAGCGAAATCTCCACGCCGCGCTTTCCAAGCTGCTCAACAACATAAGAATACTGACGCATCTGTTCCCGTGAAAAAGACTTATCCGTTTCATCCGCCCTCGCGAAATGCGTGAAAATCCCCTCGATCCGGATGTACGGCAGCGACGCAATCTGCACGATCTCTTCTATGGATTCAGCTGTACACTGAAAACCGATCCGGCTCATACCCGTATCCAGCTTGATATGAATATGTACCGTTTTATCTTTCCGGGCAGCAGTCTCTGACAGTTCCCGTGCCATGGATAAAGAAAATACGGTGGGCCGGATATCAAGATCAATCATAACATCCAGGTCATCGTCAAACACATATCCGAGTATAAGTATCGGTTTTTCCAGCCCGGACCTGCGAAGAACCTCAGCCTCCTCAACTGTTGCAACCGCATAACCCCAGATTTCTTTTCTTGTCTCCATCATACGGGCAAGAGCAACCGCTCCATGTCCGTAACCGTCCGTTTTGATTACGGCGCAAACCTTTGTATCCGGAGAAATGAGACGCCGTATTTCATTTAAATTATGTTCAAAATGATCCAGATTGATCTCCGCCCGTATTCTGCGATATTGTTTCATAAAACGTAATATCTCCTATCTGTTCATGACTTCTGCCCCGCCAGAATATCCGGAATTCCTTCTATCAGATCAGACGCCATGAGGGAAGCTTTCCCTACTCCTTCTGCGGCAGCATCTCCCGCCATGCCGTGAATCATCACGCCAAGCGGCGCCGCCGTGGCAGCCGGTACCCTCTGTCCGAGCAACGCGCCGATCATGCCCGTCAGGACATCTCCGGCGCCGGCTGTAGACATTCCGTGGTTTCCCGTCATATTAATAAAAATCTGTCCGTCCGGCAGTGCCGTGACAGTTCTTGCATCTTTTAACACAGCAATCACATCATAACGCCTTGCAAACTGTTGTGCAACCGATAAAATATTATTTTTTATCTCGGATACCGTTTTTTCGGTCAGACGTGACATTTCTCCCAGATGCGGAGTCAGAATGAGTTCCGCCTTTACATCCGTCAGCCATTCTTTGTGACCGGACAAAATATTCAGTCCGTCCGCATCCACAAGACAGGGGACTTCCGTCTTTTGCAGCACACAGCGAACCATCTCCCGCGCCTGCCGGGAGCAGCCGAGACCGGGTCCCAAAACCACGGCATCTGCCCAGCCGGTCTGCTCTCCGATAAAACTTTCCATATCAGTTGCCGCATCATAAGTGGCAAGAATCGCCTCCGGCACCAGTGTCTGTATGATCTCACGATTCGAAACATCCGTAACAACCTTCACCAGTCCCGCACCCGTCCGATAAGCAGCCCGTGCGGAAAAGGCAGCCGCTCCCGCCATATTAAAAGAACCGGCAAAAATCAGCAGTTTTCCATATGTCCCTTTATTTGAATCCGCCTGCCTGGCCGGCAGCAAAGCCAAATCCGTTGTCTCCAGAGTCCTGATTTCCGGTTGTATATCAAACAGACTGTATTCATCAATCCCGATATCCTTTACCACCAGTTCTCCGCAAAAGCGCGCCCCCGGATAAAGCATCTGTCCAGTCTTTGCAAAACCGAAGGTTACAGTCAGATCCGCCTCAAAAGCAATCCCCATCACAGCGCCGTTGTCAGCAGATATGCCGGACGGAATATCCACCGCCAGTTTAAAACCGGACATCCGGTTCAGCTTCTCAATCACGGTTTTATATGTTCCGCCGATATCCCTGGTTAAACCGATTCCGAAGACCGCATCGACAAGAATATCATATCTGTCCTCCGTCAGCTCAGAAACAATTGAAATCCCGTATCTGCGCACGATACCAAGCTGGCGGGCTGCCTCCACGCTGCATTTTTCTTCTTTACCGGGGAAAAGAACCGTCACCGGATAACCTTTCAGTTTCAGAAGGCGCGCCATAGCCAAACCGTCCCCGCCGTTATTTCCTACACCGCAGGCCAGAAGAATCCGGGCCGTATATTCCGGATAGCGGCATTCAATCTCTTCCACAGCCGCCAGCGCGGCGCGTTCCATCAGCACCGCCGACGGCACACCGTATCGATCCATCGTATTGGCATCACACTGCTGCATCTGTGTACAATTCAAAATATACCGCATAGATTTCCTCCTGTTTCTTAATGATAATACCCGCGGATTCCAAAACCATGAACCGGACCTCAAGCGCTCCATTCATGATTTTTTAACTCAGGCATCATCATGTTATAAAAGATGTTATAAAAGAGTCCCGTCACACGGAACTCTTTGTATATGCAATCAGTATCCCAAATCCTAATTCTCCTCCATACGCTTCTTAACAATATTGTAAGAGAGCTGCATCAGGCTGTCAGACAAATGTACATTCTCAACCACAACATCCTCCGGAAGATTCAGATCCAGATGAGCAAAATTCCAGATAGCATGTATATCCAGCTTTACCAGCAGATCCGCCATCTGTTCCGCCTTATCCTTCGGAAGCGTCAAAACGGCAATATCCACTGTATGTTCTCTGACAAAAACCGGCAGATCATCTACACTGTAAATCGGGATTCTGCGAATTGATGAGCCGATCAGCGTCGGATTTACGTCAAAAAGACCGATCATGATAAAACCGCGCTTTTCAAAATTAACATACTTCGCCAATGCCTGACCCATGTTGCCGGTTCCGATAATAATAATATTATGCTGACAGTCCAATCCCAGTATCTTTCCGATCTCATTGTACAGATACTGCACATTGTATCCGTATCCCTGCTGGCCGAAACCGCCGAAATTATTCAGATCCTGACGAATCTGGGAAGCTGTCACCTTCATTCTGACGCTCAGCTCATTCGAGGAAATACGGTCAATCCCTTCGTCAAGTAATTCCCTGAGATACCGGTAATACCGCGGCATCCGACGAATCACTGCCTGTGAAATTTCTTTTTGCAAGCCCCTGTTCCCCTTTCGTATTGTAATATTCTTTTCATCATACTGTAACGTACTTATGCATGGTTTTATAAATATATACGAATATTATAAGCACCTGAATCTGTTTTGTCAAATATCAATCAATTTGTTCAAACTTTGTTTGAACAAATTGGTAATTATTAACAACATTTAACTTTTACTCTTCTTCAGAAAGTTCTTCCCACTTTCTGTACAGTTTCTCCAGCTTCTGTGTCAGTTCCATCTGTTCGCCGTGCAGTTCCCCCAGCCGGAATGAATTCGTCGCGATCTCCGGTTTTGCAAATTCATCATCAATCTGCGATAATCGCTCTTCCAGCTTTGCGATTTCATCCTCCAGCCGATTAATCTGATTCTGCCGCTTTCGCTGTCTCGCCTGCTCTTCTTTTCTGGTCTTCCAGTCCGTTTTCACAGCGGACTCATCTGCAACTGTTTCATTTGTCTCTTCACGAACCGAAGCATCAGGCAGATACGCGCGCTCCGCATCTTCACGTTTTTCCAGATAATAATCGTAATTTCCGATATAATTGATCACACATCCGCCGGTCAGGTTCAAAATCCGTGTCGCCGTCTTATTGACAAAATACCGGTCGTGAGACACAAACAGGACCGTGCCCTCATAGTGATTAAGCGCATCCTCCAGAATCTCCTTTGACACAATATCCAGATGGTTCGTCGGCTCATCCAGAATCAGAAAATTTGCCTCCGACAACATCAGTTTTGCGAGGGAAAGCCGCCCCCGCTTGCCGCCGCTCAAATCAGCAATCTTCTTGAATACATCATCCTCCGTAAAAAGGAAAGCTGCAAGCACCGTCCGGATTCTTGTATTGTTCAGATCCGGATGATCGTCCGAGATTTCTTCAAACAGGGTTTTCTCCATATGGAGTTCCTGCTGTTCCTGATCATAATAACCGATCTTCACATTTGTTCCGAGACGGAAACTGCCCGCATCCGCCTCCAGCATCTGGTTCAGAATCTTCAGAATCGTCGTTTTCCCTGTCCCGTTCTGGCCGATCATGGCAACGCGCTCCCCGCGCCGGATCTCAAAAGAAATATCGTGAAACAGTTCTTTTGTCCCAAAAGCTTTGGACAGCCCTTCCACCGAAAGTACATCATTACCGCTGATGACAGACGGCGTCAGAGTAATGTTCATGCGGGAATTCTCCTCCGTCGGCCTGTCCAGCACATCTATTTTTGCCAGTTGTTTTTCTCTGCTTTCTGCGCGCCGGATGGATTTCTCCCGGTTAAAAGACTTAAGCTTCCCGATCACTTCTTCCTGATGACGAATCTCACGCTGCTGATTATAAAAAGCCCTCAGGCGCTCCTCGCGGACTTCGGCCGCCCGTTTTGCGTAGGCCGAATAATTTCCCGTATAGACAGCTGACCGATGCAGGCTGATTTCCACTACTTTCGTCACCACACGATCCAGAAAATAACGGTCATGCGCCACAACAATCACAGCACCTTTATAATTCAGCAAAAAAGTCTCCAGCCAGGAAATGGATTCGATATCAAGATGGTTCGTCGGCTCATCCAACAGGATGATATCCAGATGGGTAACCAGAAGACGGGCCAGAGAAACGCGGGTCTTCTGTCCGCCTGAAAGCGCCCCGCACGGTTTATCAAACTCCGACTCCGAAAAACCGAGTCCCTTTAACACTCCTGTCACTTCACTTGCATATGAATATCCGCCCCGCGCATCAAATTCATGGAGCAGCCTGTGATAACTGTCCATAAAGGACTCCATTTCAGCGCCGGTAAGCCCCTGCATCCGATCCTCCATATCCCGGATCTTCTGCTCCATCTCAATGACGTCGCGTTTCGCCTCGAACACTTCCTCATAAATGCTTTTCGAACCTGCCATCTCCTGATGCTGCGCCAAATAGCCGATACTGGCATCCTTCGCGAGCGTCACCGTTCCCTCGTCCGGATCCATCTCGTGCATGATAATTTTTAGAAGCGTAGACTTTCCGGCTCCGTTTATCCCGACGACGGCAACCTTTTCATATGCCTCCACATGGAAAGAAACCTGCGATAAAACAGGCTCCTCTCCGAAGGATTTCGTAATATTCTGACATGCTAAAATCATGAATAAAAACCTTCCAGTGTTGCGCGCACTGCCCGGATAAAGTCCAGACTGTTCAGCACCGTCGGATACTCCATCTCCGTAATCAGCGCCAGATCCTTTGTCATCTTCCCGGACTCAATCGTATCGATGCAGGCCTTCTCCAGATTGTCCGCAAACTTTATCAGATCAGAGAGTCCGTCCATCTCACCGCGTTTGCGCAGGGCACCGGTCCAGGCAAAAATGGTCGCGACTGAGTTCGTGGATGTCTCCTCACCGGCCAGATGCTTATAATAATGCCGCATCACTGTCCCGTGCGCCGCCTCATATTCATACACACCGGAGGGGGATACGAGCACGGAAGTCATCATGGCAAGAGAACCGCAGGCGGACGAGATCATATCACTCATCACGTCTCCGTCATAATTTTTGCAGGCCCAGATAAAACCGCCCTCCGCCTTCATCACGCGTGCCACTGCATCGTCGATCAGGGTATAAAAATATGTAATCCCCGCTTCTTTGAATTTGGCTGCGTACTCTGCTTCAAATATCTCCTCAAAAATGTCTTTGAAAGTATGGTCATATTTCTTGGAAATCGTATCCTTCGTCGCAAACCAGAGATCCTGTTTCGTATCCAGTGCATAATTAAAGCAGCTGCGGGCAAAGCTCTCGATCGACTGATTTAAATTGTGCTGTCCCTGTACCACACCGGCGCCCTGAAACTCATGCACAAGCACTCTGGACTCTTCTCCGCTCTCCGGCGTATATACCAGTTCCACTTTTCCGGGGCCGGGAATGATCATCTCGTTTGATTTATACACATCACCATAGGCATGACGGGCAATGGTGATCGGCTTCTTCCAGTTCTTCACGCAGGGTTCAATACCTTTTACCTGTATCGGCGCGCGGAAGACCGTGCCGTCAAGGATGGCCCTGATCGTGCCGTTCGGACTCTTGTACATCTCCTTTAAATCATACTCCTTCACACGGGCCGCGTTCGGCGTGATCGTCGCACACTTCACGGCAACACCGTATTTCTTCGTCGCATTCGCGGAGTCAATCGTCACCTGATCATCCGTTTCATTCCGATGAACCAGACCGAGGTCATAATACTCTGTATTCAAATCCACAAAAGGCAGTAACAGTTCATCTTTAATATACTGCCAGAGAATGCGGGTCATCTCATCCCCGTCCATCTCAACAATAGGAGTTGTCATTCTGATTTTTTCCATGATACATTCCTCACTTTCCTCAAATTATTTATCCATGGCATAGATCACAAACCTTTACTGATGATCCCTGCGGACTGCTGCGCACTTGTGCATTTGCAATCCTTCTCATCATCATACGCTTAATTCCATTTTTTTGTCAAGGAATTTGGAAACATGGACCGGCCCATCTCATAGTATGAACTGTAAATAAAAATACCGGAGGCTCACAATATGAGTGATTTAGCTGCTACGAACTGCGGATGCGCCACAGAAAACGGAGGCTGCAATTCCATCATCTGGATCATCCTGCTGCTGATCCTGTTCGGGAACAATAACGGTTCCTGCTTCGGCGGCAGCGGCGACTGCTGCGACAACCTGATCTGGATCATCCTGCTGATCTGCTGCTGCGGAAACAACGGCAACGGCTGCGGCTGCTTCTAGTCATTTTCCCAAAACTCCGGCGACCTTACGCGGCGCCGGGGTTTTCTGTGTGCATATGTCTAGATCTGCATTAATATTTCATCCAGAATACATGCCGCCGCCTCTTTCTTGCCCATCAACGGCAGTTCCCGTTCGGAATGCGGCGTAATGATCGTAATCACATTCGTATCGGTACCGAATCCGGCTCCCGCCGTCTTCAGATTATTGGCCACAATCATATCCAGGTTCTTTTCCTGTATCTTTCTTCTGGAATTCTCAAGCATGTTCTGAGTTTCCATGGAAAAACCGCAGAGAAACTTTCCGTCTCTCTTGATATCTCCCAATGTCCGCAGAATATCTTTTGTACGAATCAGAGGTATGCTTAAGTCGCCGTCTTTCTTTTTGATCTTTTCATCACTGACAGCAGCCGGTTTATAATCCGCCACGGCAGCCGTCATGATGACAATATCCACATTCTCCCGATGCTCCATGACCGCCTCATACATATCCTGTGCGGAAACCACCTGACATACATCCACAAACATAGGCGGATCAATGGAACACGGACCGGTGATCAGCGTCACTTCCGCGCCGCGCAGCATGGCGTTCTCCGCAATAGCATATCCCATTTTCCCGGTGGAATGATTCGAGATAAAACGCACCGGATCAATGGCCTCACGCGTCGGTCCGGCCGTAACCAGAATCTTTTTCCCTGCATAATCTTTTTCTTTTGCCACAGTGCGCAGAATATGGCCAAGCAATACCTCCGGTTCCGGCATCTTCCCCTTGCCGACATCACGGCACGCGAGCATCCCGCTGGCAGGCTCAATAATCTCTTTTCCGTATGATCTCAGTTTTTTCAGATTATCCTGCAAAACCGGATTCTCATACATATTTGTATTCATTGCCGGCGCAATGAGCATCGGCGCTTTGCATGCCATAGCCGTCGTCGTAAGCATATCATCCGCAATGCCGCCCGCAAGCTTCCCGATCACATCGGCGGAAGCCGGTGCGATCAGCATCAGATCCGCCTGTGCCGCCAGATTCACATGTGCCACGTGGAACTGGAAATTGCGGTCGAAAGTATCCACAAGGCATTTGTGATTTGTCAATGTTTCAAACGCGGTCGGATGAATGAAATTCGTCGCGTTCGGTGTCATGATAACATGAACATCCGCGTGCTGTTTAACCAGCATACTCGTCAGATTGGCAATCTTGTAAGCGGCAATGCTGCCGGTCACGCCAAGAACGATAGTTTTTCCCTGTAACATAATATCTTCCTCAATAATCAGACCCTGCTGTCATTATCTCTTTCTCTTCTCCGACTGTTGTAAAGTATTTGTTCCGAAAAAAGAGAACTCATGGTATCTCGTGCTCACTAATCAACATGTTCTTTGGCCTGATCAAATAATTGTCCGTGCTTTTCATAAGAACTCACACGGCAGATCCTGTTTACATCATCAACAAAAACAACAGACGGCCGGTGTGTCTTTGCCTCCTCAGGCGTCATATCCGCATAAGACATAATAATAATCTTGTCCCTCACACTGCAGCACCTCGCGGCCGCTCCGTTTAAACAGATCACACCGCTCCCGCGCTCCCCGGCAATCGTATAGGTATCGAGACGATTCCCGTTGTTGATATCCACAACCTGAACCTTCTCGTATTCCAGAATGCCGGCTGCCTCCATCAGATCCTCGTCGATGGTGATGCTGCCTACGTAATCCAGCGCGGCCTGCGTCACCGTCGCGCGATGGATCTTCCCTTTCAGCATGGTAATGTTCATATTTCCTCCCTGACATTTATGTTGAAAAAGTCTGCCTGTCTATTCTCCGACATTTTCTCTGTTGAAAATGTTTGCACCGTGCCCTGCTCGCTGCAAACGACGGGCATTCGCAATCCGGGCTTTTGCCCTCCTTGCTCATTTCCGTCAAGTCGTCCAATATCCAGCCATCTGGGAATGCAAGCATCCCCATCTGTCTGCCTATTCTCCGACATTTTCAACGCTAAAGTTATCAATTAACCTGGTCTTCCCGATGTAAACAGCCATCGCCACAAGCAAAGGTGCTTTCACCTCCGTCACCTGCTG
The DNA here is from genome assembly GCA_021201035.1 of Clostridiales bacterium. GTDB lineage: Bacteria > Bacillota > Clostridia > Lachnospirales > Lachnospiraceae > Eubacterium_I. Next base: position 11,018 of record JAJQFQ010000091.1, read on the forward strand.
CATGGTCAGTCCGTCCACGGCTTTGACATAATCGATCCGCGCCATCGGCTCCGTCTCAATATTCGTCCTCATCGCTTCTACTAATTTTACCGCATCCGTCTCACCGTCCGCAACCATTTTTTCGCCCAGACGGATGGTTTTGCTCAAAATCAGAGCTGCCTTTCGCTCTTCATCTGACAGATAGGTATTTCTGGAGCTCTTTGCCAGACCATCCTCTTCGCGGATGATCGGGCAGCCGATGATCTCCAGATTCATATTCAGATCTTCAACCATATGCTTGACGATTGCCAGCTGCTGAGCGTCCTTCTGACCGAAATACGCGCGATCCGGCTGAACAATGTTAAATAATTTCGTCAGCACCGTGCAGACGCCACGGAAATGCACCGGCCGGCTCAGCCCGCAGAGTTCTTCCGTCAGCACAGACATATCTACATAAGAACAGAAACGATCCGTGTACATCTCCTCCGGCTCCGGATTGAAAATCAGATCTGCGCCCAGACTCTCACAATAAGCGCTGTCTTTCTTCAGATCCCGCGGATAGCTCGCCAGATCCTCACTCGGTCCAAACTGCATCGGGTTTACGAAAATACTTACAACCACCCTGTCATTTTCCCTGCGGGCCCGCTGAATCAGACTGCCGTGTCCCTCGTGCAGGTATCCCATTGTCGGCACAAATCCAATACTGAGACCTTCCTTTTTCCAGTTTTTTACTGTCTCTCTGACAGCCTGAATTGTCTTTGTAATCTCCATTTTATCTTTTTCTCCTCATTTTCTGTCTGAACAAAAGTCTGTCTGTTCACGATGCTCATATTCATGACACTTATATTCATGAAAGCCGATTGCTCCGCAGCAAGCTGCTCCCGCAATCGCCGCCGGTATTCACAATCCGGGCTATCGCCCTACTTGCTCATACCGGCTTGGTCGTCGAATATCCAGTCAGATGGGTGTGCAAGCACCCCCATCTGACTGTCTATTCACGACACTTTCATTGTATCTTTTCAATAACCTCATCCGCGATCTTATATGTATGCTCTGCCGCCGGGAATGTCCCCGCTTTCACTTCCTTCATATAGTCCGTGAACGCGCCGGTCATCACCTCACCCACATTCGCGAACTGCTTCACAAACTTCGGCACATAATCGGTAAACATGCCGAGCATATCCTGATAGACGAGTACCTGTCCGTCACAGTCAGCGCCCGCACCGATTCCGATCGTCGGAATGTCAACGGACCGGGTAATAATGGACGCCAGCTTCGCCGGGATTCCTTCCAGCACAACCATGCAGGCGCCAGCCGCCTCGACCTTTTTCGCATCCTCAATCAGCGTCCGGGCCGCCTCTTCGCTCTTTCCCTGTACCTTAAAACCGCCGAACGCATTGATGGACTGCGGTGTCAGGCCAATGTGTGCACATACCGGAATATCTGCACTGACGATCGCCTCGATCTGACGGCAAACCCGGGCACCGCCTTCCAGCTTCACGATATTCGCGTGTCCCTCCTTGATCAGCCGTCCGGCATTAACAACTGCATCGTATACAGATGTCTGATAGGACATAAACGGCATATCACCAATCACCAGCGCTTCCTTCGTTCCGCGTGCAACGGCCGCCGTGTGATGAATCATATCCTCCATGGTGACCGGAAGCGTATCTTCATATCCCAGAATCGTGTTGCCGAGGGAATCCCCCACCAGCAGAACATCAATCCCCGCCGTGTCCATCAGCTTCGCCGTGGAATAATCATAGCAGGTCAGCATCGTGATCCTGTCATGCTCCTCTTTCATTTTCTTCAAGGTTGCGATTGTCTTTTTCATAATGTTAATACCCCTTCCAACTTGCAGTAGTCCCTTTCCGGGTGCTTTTCCTTTGCCACTTTGACAACCTGCTTTGATAACAGGCGATATACTTCTTTCATCTCGCCGGATAATCCGTCCAGATGAGCCGCCACCGTCGCCGCATCATTGCGCTCAATCGGTCCGGTCAGCGCCTGAGCCACACCGGCATCAGCTATATTTTTCGCGTTTCCCAGGATCAGCGGTGAGAGCGCCGCATGCGCGTGTTCACGCGAAAATCCACAGCCGCAAAGCAACTGTTCACTCAGATCAGCCAGGCCGACATAGAGATTGCTCGCCATGGCTGCCGCCGCGTGATAGAGGATTTTGTTTTCTGCCCGGATCACCTCCACGGTATTCCCGAACTGCTCAAACATCTCCTTTAAAAAATTCAGATGTCTGTCATCCCCCTCAATAGTGAAAAACGCGGATGAGAGCTTCTCCCAGGAAGTATATCTGTCATTAACTGCCAAAAGCGGATGGATGGAATAACCACAGGCGCGAGTACGCCCGATATCAGAAAAGACTGCGGAACTTAAGGAACCGCTGCAATGCAGAATCATTTTATTTTGAACCGGAAGCAATTTAACCTGTTCCCATACCGAAGCAATCGCTCCGTCCGGTACGGTCAAAAAGATCATGTCACTATCCCTGACCAGACTCTCCATATCCGGATACTGTCCGGTCTGTGTAAACGCTGCTGCTTCCAGTGATGACTGCGGACTGCGGCTGTAATAGCCCGTCACGCACATGCCGCGCTCGGTCAGATATTTTCCCATCGAGAAACCTACTTTCCCTGCGCCGATAAAACCAATGTTCATAAGCATCCCTCCATTCCGGTGAACCTGCTGCCGCAACCGCCTCCGGCACAATAAATTCCATCTGCCGTAAACAATCGCCTCTGTCATCTGTCAGGCGGGATCGTGAAGTCTCATTTGCCGTTCCTGTGCCGGTCATTTATCCGAACACATACGCTGCAATATAAGCTCCGTTTCAAAATATAAAATGATAACTCGCGGTACAGTTTCTTTTCAGAATACCATCCGCGAGTGATTATACAACGTTTTATTTTTAAAGTAAACATATTTATTCGAAACCGGATATTTTTTCTAAAAATAAGGCTTAAACCATCATTGTTAATTCCAGGTCGTTTTTCACGGGGCATGGAAAATATCAAACATCTAAAAAACAAAAAGAATACCGGAAAGATTTCAATTTGCCAAGTATCCGGCACTGTGGTATATTAATGTAAAAAAGTACGGTTTATCCGATTACAATACACATGGAGCATACATGATAAAACAATGGCATATCACGATTCCGGAGCTGACCGGCCGGACCAGGCGCCGCGTCTGGCTCTATCTTCCGGAATCTTACATATATAACGAAGAAAAAAGATACCCTGTTCTGTACATGTTTGACGGACAGAATGTTTTTTTTGACGAGGAAGCCTCGTTCGGCAAGAGCTGGGGTATGAACGATTTTATGGAAGCTACCGGCACCGACCTGATCATCGCGGCCGTGGAATGCAGCCACAGCCCGGATCACGGCAGACTGAGCGAATATTCCCCCTACGATTTTTCAGAAAAATCAGTCGGGCTCATCAGAGGAAAGGGTTCCGTTACCATGGACTGGTTTACCGGTGTCTTTAAACCATATATAGACGCACATTACCGCACCATACCGGAACGGTCGCACACTTTCATTGCCGGAAGCTCGATGGGCGGCCTGATGAGTATTTTTGCCCTGTTGCATTACAACGATATCTTTTCAAGAGCAGCTGCCCTGTCCCCTTCCCTCTTTATCGCGCCCGCCGCCGCGGAGGAGATGATAAAAACTTCTCACCCGTCGCCGGATACCATCCTGTATATGGATTACGGATCAAATGAGATGGGCAAAGGACTGCGCATGAGGCGCTCGTTTGGGAAAATGATCTCGCTGCTGCTCGGGAAAGGCGTCATGCTGGATGCGCGCATTGTCCCCGGAGGCGAGCACTGCGAGGCCTGCTGGGAACAGCAGATTCCGTTTTTTATGAACACGCTGATGTATGACATCGACGACATTATCCGATAGGAGGTTTCCCTTATGGAAATACAATATTTCAAAGATTTCAGCCCTGCTCTGGGGCGGGACATGGAATGCAAGGTTTACGGCCACGCCGGTCATCCTGTCCTGTTCATCCCCTGTCAGGACGGTCGATTTTTCGATTTTGAGAATTTTCACATGAACGATTACTGGAGTCCGTGGATTGAGTCCGGAAAGGCAATGGTTTTCTCTATCGATACCATCGATCCGGAGACATATTCCTCAACCGATGACCCGTATTGGCGCATTCGCCGCCACGAAGACTGGATTCGCTACATCACGGACGAGATGGTTCCCTTTATCTGCGATATGGCTACCGAACGAAACGGCGGCACAGATCCGTCCATGGGCATCATTGCTTTTGGCTGCAGTCTCGGCGCGACCCATGCGGCCAACCTCTATTTCCGCCGCCCGGATCTGTTTGACGGCCTGCTGGCACTCAGCGGAATCTACGGTTCGCAATACGGCTTCGGTGACTATATGGATGAGCTGGTATATGCCAACTCCCCTATCGACTACCTGAGCAACCTGCCGGAGGATCATCCCTATATGAATCTGTACCGGGAGCGCAAAGCTGTCATCTGCTGCGGCCAAGGCGCCTGGGAACAGCCCGACACCACCCGCCGGCTGAAAGAGATACTGGACAGGAAGGGTATTCCGGTCTGGGTCGACCTGTGGGGGTATGACGTCAACCATGACTGGGACTGGTGGTATAAGCAAGTCGTTTATTTTTTACCGTATATCTTAAATAATTAACATACAGGAAGAGAGAAGATATGAAAAACGTAATTTTTATTTCCCCGAATTTCCCGACAAACTACTGGCAGTTCTGCCGGGAACTGAAAAACGACGGCGTCAATGTACTCGGCATCGGCGACCAGCCCTATGATGAACTCATGCCGGAGCTGAAGGAAAGCCTGAATGAATACTACAAAGTAGGCAGTCTGGAGAACTATGACGAAGTCTACCGCGCAGTCGCGTTCCTCACTTTCAAGCATGGCCGGATCGATTTTATCGAATCCAATAACGAATACTGGCTGGAGCAGGACGCAAAGCTGCGCACGGATTTCAACATCAAAACCGGATTTCAGGAAAAAGACCTGCCGCGCATCAAGTTCAAATCTAAAATGAAAAAATACTATGAGAAAGCGAACGTTCCGGTAGCACGTTATCATCTCGTAGACACCATCAAAAAATGTCAGGCTTTTATCGCCGAAGTCGGATATCCGGTCATTGTAAAACCGGACAACGGCATGGGAGCCTCCCATACATACAAGCTCGACTGTGATGCCGATCTGGAAGCATTTTTTGCGGAAAAAAATTCTGATGAGATCTACATCATGGAAGAGTTTATCCACGCGGAGATCAATTCTTACGACGCCATCTTTGACTCACACGGGACCCCGATCTTCGAAGCCGGCAATTGTACACCCATATCTATCATGGACTGCGTCAATGAAGGTGGTGACAGCATGGTTTACATTGAAAAATATCTGGCAGAAGATGTCCGGCACGCGGGCCGTGACACGGCAA
>JAJQFQ010000206.1:0-296 GCA_021201035.1 Clostridiales bacterium
TTGAGGCGCTGCGGACGGAATAAAGCTTTACACTTTACCAAAATTTTTTTATAATATAAATATCAAATAACTTTGCGAAAGGAGAAACATCATGGAAAAACTCAGTGACAGCATGAAAAAAATTCTTCTGGCGGGGATCGGCGCCGCAGCGACGACTTCGGAAAAAACAAAAGAGATTCTGGATGAGCTTGTGGCAAAGGGCGAGCTTACCGTGGAGCAGGGGAAGGTGCTCAATGAGGAGCTGAAGCATAATGTTAAGCAGACCGTCCGGAAAGAAAAAGAGACTGACGTAAAGG
>JAJQFQ010000206.1:306-16446 GCA_021201035.1 Clostridiales bacterium
GACGGCCTGACACCTGAACAGATTGCGGAACTGAAGGAGCAGCTGGCAGCTATGGATGAGACGGAAGAAGCTGCGGATGAACCGGAGAAAGAATCATAAAGGTTATTGAAAAATAGGGATTATGAAATTTCACGGCAGTTACTAAAGGACAGGCTGCACAGAGAGTAAGGAGTTAACACGTCATGAATACGGATAAATGCTGTCGTTTCATGGCGTGTTAACCATATTATGATTGTCAGGGATGGAATTATGAGCAACGAAAACAACGAACCTACCGGAAAGCGGCTCAGGGAGATTCTGGCTGTCATACGCAAACATAATATTGCCCGGGGCGTGACACCGGAGAAGCTGCGTCAAATTATGGAGGATCTGGGGCCGACTTATATTAAACTGGGTCAGATCATGTCTATGCGGTCGGATATGTTTCCGAAGAATATCTGCGATGAGTTTATGAAACTTCGTTCGGATGTGACGCCTATGCCTTTGGAGGAGGTAAAGGCAGTCATTGAGAAATCTTATGGCAGAACTACGGACGAGGTGTTTGTGGAGTTTGAGGAGCAACCGATCGGTTCGGCATCTATCGCGCAGGTTCATCGGGCGAAGCTGAAGACCGGAGAGGATGTGGTGGTAAAGGTACAGCGCAGGGGTATCTATGAGACCATGTCCGCCGATATCAGGTTTCTTCGCCGCGCCATTAAACTGATGCCTCCGATTAACACGAGCGGTCTGGTGGATATGGGTCAGGTGCTGGACCAGCTCTGGATGGTAGCGCAGGAGGAGATGAATTTTCTGACAGAAGCTGCGAATATTGAGGAGTTTGCGCAGCTGAACAGGGATGTTGCTTTTGTGGGCAGTCCGGTTCTTTACCGCGAGTACACGACGATGCAGGTGCTGGTGATGGAGTATATTGACGGCATCTGTGTGGATGACAGGGAGGGTCTTCTGGCTGCCGGTTATGATCTGAATGAGATCGGCACCAAGATGGCGGATAATTATGTCAAGCAGATTTCGGATGATGGTTTTTTTCATGCGGATCCTCATCCGGGCAATCTGCGCATCCGGGATGGAAAGATCATCTGGATGGATATGGGGATGATGGGACGTTTCAGTTCCCGGTATCAGACTGTACTCTTGAAAGTCATTCAGGGAATCGCCGAACATGATATCAGCAGTATCGTGGAGGCAGTTCTCTCAATTGGCGAGTTTCGCGTCCGGCTGGATCAGAAGCTGCTCTACTCGGATATCAGCGACTGGCTGACGAAATACGGTACGGCCGGATTCGGCGACCTGAATATGGGTACGCTGATGCAGGATCTGATGGATATTATGAAAGCCAACAAGGTATCCATGCCTTCCAATATGACGATGCTAGTGCGCGGTCTCACGACGATAGAGGGGGTCATTGCACAGATCGCTCCGGAAACAAATGTGATCGAGGTGGCGGCGGCGAGGATAAAAAATGACCGCTTAAGGGATTTTGATATTAAAGAAGCGCTGCGGGATAACGGCGAAGAATTATATCGTTCCGTAAAAAAAGGAATCAAAATACCTGGGTATCTTTCAGATCTGCTCCGCACTTATATGAAGGGGCAGATGCGCATTAATCTGGATCTTCATTCCACAGATGATCTGGCAAAGACGCTGGATCGTCTGGTGCGTGATCTGGTCATGGGATTTCTGATCGCGGGTCTGCTGATCGGATCCAGTATTATCTGTACCACGGACATGAAACCGAAGCTTCTGGGGATTCCGGCACTTGGTGTATTTGGTTTTATTTTGGCTTTTGTTCTGGCATTGGGGATATTCCTGAGCCAGTTCCGCCGCAGACGCAGGAGGCGGTGAGTGATACGGTTTATAGTATCGTTTCGGCTGCATCCAGAAAACGTTTCGCTTCTTCCGGTGTATTATCTTTGCAAAAGCTCAGACGCAGGGCATTGTCTGCCAGAGCGGTGTCGATGCCGAAGGACATAAGCATGGAGGGACCATGCGTGTGATTCGCTTTGCAGGCCGCACCTTTTGATATACATATGCCGCGGTTACTGAATGCCCTGAGGATTTCGTCTGCATTTTTTTCCCTGACTGAGAAATTAAGAATATAAGGGAAATTGTCTGGTGCAGAGTTGACGGCAACATTCTCGAATTCATTCAGCCCAGTCAGGATAATCTGCCGTACAGTTTTTACCTGTTTATAAGAAAACCGTATGTTTTGTATGGCATGTTCTGCTGCCGTGCCGAATGCACAGATAGCGGGGAGAGCTTCCGTGCCGGAACGCAGGCCGTTCTCCTGACCGCCGCCGAACTGTAGGGGATAGACGGGGGTTCCTTTTTTTATATATAGAGCTCCTGCGCCTTTCAATCCGTGGATTTTATGGGCAGATATAGTCATAAGGTCAATGCCTGATTTCCGGACGGATATGTCTGTCTTCCCGAAAGCCTGTACGGCATCTGTGTGCACCAATGTTTGAGGATTGATGGTTTTAACGATTTTGGTGATTTCGGAGATCGGAAAGACCGTACCGGTTTCATTATTGACTGTCATAAAGGATACGAGGATTGTTCGGTCTGTAACAGCGTTTTTTAAAGCCCGTTCATCAAAGCTTCCGTCAAGTCCGCAGTTGATTTTTGAGATACGGTATCCCCTTTTTTTGAGAATCCGGCATATGCGGTATACGGATGGGTGCTCTGCCGCGGATATGATGATCTCATTCGCGCCACGGTTCGCCTCACAGACACCCTGGATGGCCAGATTATTCGCTTCGGTTCCTCCGGAAGTAAAGACGATCTCGCTGCTGTCGGCATCAATGGCGGAAGCAATTTGCTCTCTTGCCGTTTCCATCATCGCTGCGGCTTCGCGGCCCAGAAAATGTTCTGACGACGGGTTGCCAAAACAGGCGGCGGTTTTAAAAAAAGAAGCTATTGCCGCTTCAGACGGTTTGGTTGTCGCGGCATTGTCGAAATAAATAGAATCTGTGTTTTTCATCAGGAGTCCTCGATTTTCACAATTTTTGCGCTGCGTGAGCAACGCGTGTGTCTGGGTTGTATGTGTCTGGTTTCAGCTGCGGCGGTATGCCTGCTGTAAATACGAAAGGAGAATGATCATGAACTCTGTTTTACAATCAATTCAAATATTCAAAGAAAAGGGAGCGCCCGGAACAGTGCTTTCGGAGGCGGAAGCGATGGGAGGTCACGGGTTGTCCGGCGACCGCCATTGTATGGATGAGTTCAAGCCGATTTCCCTGTCGGACGCTGCATTGTCAGGCTGGAATGATTCACAGGAATATGACGCACTGTGTTTTCACCGGTTTAAAACCAATCTGACGATAGAAGGGCTGGGGGAACTGTCCTTGTCTCAGGGGGATCTGATCCGAATCGGTGAACAGACTGTTCTGGAGATTAGCAGCGCCTTCAAAAAATGTTATCGGGAACAGTGTGAGTTATATAATCATGGTATTCCCTGCCCCCTGCCGCACGGCATGCTGTTTGCCGCCTGCCGTGCCGGCGGGGTAATCCGGGAGGGGGATACAGTCACCCGAATCTCTTTAAAGTAACGAAATCCCCATACTCCGGGAAAGCAGAGGAGATATGGCTGTCTGCCTGACGAGAGATCATATCAGTCAGTCTCGTTAATCTCTATGATCGTCCCTGATTTTGAATACCCGTACCCGCCCATTTCATCCAGCTTCCGGTGAAATTCTTCACTCTTCAGGATTTCCAGAAAAGCTTTGATGACCGGAATCTCCAGATACCGTTTCGGAATCGCGAAATCATATTCTTCCACACCGACTTCAATAAAGTCCAGGTCCATGGCGTTGGCGGCGGATAGGACACCCATGCCGACGTCGGCGTTTCCGCTCTGGACTGCGACGGCCACGGCCGTGTGCGTGTTTGCTTCCCGGTCATAACCGTCGATTTCATCGGCGGAAATGCCCAGTTCTTTCAGTTTATAATCCAGAAGTACCCGCGTGCCCGCACCCCGCTGTCGGTTGATATATTTTTTGCCGATGATGTCGGGGATTTTTTCAATGTGCAGAGGATTCCCTTTGGGAACCATGAGCCCCTGAATTCGTTCCACTCCCTTAACCAGAATCATTGGCTCGTGAAACATTTTTTTTATAATGGGAATGTTATATATGCCGCTGCTTTCATCCAGCAGATGCGTCGGGGCGATATGCGCTTCCCGTCGCTTCAAACTCATTAAACCGCCCATGCTGCCCACATGGGTGCTTGACAGATACAGATTCTGATAGCTTGCGCCCATCATGTCGTTCATGACATCCAGAATCAGGTCGTGGCTTCCGATAATGACGGCAGTATTTTTCAGTTCATGGAGAGGCCGGTACAGCTGCACCGTAACCTCCTCGCCGGCTTCGATGCCTTCACTGGACTGCGGGATGACGAGGAAGCCGTCGGAACGAACCAGAGACATGGCCGCACCTGCGCCCCGGGTCAGCGGGGTGGCGACGATGCGGTCATCGACAAGACCGACTTTGACTCTCACATATTCCTCATATTTTAAACTGGAAATGAGGCGCCGGGAGATAACGGCTGATACTTTTTCCAGCTGTGTTGAAATCCGGCTGCCCAGATACTCCAGCAGGGGTGTCACAAAATTGATAAAACCGATATATGCTGAAACAGAATAGCCGGGGAGGCCGATGACCGGTTTGCCGCGGACGATGGCAAGAATGACCGGCTTGCCCGGTTTTACGGCTACGCCGTGAACCAGAACCTTCCCGAGCTCCCGCAGAACGTCCACGGTAAAATCTTTCGTCCCTTTGCTGGTCCCGGCATTGATGAGTACGACGTCATGTGAATCGACTGCATTCAGAATGGCGTGCCTTATGAGGTTAGGGTCGTCTTCTGTGGCCGGACAGCGGTGAGGAATGCCTCCGACCTCGGTTACCATGTTTTCAAACATACGGGAATTAGAATCAATAATCTCTCCCGGTTTTAGTTCCGTTCCCGGTTCTGCGATCTCTGACCCGGTCGGCAAAATGGCCGCGCGCGGTTTTTGTACAACGTCTATTTTTTCAATACCTGCTTCCAGCAGCATTCCGATATCAATGGACCGGATGGTGTGACGGCTCGGCAAGATCATTTCTCCGCTGACAATGTTCTCCCCTATCTGGCGTACATTCTGCCAGGGTACGGCCGGTGCCGAAATCTGTATGGAGCCATCCTCAGGTTCGATGATATCCTCAGCCATAATCACGGCATCGCGGGATGGCGGCAGAATGTTTCCGGTATTAATATGGTCAAAATGACCTGCCGGAAGACGCAGCGGATGTATTTCAGACGCGCCGAGGGTTTCTTCTGCGAGAACGGCAGCCCCGTCCATGGCTGCGGTGCTGTAGCCCGGTGAATTGTATTTGGCGTAAACAGCGCTTTTGGTGACGCGGTTTAAAGCTTCTGCCACAGGAATACATTCGTATCGCGGGGACATGATTTTCTGTACTTCTGATAAAAATATTTGCCGGGCTTCCTCTATCGGTGTGTTAGATAAATAAAGATTTCTTTTTTTTTCCATAATTATCTCCGTTCTGCCGCCGTATCAGCGGCAAGGATGTCGGAATTCTGCGTTAGGAGCTGTTAAAGAATTACTCCTCGCAACTTTTAGCAGAGTATGTATATTTCGTTTGAAAGTATCATCGTTCCAGAAGATATATATTGACAGGGCTGCCGGCCGCAAGGCCTTCCCTGTCTTTTCCTATCAGAATATAACCGTTAGCGCGAACGAGCGGCGACCATAGCCCGGATGACCCGGGAACAGGAACGGCCAGAAGTTTTCCTCCGGAATTTGTCAGGCGTACCGGCACGCAGGTCTCCCGCCCCGGAGATGAGGCGATGTTGACAGAGAGGACGGCAGGAACGGAAGGTTCGATATATACCGGTGGAACCACAGCTGCGGAGGAGGCAGCAGATGTTGATTGCAGCGAGCCAGCAGCGGAGACAGCAGGCAGAGGAGCCTTCAATACCCGGGCGACAAGCAGCTCGAACACCATAGAGGCGGCGGCCGGATGTCCGGGCAGGCCGATCAGCGCGGTTTTGCCCGCATTGTCCCATGCGAGTACGGTAGGTTTGCCCGGTTTTAAGGCCAGGCCGTGGGCGTATACGCCGTTGCCGGAGACCTCGCGGAATAATATCTCCGTCATGTCCTGTTTTCCCTGAGAGCTGCCGCCTGAAAGAATGACAAAATCGCTGTCTGTCATAGCAGATAGAAGAGTCTGTTTTAACAGTTCATGATCGTCGGGTACAAGATGCCGGTGCAGAATCCGCAGACCTGCCTGTCTGGCCTGAGCAGACAGTGCGTAGGTGTTGCTGTCATATATCTGAGCTTCGCTCTTTTCGGCGCCGGGTGGCGCCAGTTCGTTTCCTGTAGAAATAATCGTGGCTGTATAAGGCGCGTATACGGGAACAGAGGTGATTCCCATGGCAGACAGAGAGCCAATTTCCTGAAAGCGAATGGGGGTTTCCTTCGGAAGAAGCCGATCTCCTTGTTTCATATCGTCACCGGGAAAGATGACATGATTGCCGGCGGCGACAGATTGGCTGACTGCGATATCGGAATCAGAAAAGGCTTCACAGTATTCGTTCATGACCATAGCGTCGGCTCCGTCCGGCAGCATGCCTCCGGTAGGCACATAAGCGCATTGGCCATGGGAGATGATGCACGGCGGTTTTTCCCCGATTCTGACGTGCCCGGTTACTTCCAGAAATGCAGGGATGGAATCGCCTGCACCGTGGGTATCGGAGGCGATAAGCGCATAGCCGTCGACGGCGGACCGTCTGAATTCGGGGACATCGAAGGGAGCTGTTACATCCTGCGCCAGAATATGGCCGGCTGCTTCCGAAACCGGTATGGATATGATGCGGCGGGGGATTTGCCTGACACGGTCAGACAACATGAGCCGCGCTTCGGTTAGAGTCAGTACGTTTAACAGTTTCATGAGAATCCCTCCGTATCCGGTTGTTCTTCCGACGGGAAATCGGGAATGAAAGAAATTTCCGATTTCCAGAGTCCGCGGTATGCGTTGTTTACGCATAAAACCGCCTCAAGATTCCAGAAGAAGTTGGTGAACTGGTCAAAACGGCCGTTGTCCGTACACCATAAAAAGAGATTGCCGGTCTGTAGCATGCTGACGCTTTTACAGAGATAGAACGGATCTGAACGATTCAGGACGGAGCCTTCCATCTGCGCTTTTTTTATAAACTGAAGAAGCATTTCCTGATGCAGGCTGTTGTATTCTCTGACCGATTCCGGCTGTTGTTCGGTTAACTGATAAGAGAGGCTCTGAGAAATCAGTTCCGCCTGTTCGGGATTGCAGGTATGGCGGATATACAGCAGCTGTATACGGATGATGGAGGTCCAGTAGTCAGGCGCGGACGTGACCCATCGGATTTTCTCCTGATTCAGGAAAAAGGAAGCGCCGTAATACTCGGCCACCAGCTGCTCTTTACATTTGAAATGAGAGTAGAAGGTGGGGCGGGAGATACCGGCCTGTTCACAGATCATGGGCACAGATACTTTATCAAATTCATCGGAAAACAGAAGCTGCATGCCTTTTTGTATTATTTTTTTATGTGTTCTTATGTATTTGGTGTTCATGCTTTGACCTTGATATAGAGTCCTTTTTACTTTGTTTAGTATCATTTAACCATAATTTATTCAAAAAAGGAAGAGATTTTTATAAAAAATGCGCAGGAACAGTTGACATAAATAGTCTTAATGGTTATACTTAAAATTAGACACTGTATATTTTTGAAAAATCGAAATGAAATGGGGTAAATAAAGTGATTCACGCAATGATAAACGGTATACCGGTAGAGGCGAAGGAAGGCGATACGATACTTCAGGCTGCCGAACGTTATGGAATTGAGATTCCGACGCTGTGTTACTTAAAGGATATGGAGCCGGAGGGATCCTGCCGTATGTGTATGGTTGAGATTGAAGGGAACCCGAAGCTGATGACCGCGTGTTCCTGTCCGATCGCGGAAGGGAATGTGATTGATACGGAGAGTGAGAGGGTGATTGAGTCCAGACGGTCTACGCTGGATCTGCTGCTGAGCCGTCATGACACGCAGTGCTTCAGCTGCAGCGCGAACGGCGACTGCAGGCTGCAGCAGTACTGTATGGATTACGGCGTGGAGGAGTCCTCCTTTCCGAAGGACGTCTTTGACCGTCCGATCGATGATTCGAGTAAGTTTTTTATCTATAATCCGAATCTGTGTATTCTCTGCCATCGGTGTGTAAACACCTGCCGCAAGGTGAACGGGCTGGGGATTATTGACACTGCATACCGCGGTTTTGAGTCGGTAATATCTCCGGAGTTTGGAAAGAAATGGGCCGATACAGACTGCGAATCCTGTGGCAACTGTGTGTCAAACTGCCCGACAGGCGCGCTGGCGCCCAAGTCCCAGCGGCCGTTTCGCAAATGGGAGACGCATGAGGTGCAGACGACATGTACCTATTGCGGCGTCGGCTGTCAGGTGAATCTGCTGGTGCGCGGCAATGAAGTGGTGGACGCCAGACCCGCCGACGGTCCCGTCAATAAAGGTCAGCTCTGTGTCAAGGGACGCTTTGCCTTTGATTTTATCAATAATAAGAACCGCCTGAAGCATCCGTTGATCCGCAGGGACGGGGAACTGGTCGAGGCGGGCTGGGATGAGGCGTTGGATCTGATCGCGGATAAGATCAAAGAGATTAAGGCGGAGTACGGTCCGGACGCGATCGCCGGATTCTCCTCCGCGCGCTGTACCAATGAGGAGAATTATCTGTTTCAGAAGTTCATGCGTGCCGCGGTGGGGACGAATAACGTCGATCACTGTGCAAGGCTCTGCCACAGTTCGACCGTGGCGGGGCTTGCGACCACGCTGGGTTCCGGCGCGATGACAAATCCGATCCGGGATGTCATGGAGGCGGATGTCATCTTTGTGACCGGCTCGAATACGACGGTCGCCCACCCAGTGATGGGCATGATGATCCGCCAGGCGAAGCAGGAGGGGAAAAAGCTGATCGTCGCGGATCCGAAGCGCATCCAGCTGGCGGAGATTGCTGATATTTATCTGCAGATCAAACCGGGTACGAGTGTTGCCCTGACCAATACGATGCTGAATATCATCTTTGACGAGGGGCTGGAGGACAGGGATTATATTGAAGCGCATACGGAAGGAGTGGAGGAGCTGCGGGAAGCGGTGAAATATTACACGCCTGAGACGGGCGAGCGGATTACCGGTGTGGATCGGGAACTGATCCGTGCGGCTGCCCGGATGTACGCTTCCTCCCACAAATCCTATATTACATACGCCATGGGCATCACTCAGCATCTGAACGGCACCAATAATGTAATGAGTATGAGCAATTTGGCTCTGGTTACGGGGAATCTCGGCCGTCCCGGATGCGGAGTGAATCCGCTGCGCGGACAGAATAATGTGCAGGGAGCCTGTGATATGGGAGCGCTTCCCACAGATTATCCGGCTTATCAGAAGGTATTTGATCCGGAGGTCCGCCAGAAGTTTGAAAAAGCCTGGGGCGTTCCTTTAAGCCCGGATACAGGGCTGCAGGTTACCAAAACCATTCCTGCCATGGTGCGGGGCGATATCAAGATGCTGTACGTCATGGGTGAGAATCCCATGGTTTCCGACCCGAACTCCCACCACGTGGCGGAGGCCATGGAGAAGACGTTCTGTGTGGTGCAGGATTTGTTCCTGACCGAGACGGCGGAGCTGGCGGATGTGGTGCTGCCCGTTACCTGTTTCGCGGAGAAGGAGGGGACATTTACCAACACGGAGCGCCGTGTGCAGATGCTGCACAAGGCTGTACCAGCCAAGGGTGAGTCCAGACAGGACTGGCAGGTGATCATGGAGCTGATGAACCGGCTCGGCTATCCTTGCCATTATGACAGCGCGGAGGATGTTTTCAATGAGATGCGCACGGTAACGCCTTCTTACGCGGGCATTACGTATCAGAAGATAGAAGAGAACGAAGGTATCTGCTGGCCCTGTCCGACCGAAGATCACCCCGGGACGCCGATCCTGCATGTAAACGGGCCGGGCAGGAAAAACGGCGTCGGTCTGCTGAAAGCGATGGACTGGGCAGCTTCGCCGGAGACGGAGGACGATGAGTATCCGATCACGCTGATGACCTGCCGGATCCTGTATCACTATCACACGAGGACAATGACAGACCGGACCGTCGCTGTCCATTATACAGCGCCCCGTAATTACATCGAATTAAATCCGGACGACGCCCTGAAAAACGGCGTGGAGCCCGGCGACTGGATTAGTGTTTCCTCGCCGCGCGGTACGATTTATTGTGAGGTGCATGTGGAGGATTCGCTGGAGCCCGGCGTGGCGTGGATGCCGTTCCACTACGCGGAGGGCGCGAATGTCCTGACGGATTCAGAAAACCTGGATCCGGTCTGCATGATTCCCGGCTATAAGCAGGTAGGCGTCTGGATTGAGAAAGTGAGCGCCGAACTGGCGGCTGAACTGACGGAAAAAGCATTAAATAACGAATTAGCTTATTTTGACCGGGAGGCGAAGCACATTCTCTGGTATCAGAATATGACGGGGAAGATCGGCGCAAAGGATATGATGGGGCTGTTCGGGCTGAAACAGCGAAGGAGGAGATAAAAATGAACTTTTTTTCACCGGCTGAAGTGGCAAAAAATTACATTAATACAGGAAAAGCGAAGGTAAACACGCCGATTCCGAAGATGCTCATTCTGGCGATTCTGGCGGGCGCGTTTATCGCGTTCGGCGGCGTCGGGGCGACGACGGTGGCCGTTTCGGTTTCGGAGGCGTCTCTCGGTAAATTTCTGGGCGCTTGTGTATTCCCGGGCGGACTGACCATGGTACTGATCGCGGGGAGCGAGCTGTTTACCGGCAACTGTCTGCTGACGATTCCGCTTCTCGAGAGAGATTAAACTTAGAGAGATGCTGAAAAACTGGGTGTTTGTATACATAGGCAATCTGATCGGAGCGATTCTGGTCGGTGACGCGATCATCTATTGCCATCAGGCTTCTTTATTCGGCAATGAGATGGCGGTGTCTGTTATCTCTGCTGCGGTAACAAAATGCTCCATGCCGTTTATGGACGCGTTTGTTAAAGGAATTCTCTGTAATTTTCTGGTTTGTATCGCAGTGTGGATTTCTTTTGCGGCGAAGGATGTCGTCGGAAAAATCGTCGGCCTGTTTTTCCCGATCATGATGTTTGTGCTTTGCGGTTTTGAGCACAGTGTGGCCAATATGTATTACATAAGCGCGGGACTTTTCGCAAAGCTGGTTCCCGCCTATGCACAGGCGGCGGCAGAGGCAGGAATTGACATGAGTGCATTGACAGTTGGAAATTTTTTCGGAAAGAATCTGCCGCCTGTATCGCTCGGCAATATTGTGGGCGGCGCCGTCTGTGTGGGGTGCGCGTACTGGTTTATCTATCTCAGACGAAAAAAAGAACAGTAATAAGGAGGAAATGTTTTGGAAAACAAGAAAATGGTTCCGTTTAAAGGGACATCGGAACAGGAGGCTGAGCTTCTGAAAGCTATTGATGCGCTGAAGGATCAGAAGGGGTCGCTGATGCCGATCATGCAGAAGGCGCAGGACATCTACGGCTATCTGCCGCAGGAGGTGCAGCAGATCATCTCGGATAATACGGGGGTGCCGATGGCGAAGATTTTCGGTGTGGCAACATTTTACTCACAATTTACCCTTTTCCCGAAGGGCGAGCACAAGATCTCTGTCTGTCTTGGCACGGCCTGTTACGTCAAGGGATCAGGACAGATCTATGACAGGCTTCAGGAGATTCTGGAGATCGGCGGCGGCGAATGCACGCCGGACGGTAAATTTTCACTGGACGCGTGCCGCTGTGTCGGGGCCTGCGGTCTGGCACCGGTCATGATGATCGATGAGGAGGTATACGGCAGGCTGACGGTGGATGATATAGCGGATATATTGAGGAGGTACTAAGGGAGGTTTATATGAAATCACTGGAAGAATTAAAGGCGATCAGAAAGCAGCTGGAGGGATCCGTCGCCGAACGCCCGGAGGGCAGTAAAGAAACGAGAATCGTGGTCGGCATGGCGACCTGCGGGATTGCCAGCGGCGCCAGACCGGTGCTGGAGGCCATTGCGGATGAGGTGGTTAAACATAATCTGGATCATGTAAAGGTAACGCAGACAGGATGTATCGGGCTTTGTCAGTACGAACCGATTGTGGAGGTGTATGAACCGGGTAAAGAAAAGATTACATATATAAAAATGAATCCGGAAAAGGCTGCGAAGATTGTCGAGAAGCACATTATGGGCGGAACACCGGCGGAGGATTACATGCTTTGCGAGGACGGAGATGTCTGTCTGCGTTCTCTGAATGAGTCCGTGTTTTATAAAAATCAGAAGCGGATCGCGCTGCGCAACTGCGGTGTGATCGATCCGGAGAAGATTGATGAATATATAGCAACCGGCGGATACGCGGCCATTCATAAGGTATTGACGGAGATGACTCCGGATGAGGTCATTCAGACCATACTGGATTCGGGGCTGCGCGGACGGGGCGGCGCGGGATTTCCGACCGGCCTGAAATGGAAGTTCGCCTCGGGTAACCGCGGGAAAGTGCAGAAATATGTCTGCTGTAATGCGGATGAGGGTGATCCGGGCGCCTTTATGGACCGCTCCGTGCTGGAAGGCGATCCCCATGCCGTACTGGAAGCCATGTCGATTGCAGGCTACGCGATCGGATCCGATCAGGGATATATATACGTGCGTGCCGAGTACCCGATTGCGGTAAAACGTCTGCAGATTGCGATTGATCAGGCGAGAGAGTACGGATTGCTCGGTAAAAATATATACAATACCGGTTTTGATTTTGATATCGAACTGCGGCTGGGAGCCGGTGCGTTTGTCTGCGGGGAGGAAACCGCCCTTATGACTTCCATTGAGGGAAACCGCGGCGAACCGCGCCCGAGACCTCCTTTTCCGGCTGTCAAGGGATTATTTGAGAGCCCCACGATCTTAAATAACGTGGAGACATGGGCAAATATTCCCCGGATCATCCTAAACGGGGCGGAATGGTTTGCCGCGATGGGTACAGAGAAGTCCAAAGGAACAAAAGTATTTGCCCTGGGCGGTAAGATTAATCACACTGGTCTGGTGGAAATCCCGATGGGTACGCCTCTCTCGACAGTAATCGATGAGATCGGCGGCGGCATCCCGAACGGAAAGAAGTTCAAGGCTGTGCAGACCGGCGGTCCATCCGGCGGATGCATTCCGGCACAGTATTATGATATTCCGATTGATTATGAAAATCTGGCCAGCATCGGGTCCATTGTCGGATCCGGCGGAATGATCGTCATGGATGAGGATACCTGCATGGTCGATATCGCGAAGTTCTTCCTGCAGTTTACGGTGGATGAGTCCTGCGGAAAGTGCACGCCCTGCCGTATCGGGACGAAGCGTATGCTGGAGATCCTGGAGAAGATAACCAGCGGCAAAGGAGAGATGGAGGATCTGGACCGTCTGGAGAAGCTGGCCGGCCAGATCAAGCAGAACGCACTGTGCGGACTCGGACAGACGGCGCCGAATCCGGTGCTCTCCACACTGAAGTATTTCCGGGAGGAGTATATCGCCCATATCCGGGATAAAAAATGTCCGGCCGGAGCCTGCCGCGCACTGACGACATACAAAATCGATCCGGTTAAGTGTAAAGGATGTACGCTTTGTGCCCGTAACTGTCCGGCGGATGCGATCACGGGCGAGGTAAAGACACCGCATTCTATCGATACATCGAAGTGTATCAAATGCGGGACCTGTATCGAAAAATGTCGTTTTGGAGCGATAAGCAAAGAATAGGGAGGTAATTTACTATGAATAGGGAACCTTTTATAAACTGGCGGGCATTGTCTGACATCAATTTGCCGCAGCGTCCTCCGGTCCGTCCGGAGAATGGGGAAAATATGTGGGATCTGGAATCCGTGCGCTACAACAAGATGTCAGCGCTTGAAAAGGAGCTTACATTAAATCAGGTCAATGCGCTGCCGCTGTCCCCGGAGGACACGGTCATTGATATGGGCTGCGGCTGCGGCAGACTGAGTATACCAATCGCGCAGAGAGTAAAGGCGGTGACCAGTCTGGATTCATCGGAGAAGATGCTGGCGAATTGTACGGAAAACGCAAAAGCAGCCGGGGCGGATAATCTGACGCCGGTGCTTCTGGATTTCTTTGAGGCAGAGGCGGGAGTGAATGTTCCTGTGCACGATATCGCCTTCTGTTCCCGTTCGGCTGCTATTTGGGAGATAGAAAAACTTTGTACTTTTGCGCGGAAGTATGCGGCAGTACTGATTTTTGCCAACGCGCCGAGTCTGCCGGAGCTTCTGGCAAAGCTGTTCTCCGGGACGAGTGATGCCGCGGGAAACAGGCCGCTGCGGGTTCGCGACCGCCGGCTGGATTACAATGCCTTCTGGAATACGGTTTATGATCTCGGCTATGAACCGAACTGCTCGATCGTACCGGACGGATTTACCGCGCGCTATGCTTCTGTAGAGGAAGCCTGTGATGATCTGCGCATGCTGGGTACGGTAGATCCGGATAAAGAAGAGATTTATCGCCGGAATGTGATGCAGTTTCTGACAGCCCGGGAGGACGGGAGTTGGACTTTGCTGCTGCCCACCCGTACGGCGGTGATCTGGTGGGAGGTTTATCCTGAGAAGTTCAATAAATAATGGAGGAACAAAATGGAAAAAAAGATGCTGAATGTGACGATTGACGGCATTTCGATGACAGTAGAAGAAGGTACGACCATTCTGGAGGCTGCTGAGAATGCCGGGATAGAGATTCCTACCTTATGCTATTTAAAAGGATTGACACCGGAGGGCGCCTGCCGGATTTGTATGGTGGAGGTAAAGGGAAATCCAAAGCTTGTGACGGCCTGTTCCTTCCCACTCGCGGAGGGCAATGAAGTCATTACCATGAGTGACCGGATTCTGGAATCCAGAAAATCCACGCTGGATCTGTTATTGTCGAATCATAAAACAAACTGTTTTTCCTGTCCGGGAAACGGAGACTGCAAGCTGCAGAACCTTTGTTATGAATACGGCATAGAAGAAACCAGTTATCCGGGGGAAATGATTGAGAAGCCGATCGATGATTCGAATCCGTATTTTACATATAACCCGAATCTGTGTATTTTATGCCACAGATGCGTGAACACCTGTGCGCAGATTGTAAAGCGTGGGGCGATCTCAACATTTGAGAGAGGTTTTGCGTCTCAGGTTTCGTCCCCGTTCTATCTGGACTGGATTGATAATCAGGAATGCGAGTTTTGCGGCAACTGTGTACAGGCCTGTCCGACGGGCGCTCTCCGCACAAAAAACCGGAGAAAGTACCGTCCATGGGAGGTTACAAAGGTGCTTGCCACATGCTATAATTGTAAAAACGGAAATGGCTGTCAGAGGTATTTACTGATCAAAAAAGGCAAGATCGTAGATGTTGAAGCGAAAATGGATGAACCGAATCACGGACGGATATGTAATAAAGGAAGGTTCGAATTCTATAATGCCGAGATTCCGGAGCAGGTTGCTGTTTTGAATGAGAAGGAACGTGCGCGCTATCAGGAGGAAATGCTGAAGGCATTGAATGTCAGACCGTTAGATACGGCTGACCGGAAATAATATAAAAGATTAGAGCGGAATATACAAGTCGTCTGACATCGGTTCTATGCAATAATTCCGGTATCAGACGGCTTTTTAGTATTGCGCTCTTGACCGGAAATGCAGTATCCTGTAGAATAAAAGCAGTTATTGTAACTTACGGGAGATTTTTGAGATGAAAATACTAGAAGAGGATATCCGGCATATTCATGATTCACTGAGCCGTGCTGAGAAGAGTTTTTATCAGGATGGAGTGATTCTGGTGACCGGATGCGCCGGGTCTCTGGGATATGAACTGATGCATTATCTGGTGAAGTATTCCGGAGCAAAACGAATCATAGGGATAGATAACTGTTGTCTGGGATTTCCGAATTGGCTGCGCCGCCTGGTTGAGAAAAATGAAATCATATTTTATCAGGAGGATATTTCGACGGTTGATTTAGGCTCCCCTGTCTTTGACAGCTGATACAGTCAGGAAATCGCTCCAAGCCTTGAAATACGGG
>JAJQFQ010000006.1 GCA_021201035.1 Clostridiales bacterium
GCGTAAGAAAAATCACCCGCAGAGAGCCGGCGGTTGAAGCGGTGAAACGAACCTATCGCCGTGAGGAGCCGAAGGAAGAATATCTTCTCGTGGATGGTTACAATATTATATTTGCATGGGATGACCTGCGTGAGCTGGCAGAAAAAAATATGGACGCTGCGAGGGGAAAGCTGCTGGACGAGCTGTGCAATTATCAGGGCATGCGCGGGATGCAGCTGATTGTTGTGTTTGACGCTTACCGTGTGGCCGGACATCAGACAGAGATTTTAGATTATCACAACATTCATGTGGTCTATACGAAGGAAGCGGAGACTGCCGATCAGTATATTGAGAAGTTTGCGCATGAAAATGCAAAGAATTATCAGGTGACCGTTGCGACGTCCGATGGACTGGAGCAGATCATTATCCGGGGAGAGGGCTGCCGGCTGCTGTCTGCCGGCGATCTGTATGCAGAGACGGAACAGGTGAAGCAGACACTCCGCTCCAGATATACGGAAACTGCAGTATCAAGAGGAAACGGGGCGTTTCGTAAAGCGGTGGAGGCGGCTGTTTTGACCACAGACGACTAGCTATGCGCTGCTGACGCAGCGCGCCAACATCCATGAAAGTCGATTGCTCCGCACTTCGTGCTCCCGCAATCGCCGCCAGTACTGCTCTGCATAAGCTCTCACTAAATTCGCATTTCATGTTCATTAAGGGAGAGCATTATCGCAATCCGGGCTACCGCCCTACTTGTTCGTACCGGCTTGGTCATTCAATATCCAGCCATCTGGGTGTGCGAGCACCCCCCATCTGTCTGTCTATTGATGACACTTTCATAGTAAAATATAATAAACCATCATTTTCCTCTTGAAAAATGAAGAAAAGTGGTATATAATACCCATATTGGCACTCAACGAAACAGACTGCTAACAAACAGGAGGGACAAATGATAGTTTTACCGATATATGATATGTTGCTTTTGCCGGGCGTTAATTTTTATTTTCGGAAGGATGTATTGTCCTCCATGCCCGTCAAAGAGTTTTCGGATGGCGAGGATGTTCTGTTTCTGGTTCAGAATGTTGATAAGAAAAAATCAGAGCTTTTGCCGGAAGACTTTTATGAAAAGGGCCTGATCGGCAGGATTGAGAATATAGACGATGAGGGGAATGTCAGCATCCGTGTGACAGACCGGGTGATTATCTCGGATATAGAAAAAGATGGAGATGTTTTCACCGCTTCCGGAAGCGTCTGCCCGACGGTGGAGGATCTTCCGGACGAGGAGCGTCGGGAGAGATATAAGGAGACAAAGGAAAGCCTGATTCAGTTTGTACAGCATTTCCAGTGGGGCGTTGTAGCCCGTTCCTTTATCCAGCACTGGCATACCCTCTCAGAGATGATCTGTGCGGTTTCTGTTTATATGAATCTGACGCCGGAGGATAAGTATGAGATTCTTGCGACGGATTCCATGCGGGAAAGGACGGATTTGATACAGAATTCCATCTATGAATTTATTGAGATGGTGAAAGTCAGCGGGGAGGCCGAGCATGCCCAGCGCGAGACACATGAGAAGGCTTATCGGGAGACGGCGCTGAAGAAGCAGATCTCGATTCTGCAGCAGGAACTGGATGAGATGCATCCGGAGAATATCTCGGATGTGCGTAAATTCGAGAAGAAGATTGCGGAGGCCGGAATGAACCCGGAGGCTGAGGCTGAAGCGAAGAAGGTCTTAAACCGCATGAAGCAGGAGGGGAAGGACAGCCACGAATACGGCATGCTGTACGATTATCTGGATTTTGTCACGACACTTTCCTGGAAGAAAGCAGAACCGGAACCCATTGACCTTACAGAGGCTCAGGATATTTTAGATGAAGACCATTACGGTCTGAAAAAGGTTAAAGAGAGAATCATCCAGCAGATTGCGGTTATGGCGCTCAAGAAAAAACAGTCCGGTTCCATTCTTCTGTTTGTGGGTGCGCCCGGTACCGGCAAGACGAGTATCGGACAGAGCATAGCGAAAGCACTTCACCGCATGCTGTACGATTATCTGGATTTTGTCACGACACTTTCCTGGAAGAAAGCAGAACCGGAACCCATTGACCTTACAGAGGCTCAGGATATTTTAGATGAAGACCATTACGGTCTGAAAAAGGTTAAAGAGAGAATCATCCAGCAGATTGCGGTTATGGCGCTCAAGAAAAAACAGTCCGGTTCCATTCTTCTGTTTGTGGGTGCGCCCGGTACCGGCAAGACGAGTATCGGACAGAGCATAGCGAAAGCACTTCACCGCGAATATGTCCGGATCAGTCTGGGAGGCATCAGGGACGAGGCGGAGATCCGAGGCCATCGCAGGACATACATAGGCGCTATGCCGGGACGGATCATGGAGGGCGTGAAGCGCAGCGGTGCGTCGAATCCGGTTATCGTTCTGGATGAGGTTGATAAGCTGGCCAGCGAATATCACGGCGACCCGGCCAGTGCGCTTCTGGAGGTGCTGGATCCGGAGCAGAATTTCAGTTTTACCGACCATTATATGAATGTACCTTATGATTTATCGGATGTGCTGTTTGTCTGCACGGCGAATACGATCGATACCATTCCCGAACCGTTGCTGAACCGTATGGAGACGATCCAGTTTCCGGGATATACGGCGGTAGAAAAGTTCCAGATCGCTAAGCGGCACCTGCTGCCGAAGGCGATGGAAAGCATGGGTATTAAGAAATCATCCTTAAAGGTGACCGATGATGCAATCCGGATGATGATCAGCGAATACACGGCGGAGTCCGGTGTGCGCGGACTGAAGAAACAGATGGATGTTTTGTGCCGGCACGCGGCGGTTAAACTGGTCCGGGGAGATCAGAAGAGCATCACGGTCAGTGAGAAAAGAGTGCCGGAGTTTCTGGACGGCAGGGGCATTCGTCATGATAAACGGTTGGAGAGCGCGCTTCCGGGTGTGGTGACCGGTCTTGCCTGGACACAGGCGGGCGGAGATATCCTGTTTATTGAGACATCCGTCACGGAGGGAAAAGGAAAACTCTCGATTACAGGTCAGCTTGGCGATGTGATGAAAGAGTCGATTCAGATTGCGCTGACATTGACCCGGTCTATGTTCCCGGAAGAGACCGCCGGATGGGACGAAAGAAATATTCATGTACATGTGCCGGCAGGCGCCGTTCCGAAGGATGGACCGTCCGCGGGCATCACGATCACGACGGCTCTGGTATCTCTGGCAATGCAGCGGCCGGTGCCGACAGATATTGCCATGACGGGAGAAATTTCTCTGCGGGGCGGGGTGATGCCGATCGGCGGACTGCCGGAGAAGCTGATGGCGGCGCAGAGAGCCGGTCTGAAGAGAATCTTTATTCCGTATGATAATATCGAGGATCTGGAGGATGTTGTGGAGGAAGTGAAATCTGAACTCGAGATTATTCCGGTCAAACGCGTCGGGGAAGTCCTGCAGGCAGCGGGACTGACCGGCGCTGATGCCGGTTCTGAAGCGGCGGTAGCGTGAACTACCTTATTCTATGATGGGATTGTGGGAGCACGAAATGTGGAACAATCCGTAGTATCATACATCATTCTATCAGAAGATTGGTGAAAAGCGGGATAGCCGGATTCAGATTATCCTTTTTCCATACAGCGATCAGACTCAACGGGTCGGTCTTGTAGAACGGTACCGACAGGACGGCCGCGTTGGCATCGGAGATGCAGTTTTCATCCATGACGGAAAACCCGAGTCCCGCTTCTACTTTCAGCAGGGCATTCTGGATGGAACCGGCATAGATGATGTCGGCCGGCTTGAAGTCATGACGTTCACAGAATTGTATGATATGATGGTAGGCGCCCTTTGATTCATCAGGAGAGATGGCAATCATTGTCTCAGAGGATAAAACACCCCAGTCAAAATCGGGCAGCGACGCCAGGGGCTGGATTTTGAAATCACACATTTGGGTTGTGAGCGGAAAAATGTCTGATAGACGATCTCCTCCGGATTAAAGTCTTCCAGATCAAAACTCAGGGTAAGCGCGATATCAATGGTGTTGTTCATTATGCCTTCCCGAAGCTCCCGGAAGGTGCCGCTGATGATGTCAATCTGTATATGCGGATGGCTCTGACGAAGACGGTTCAGCTGTGCGGGAAGGAAGTTTTCCGAGCGCTGTGTCTCCAATACACCCAGGCGCAGATTGCCATTTTCCCCGATCTCAGCGTTTCTGGCTTTTTCAAGGGCGTAATCCGCCATTTTTAACAGTTTTGAGTATTCCGCGTAGAGCACGGTTCCAGCCGGCGTAAGCCGGACATATTTTTTCGTGCGGATGAAAAGCGTCAGGCCGATCTCCGTTTCCAGTCTGGAAATATTGCGGCTTAAGGAAGACTGCGCGATAAACATTCGGTTCGCGGCTTCCGTAAAATTCAGGGTTTCAGCCGCGCTTAAAAAGCATTGTATCTGGAAGGTCGTCATGGGAATCCCTCTGTTGTGAATAATTTGTATATAAAAAATGTCATATTATAAACGGATGATATGAGCAGCGTGAGTTTTAGTAGTGTTTATAAAAAACTCATTCTGCTCATATTCAGATTATATATTGGCTTTCTGAAATGTGTCAAGCTGACAAATGCTTGCAAGCAGAAAATCTTTATGGTAAGTTATAAGACATAAAGGATTTTGCAGGGGAATGGTTCAGAAAACCTGCAAAGCAGTTCATTAGAAATTACTTGTATACATTTAATTTCGAAGGGAGACATCAGGCATGGCAAAATTTCAGGTAGAGCTTAAAAAAGTGATAGATGATTCTTATGAGATAGAAATCGGCTACGGACTGACCGATCGGTTGATCGCAGATCTGGCAGACGGTCTGGTCGGCAAACTCCGCAAGTTTGCGGTAATTTCAGATACCAATGTATCCGGATTATATGCGGAGCCGATCGTTGAAAAGCTGCGTGCACAGGGGTATCAGGCGGACTTGTTTGTTTTTGAGGCGGGAGAGAAGAGCAAGAACCGTGAGACGAAAACGATGATTGAGGACGCGATGCTGGAGGCATCTTATCGGCGGGACTGCTGTATTCTGGCTGTGGGCGGCGGCGTGGTGACCGATCTGGCAGGATTTGTGGCGGGCACCTACGGAAGAGGCGTTCCGTTTATCAATTACGCGACGACACTGCTGGCGGCGGCGGACGCCTCCGTGGGCGGAAAGACGGCGGTGGATACGCCTCTGGCTACGAATCTCATCGGCTTATTCAACCAGCCGGAGAAGGTTTATCTGGATCTGGATACGTGGAAGACACTGCCGCGGCGCGAGATCATCAGCGGTATGGCAGAGACGATCAAGCACGCCTGTATGGCGGATGCGGCGTTTTTTGACTATCTTGAGGAACATATGGACGAGATTTTACGTCTGGAACAGGCTCCCTGTGAACATATGGCGGAGAAAAACTGTCAGATCAAATACCATGTGGTGATGCAGGATGAGCGGGAAAGTGGGTTGCGCGAGATATTAAATCTCGGGCATACGGTGGGCCGCGCGATTGAGACGGTCAGCGATTACCGTCTGCTGCATGGGGAGGCCGTGTCGATCGGCCTCGTCGCGGAGATTCATCTGGCTCGGCATTTCGGTTTCCTTGATGATGCCGATGTGGAGCGTGTGACTGCGCTGCTGGCGCGAACCGGACTTCCGACAGAGATACCGGATTATATTGACAGAGAAACTCTGGTCAGGAAACTGTATACGGACAAAAAGGTGCGTGACGGGAAGCTGCGCTTTGTTGTGCAGAATGCCATAGGATCGATTGCGTCCTTCGGGGAAAATGTCTATGCGACGCCTGTTTCCGAGGAGATTGCAAGAGAAATCATAAATGAGTTGTAGTTTCATAACTGTGAAGGTGCTGAACAGTTACCAGTTTTCTTTATGAAGCGGACATCAGGATATATAATGCAGTTAAAGAATGTAGAAACTGAGGTGGAATGGAATGAAATACAACATTCCGGAAAGAGTATTAAAGGATATCATTCGGTTTGCAAAATACCACGATATAGAGCGGGTAATCCTGTTTGGTTCCAGAGCAAGAGGAGATCAAGCTGAAAGAAGTGATATTGATCTGGCAGTGTCCGGCGTGGATTTTGACGGTTTCTATTGGGATATCAAAGAAAACACACATTCACTTCTGATGTTTGATCTGGTGGATCTGAATCGGCAAATATCGGAAGAACTCAGGGGAGAAATACAAAGAGAGGGAATTGTGATCTATGAAAAAGCTTGAGAATTTTTCAAATTGTCTTGCTGTATTGCGAAACGCTGATTTTGGACAGGCGAATGATGATGAAATATATCGTACCGGTGTGATCGGCCAGTTCAATCTGACCTTTGAACTTGCGTGGAAAGCACTGCAGGCAGTGCTTCGCCTGCACGGTGTTGAAGGCGCTCAGACAGGATCGCCCAGAGAAATCTTACAGACGGGTTATAAATATGGATTTTTAGATGACGCAGAGGTGTGGATGCTTATACTGAAAAAGCGAAACACCCTGGTGCATATCTATAACGAAGATGAGGCGGATGAATTAATTCTTCTCATCCGTGACAGCTTTATTCCTGCTTTTGGAAAATTGAAAGAGACTTTATCAGAGAAAATGAAAAAAATTCAGTAACCGATTGCAGAGTAGGGAAGAGGTGATTGTGTGTCAGTATTGAGCGGTTTAATCCCCAAAAATGTATTTACGTATTTTGAGGAGATCTGCGGTATACCGCACGGTTCCGGGAATACACAGCAGATCAGTGATTACTGTGCCGCCTTTGCCGTTTCTCACGGTCTGCGGTATCGTCAGGAACCCTGCGGCAACGTTATCATATGGAAAGACGCTTCGCCCGGCTGTGAGGATGCGCCGGCCGTGATGCTGCAGGGACACATGGACATGGTGGCTGTCCGGACGGATGATTGCCCTCTGGATCTTGAGACGGAGGGAATCAGACCCGCTGTTACGGATGATGGCCGGTGGGTGTATGCCGATGGTACTTCTTCGGGCGGCGACGACGGGATTGCCATCGCCTGCGCATTGGCGATTTTGGCGGATGATACGCTGAAGCATCCGGCATTGGAGGCCGTCTTTACGGTTGATGAGGAAATCAGGCTGCTCGGTGCGGCTGCACTTGACGCATCAGATCTGCACAGCCGGATTTTACTGAATATGGATTCTGAGGATGACGGTATATTTCTGACGAGTTGTGCGGGCGGGGCAACGGTGGAATGTATTCTTCCGGTTTCCCGTGAAGAGAAGAGCGGCATCCTGTATGAATGGCGCGTCAGCGGTCTGCGCGGCGGCCATTCCGGTACGGAGATTCATCTGGAACGGGCGAATGCCAATCTGCTGTTCGGGCGATTTCTGGCGCAGGCATCTGAAAAAGCGGAGTTCTCGGTTTGCGATGTATCCGGCGGAGAGAAGGATAACGCGATCCCGAATCAGTGCTGTGCCACGCTGCTTGTTCCGCCGTCCGGAACGGATGCGTTCGAACATGCCGCAGCTGAATTTCGTGAGACAGTATGTGCGGAATACGCGACGGTCGAGCCTGATATGGATGTGGCGTTGACGAGCATAACCGACGATTCAACAATAAACGATTGCAGTCAATTACACTGTGCAGAAACATCGAATCCGACAGCTCCGACCGGAACTTTTGATCCGGCGTCCGGGACTGTCCTGACGCTTACGGAGACCGGAAAGAGCGGCCTGACATCCTTGCTGGAGCATCTTCCCTCCGGGATCCAGCGCTGGATGCCGGAGATCCCCGATATGGTGCAGACTTCCCTGAATATGGGTGTCCTGCGAATGAAAGAAGATGCCGTGTCAGTGACATTTTCTGTCCGGAGCGCTTCTGGCACGGAAAAAGACTGGCTGATCCGGCGGATCCGGGATCTGACAGAGCTTGTCGGCGGGCACTGTGTTGTCAACGGTGTGTATCCCGCATGGGAGTATCAGTCTGATTCAAGAATTCAGGCAGTTATGGCTGAGACATGGGAGGAGATCACCGGAGAAAAGCCGTTGCTGACGGGTATCCACGCTGGCGTGGAATGCGGGATTCTAAGCGAAAAGCTTCCGGGTATCGACTGCATTTCCTACGGGCCGCAGATGGATGATATCCATACGGTGCGGGAGAGACTTGATGTAGCATCAGTGGAAAGAAATTATGAACTGACGGTGCGCGTGTTGGCGAAGCTGGCGGAATAACACAGAAGCGGGAAGGAGCGTAAATATGGGTAAATATCTAAACCCGGGAAATAGTGGTTTTCAGGCAATCCGGAACGGTTTGTATGTGGATAAGACCGGTCTGATTGAGTATATTAACAGCACCATTAATATGTCTCCTGACCGTTTTACCTGCTTCTGCCGTCCTGGAGGATTCGGAAAATCCTTTGCAGCCAGGATGTTATGTGCGTATTATGATAAGAACTGTGATTCGAAAATTCTTTTTGAAGGACTGGAAATTTCAAATAAGATATCATTTGAGACATATTTGAATAAATTTAATGTCATTTATCTGGATATCGCATGGTTCCTTTCAACGGCCAGGGATCGGAAACAGATAGTACGTGATTTGCAGGAGCGTTTGATCCGGGAACTCAGACAGGCTTTTCCGGATTTCACAGATGAAAATGAAAAATCCTTGCCGGGCGCTCTTTCCGGTATAGCTGAGAAGTCGGGCGAAAAATTCATTATGATTATTGATGAGTGGGATGCCCTTTTCCGTGAAACAAAAGATGATCAGGATTTACAAAAAGAGTATATTCAGCTTTTGCGCGGGCTTTTTAAGGGTGGGACAGTAACAGACAACACGATCGCGGCCGCTTATATGACGGGAATCCTTCCGATTAAGAAATACGGAACGGAATCCGCCCTGACGGATTTTCAGGAATTTACCATGGTTTATCCCGATGAACTGACACCCTATGTCGGTTTTACAGAGTCAGAAGTTCTGAAATTGTGCGATCGTACCGGTATGGATTTCGATAAAATGAAATGCTGGTATGACGGTTACTCATTTCATGATGCTCATTCTGTTTACAGCCCGAATTCCGTCATGTCCGCGATCCGAAGAAAAAGATACAGAAGCTATTGGACATTGTCAGAAACATTCGAATCTTTAAAAGAGTATATTACCAGAGATTTTTATGGTTTAAAAGATGCGGTTGTTTATATGCTGGGCGGACAGAGGATGCATGTGGATATAAGCACTTTTCAAAACGATATTACATCCTTTGAAAATAGTGATGATGTGCTGACTCTTCTCATTCATCTGGGTTATCTGGCTTACGATGAGGAAAAAAAGAAACTTATATTCCGAATCTCGAGGTTTCTGAGGCTTTCCGGTCCGCAGTCAAAAATACAGACTGGAGTACGGTAAATCAATCCCTGTCAAATTCGGAAAAACTGCTGAACGCGACGATCAACGGAGATGCTGACAGTGTTTCTGCTGCTCTGGAACTGGCTCACGAGACCTGTACATCCAGTCTGGAATATAATGACGAAAATTCATTAAGCTGTGCGATATTGCTTGCTTATTATACGGCACAGAATTATTATGAAATATTCCGTGAGCTTCCTGCGGGAAAAGGGTTTGCAGACTATGCGTTTGTCCCGCGAAATCACACGGATAAACCGGCAATGATCATTGAACTGAAATATAATCAGTCGGCCGACACGGCTATCAGACAGATTCATGATAACCGTTATGATGGGAAGTTAAAAGAATTTAACGGCCGTTTGATTTTGGTCGGAATCAATTATGATAAGGACGCGAAAGGGAAAGAAAAGAAACATCACACATGTGTGATCGAAGATGTGTGATGTCCCTGTTTATTGCGTAAAGTGCTCCGTCAGAAACTGCGCCATAATATTCATATGTTTCTTTTCAAAATTCCGGTAATCAAAGTGCTGTTCTTCCTGCGGCAGCAGTTCACACATTCCTTCGAGCCGTTTTGTCAGCAGATAGGATTTTATAATGCGCTGATCCATCTCCCATTTCGGGAAGTTTTCATCGTGCGGCGCTGTCCGGTCGAGTTCAATGATTTCATCACGGATGGAGCGGATCATCTCTGCCAGATATTCAATCTGATATCGGAACCGGATCGGGAAAATCCATTTGTTGGCGATAAGGGCGATCACCGCGCCGATCAGCGTGTACAGCAGCCGCTGTCCCAGCACCAGCGGAACGGCGGCGTCCAGTGTCTGCAGCGCCAGAGCGGAGCAGGTGATGTAGGCGACCGTGGGACCGTATCCGCTGGCGCCGTAGATCAGGAAGTTTGCAATCGTCATGATGACGACATGGGAAGCAAACCCGCTGAAGACGGAGAACAGAACCAGACAGATCACAATACCTGCGATGGTTCCGGTCACCCGCTGGCGTATCCGCTGCATCGTGTGATCCGTAAACGGTATCATCATAAAAAATACGGAGATCACGAGCCAGTATACATTCGGGAGTCCGGATGCCCATGCAGAGACCATGCAGGGTGTCACGGTGATCACCTGCCGGAGCGCGAAGCGAAGGCGGAAGCTGCGGATGTCCGGTTTTTTCAGTCGGAAATTCAATCGGTGGTAATCCGGCGTCGGTTCGACCGTCTCAAATGTCGTGAAAAAATCCCGGTACAGCTTCTCTGCCTTGTCAAGATTCTGATTCGTCTTATAATTCAGTGTCAGATAGTTCATGAGCTGAAAAAACAGGACAAACTGACAGTACCAGTTTGTCTTCCCCTTCGGGAACAGGCTGGCACGGTTCCAGGCATATATCTCGTTGCTGATTTTTTTGTTGATGTCAGCGAGTTCGCGATGAAGCTGTTCGAGGTCAGCGAAGGAGGGAACGACGGTTTTGATTGTATCCTCTGATTTTCGTGAGGTATCGTGATCGTATGCAGCGGTATCACGCGTTAGTGTCATATTATTTTTGAGTAAATGACACAGATTCAGCTGCCGGCGGCAGTTTTCAAATCCTTCCCGTATATGATCCGGAAGGAATTTTTGCGGTTTTTTAATCTTTGACTGTATAAAGACGAAGAGAAATACCAGTACAGCGGTGGCCAGCAATGCCTCCAGCCGGTTCAGCAGCGCGGCCGGTGTGGATACCGGCGCAATCTGGAAAAAGATCAGGGCCATGCCGGCGGGAAAGTAGTTTGTCGGATTATATTCATCGATCAGGATATCCGCAATCCAGAACAGCGCCAGTGCATTGATGATGATGCACAACGGCAGATTCATGACGGCGAAAAATGCCAGGAACGCCATGGCGAAATAGATTCCGAAATTCTTGATCATACACTCATAATGATTGTGCATGGTACGAAAGCGCATGAAGGAAAGTGTTGCAAAGGGGCCGATCATGGTATTTTCCGTTCCGAAAAAATAATAGGTTATAAAAAAGATCAGAGTGGCCATGATCGTCGGTGCGATCGCTTTTTTGACGGCAGGTTTTAAACTTCTCAGATTCAATGAAATCACCTCATGCTCTATCTTAAGAAGAAGAAAAGAAAATGTCAATCAGAAAAACAGTGACCAATTGCAGAAAATGTGGTACACTGATACAGTGTCCGGATTTACGGCATGATCGGGATCCGGACATAGGATGGATACAAGTAAGATATAGTATGGTTTTTCCGAGGGCAGTTTTGAAAGATATATGTTCAAAGCGTTTATCCGCCGCAGGACATATAAGAAATGGAGAATTTGTATGAGAGTAGGTATGGGTTATGACGTGCACCGGCTGACGGAGGGAAGACGCCTGATTCTCGGCGGCGTGGATATTCAGTATTCGCTTGGATTGCTCGGTCATTCGGACGCGGATGTTCTTTTGCATGCGGTGATGGATGCGCTGCTCGGTGCGGCGGCACTCGGGGATATCGGGCAGCATTTTCCGGATACTGATGAGCGTTACCGCGGGATTTCCAGCCTGAAGCTTCTGTCGCACGTGGGAGACCTCTTACGCCGGCATCATTATGTGATTGAGAATATTGACTCGACCGTGATCGCGCAGCAGCCGAAGCTTCGCCCCTATATCGCGCAGATGGAGCAGAATATGGCGGATGCATTGGGAATCGATCAGAGCCAGATTAATGTCAAGGCGA
This sequence comes from Clostridiales bacterium, assembly GCA_021201035.1. Taxonomy (GTDB): domain Bacteria; phylum Bacillota; class Clostridia; order Lachnospirales; family Lachnospiraceae; genus Eubacterium_I. The sequence continues at coordinate 12,082 of JAJQFQ010000006.1, forward strand.
CGACGGAGGAGCATCTCGGTTTTACCGGCCGCGAGGAAGGTATTGCCGCGAATGCGGTCTGCCTGATTACCACGATCTATGAGAGCAGTGTAATGGTCGCGGACAGCCGATCAGGCTGTCTGGATTGTCGGAACTGCTGAGTATACAGATAAAGAATCTGTACAGGAGGAGATGAAGAAACAGTATGAGTCAGTTTGAAGAGATCATCCGCAAATTTCAGATCAAGGGAGAGATTACCGGAGTGAAGCCTCTTGGGCACGGAACGGTCAATCATACCTACGAAATAGTATGCGGCGGGATTCACTATGTTCTGCAGGAAATGAACCATTTTGTTTTTAAATATCCGACTGAGGTGATGAATAATCTCTTTCTGGTAACGGAATATCTGAGAGATGTCATTGAAAAGGAGGGACGCGACCCGGATCTGGAGACGCTTACCTTTATCCGTACGAAGTCGGGCAATCAGCTGCTCCAGACTGAGAGTGGGAGCTATTTTCGTCTGTATCGCATGATTGACTGCGGGGAGGAAATGAAGAAACCGGATACGGTAGAGACATCCTACGAGGTCGGAAAGATTCTCGGACAGTTTCACCGGAGACTGCGGGATTTTCCTGCCGAAAAGCTTTCCTATACGGTTCCGAAGCTACATGATATGAAGCATGTGATGTCCGCTTTTCTTGACGCAGTGCGCGGAGATATCTGTTTTCGAACCTCGGATTGTCAGGAGCAGATTCAGTTTGTGTTGGAGCGTTCCAAAAAGATTTCACTGATCCGTGACGCGATAAAGGCGGGGGAGATCCCTCTTCGTGTCACACATAATGATACACATTACAGCAACATTCTCGTCGATGAGGGGAGTAAAAAGGCAATCTGCCTGATCGATCTTGATACGGTGATGCCGGGTGTCTCCATTCTGGATTTCGGTGATTCCGTCCGGGCGGGAGCGGCTACCTTTGATGAGGATGAGCGGTCCGGCGATATTGAACTGAACCTGGATCTGTATCATTTCCATCTGCAGGGCTATGCGGATGAGATGGGACGGGTACTCACGGAGAAGGAAAAGGAGCTGATCAATTACGCCATATGGCTCATGGCGCTGGAACGGGGCATACGTTATCTGACCGATTATCTGAACGGAGACCGGTACCTGACGGATTTTTCCTATGAAAGACAGAATCTGTACCGTGCGGTGAACCAGTTTTTCCTTGTGTTGGATATCGAGGAAAAGAGCGAACTCATGGCAGAAATCGCAAAGAATGTGTTCCGGAAACATGGAGGAGCCTGAGCAGAAGAATGAGTACAGGTATCCGGAACCGGTGTTGTAAGGACTGTCTGAAATCGCACATATATAATCAGAGAGGAAAGAGATATTATGAAAGTTTATAATACATTGACAAAGAGAAAAGAGGAATTCATACCCCTGGAGGAGGGAAAGGTCAGCATGTATGTATGCGGGCCGACAGTGTACAATCTCATCCATATCGGAAACGCGCGGCCGATGATTGTTTTTGATACAGTGCGCCGCTATCTGGAGTACAAGGGGTATGAGGTGAATTACGTGTCGAATTTCACGGATGTAGATGACAAAATCATTAAAAAATCTGTGGAAGAGGGTATTCCGGCACAGGAAATGGCAGCACGTTACATTGAAGAGTGTAAAAAGGACATGGCGGCCATGAATGTGAGGCCGGCTACGACGCACCCGTTGGCGACACAGGAGATTTCGGGTATGCTGGACATGATCTCTATGCTGATTGAGAAGGGATACGCATATGCCGCACAGGACGGTACCGTATACTACCGCACAAGGAATTTTAAAGGATATGGAAAACTGTCCGGGAAGAATATTGACGATCTTCAGGTGGGACACCGGGATATTCAGGTGACAGGAGAGCAGAAAGAGGATCCGCTGGATTTTGTACTCTGGAAGCCGAAGAAGGAGGGGGAGCCGTACTGGGAGTCACCCTGGTGCAAGGGGCGTCCGGGCTGGCACATTGAGTGCTCCGTGATGGCGAAGAAATATCTGGGAGATGAGATTGATATTCATGCGGGCGGTGAGGATCTGATCTTTCCTCATCATGAGAACGAGATCGCGCAGAGCGAGGCTGCGAACGGAACACAGTTTGCCAGATACTGGCTGCACAACGCGTTCTTAAATATTGATAATAAAAAGATGTCAAAATCTCTGGGGAACTTTTTCACGGTTCGCGACATCGCGGAGAAATACGACCTGCAGGTGCTGCGCTTTTTCATGCTTTCTGCTCACTATCGCAGCCCGTTGAATTTCAGCGCAGACCTGATGGAGGCGGCGAAAAACGGACTGGAACGGATCCTGACGGCAGCGGAGAATCTGAGACGTCTCTCGGAAGCGGCCGCCGGGGCGGGACAGACGGACACGGAGCAGAATCAGGCATTATGCACCGGGGTTTCTGCTGCGGACAAAATGACAGATGAGGAACAAAAACTTTTGGCGCAGACGGACGTTTATGTGGAGAAGTTTGAGGCCTCCATGGAGGATGATTTTAATACGGCGGACGCGGTGTCGGCTGTATTTGAATTGGTAAAGTTCTGCAATACCCATGCTTTTGCGTCTGACAGCAAAGCGTATCTGGATTCCCTGTCGTCCCGTCTGGCACAGCTCTGTGATGTGCTCGGTATTATCACGGAGAAGGAGGAGGAGATCCTGGATGAAGAGATTGAGCGGCTGATCGCTGAGCGGCAGGCAGCCAGGAAAGAAAAGAATTTTGCCCGTGCCGATGAAATCCGCGATCAGCTGGCATCTATGGGGATCACGCTGAAAGATACAAGAGAGGGCGTTGTATGGAAGCGGGCATAGAGAACGAGAGGGTATTGTATGGAAGATAGTGCGGTAAAATATGAGAAGTTTTTTTCAGATATTAAACAGTATTTTCATATAAAAGATGTGGATATTCGTACATATTCCCCGTTGACGCTGGCCTATATCGGCGACGGCATTTATGATCTGGTGATCCGCTCCGTCGTCGTCGGACACGGCAATGTCCGGCCGGGACAGCTGCATCAGCATACCAGTCATCTTGTGAAAGCGCATTCCCAATCGGAAATGATGGAAGCCATACTGCCGGAACTCACAGAGACGGAGGCGGACTGTTATCGCCGCGGGAGAAATGCCAAATCCCCTACCATGGCGAAGAATGCGACGATGGCGGATTACCGGCGTGCGACCGGTTTTGAGGCTTTGATGGGTTATCTGTATCTGACAGACCAGTTTGGCCGACTGCTGTATCTTGTCAATGTCGGTCTGCGGGGCATCGGAGCGGATGAAGCGGTATGAGACGGCGAGGATGGAAAACACAAGTCAGTTTTCATGCAGGATGCGGGATGACGGAAGATAACCGTATATCAGCTTTTGTTTACGAGAATAGAGAGGAGAGAAAACTCTATGGGTGATACCAGTCATAACGATGATGCGGAAGGTCAGTGTCTGATTATAGAAGGAAGAAATGCTGTGCTGGAGGCATTCCGTTCCGGCAAAACCATCGATAAATTATTTGTGTTGGACGGCTGTCAGGACGGACCGGTTCGTACGATCGTCCGTGAGGCAAAAAAGTACGGGACGATTATAAATTTTGTCGTTAAGGATCGTCTTGATCATATGTCAGAGACCGGGAAACATCAGGGCGTGATCGCGCATGCGTCGGCATATGGCTATGTCACGGTGGATGAGATTCTTCAGCGCGCCGGGGAGCGGGGGGAACCGCCGTTTCTGATTCTTTTGGACGGAATTGAGGATCCGCATAATCTCGGCGCAATCATCCGTACTGCCAATCTGGCGGGCGCGCATGGTGTGATTATTCCGAAGCGGCGCGCGGTCGGACTGACGGCGACCGTGGCGAAAGCATCCGCCGGCGCTCTGAATTATACCCCCGTGGCGAAGGTGACGAATCTGACCGCTACCATGAAGAATTTAAAAACGCGCGGTATCTGGTTTGTCTGTGCGGATATGGACGGCGAAGTGATGTACCGCCGGAATCTGACCGGACCGATCGGACTTGTCATCGGAAACGAGGGAGAGGGTGTCAGTAAGCTTGTAAAAGAAAACTGCGATTTTACGGCATCTATTCCGATGCGGGGAGACATAGATTCTCTGAACGCTTCGGTGGCTGCCGGTGTGCTTTCTTTTGAAATTGTGCGGCAGCGGATGAATGGCTGATATTCTCTGATATTTGTCCGGCCGCCCGGCGGCTGTACGGAAAGTGACGGCGATGATGCAGCGATATGAAGAAATGACCGACACGGAGCTGATTCGTCTCCTGCGGGACGGTGAGTCCCGCGTGATGGATTATCTTCTTGAAAAATATAAATATCTGGTGAGGAAAAAGGC
>JAJQFQ010000146.1:0-9309 GCA_021201035.1 Clostridiales bacterium
CTGCGCTTGTCCGCGATCAGCTTCGGCGCTGCTTTCTCAATATTATTATAAAGAGTCATCTCCTTTTTCATGCCCTTTGCCGCCGCCAGCTGTTCCACATATCCTTTAAAAATCTCTTCTCTCGGGTCGGACAACGAATACACGGCGTGCCCCATTCCGTAGATCAGTCCCTGATGATCAAAGGCCTCTCCTTCCAGAATCAGCGACAGATACGCAGCCACCTCTTCCTCATCCTCAAAATCACGCACATGTTCTTTGATATCCTTCATCATATGCATAACCATGATATTCGCCCCGCCGTGGCGGCTTCCCTTCAGAGAACAGAGCGCCGCAGCAATCGCGGAATACGTATCCGATCCGGAGGATGTGACAACTCGCGTCGTAAACGTAGAGTTATTGCCGCCGCCATGCTCCGCGTGGAGAAGAAGCGCCACATCCAGCACTCTGGCCTCCAGTTCCGTATACTTCGTATCCGGCCGCAGCATCCGCAGGAAATTATCCGCGATGGAAAGCTCCGGATCCGGCCGGTGTATGTACATGCTGTCATCGTTCTCATAGTGGTTGTACGCATGATAAGCATAGACGGCCAGCATGGGGAGGATGCTCATCAACTGCACACACTGCCGCAATACATTGTCAATCGCCAGATCTGCAACATCCTTATCATAAGAAGCCAGCGTCAGCACACTCCTCGTCATGGAGTTCATGATATCCTTACTCGGCGCCTTCATGATGACATCACGGGTAAAATTCGACGGCATGGTCCGCTTCTCTCCCAGTACCTCGCAGAACTCCTTCAGCTCAGATCTCGTCGGAAGCTTTCCAAAAATCAGCAGATAAGCTGCCTCCTCGAAAGCGAACTTTCCACCTGAACTCCCCTGAATCAAGTCCCTGACGTTATATCCCCGATATGTCAGCTGCCCCCGGCACGGAACCTGCCGTCCGCCCTTATTTTCAAAAGCCTTGATATTTGAAATATTCGTAAGACCTGCCAGAACGCCTTTTCCGTTTACATCACGAAGACCGGTTTTCACCCCAAACTCCTGCGTCAGTTCCTTACTGATCCGGTCGTTTTTGTAACAAAGCATCTGATTTTCATGAAAGTAGTCGTTAAATCTCGTGTTATCCATCACGGCCTCCTTCCTAATTCTCCCGAATTACTCCCGAACCGTTTTTGTAAACACTATTTTTACAGCTCATAATCCGGAAGCACATCGTTTTGAAGGATGATAACACCAAAATTAGCACTCGTCAAGCGAGACTGCCAGTTTTTACTGTTTCTTAATATTTCATGTTCATCCATGGAAAACCCTTCTTTTGCCACAAAAGACTCGAATGATACCGCCTTCGAAGTATCTCTGTTCTCTGCCATTCCCATTATATGAACCATGAAATCTCAACAATTGTTGATTTTCAGTTGATATTCTGTTGCCGTTTATTTCCTATAATATGATACAAGGTACAAAAGGTCAGAAATCGGATGCTCGCATCCGTATTTCTGACATTGGGGACCGCAAAAACATGAGGAAGTAGCAAATTTGACCGTTTTTTGGTCAAATTTAGCGGATTCCGAATGTTTTTAGGATTGTGGTAGCACGAAGTGCGGATAAGTGAGATAGGAAATCTATGATTTCCGTAATCGAACTTATGCAAAGCTGCAATCCGTAGTATCTTACCCTTTTGTCGCTCAAACCATTTTATAAAAACGTCCGTCAAAAACTATATGAAATGAAGCTGCCATGTATTTTACCAAATGTATTCTTTACTATATTATAATCGGCGTACTGTTCTTCCTGATCGGAAGGATTCTGCCGAAACGCTGGTTTGTCTGTGACAAGCCGCCGTTTCGCACATTACACGCCGAAAAAAACGGAAAATTATACGAGACGATCCGCATCAGAAAATGGAAGGATATTCTCCCGGACATGAGCAAAATCGCGCCCGGCATCATGCCGCCGAAGCGGATCACGCCTGACGACAACGAGGATACCCTTTACCTGAAAATTCAGGAAACCTGTATCGCGGAAGCCATCCACATCCTGCTGTGCATTTTCGGATTCGGATGCCTGCGGATCTGGCCGGGCGCCGGCGGGCTCATCATGTCGCTGCTCTTTGCCGTCGGCAATCTTCCGTTTATACTGGTCCAGAGATATAACCGTCCGCGTATGACGCGGGCCTGTGAGAAGCTGCTGCAAAGCCGGGAAAAAGCAGCAGAGAGTAAAACAGCTGAAAAATTTTCATGAACTTTTAAAAGAAATCAGAACTGACAAGGAGGGGAACTGTTATGAATGTTTTGATTTTATATTGCAGCACGGGAGGCGGACATATCTCCGCCGGCAAAGCACTGCAGGAAGAACTGGAGCTGCGGGGACACCATGCGGATATTGTGGATACCTATACCATCGTCAGCGACCGGCTGGCCGAATGGCTCGGGCATTCCTATGACCATATGGTTCAAAGGACGCCGATCCTGTGGGGCATGTTTTATCAGATCGGACGGTTTCGGAGCAGCCTGCCGTTCCACACGCTGGTCTACAAATTAAACCGGTACATGGGAGAGCCGATGCGTAAATTTTTCAATCAGCATCCCTATGATGTCGTCCTGTCGCTGCATGTTTTCCCCGCGGAAATGCTGGGCGGCATGAAGGAACAGGGAATTCCCGTTCCCAAAACGGTTATGGTCACCACAGACTATACCTGTCCTCCGCTCACCGCGGAGGCTGACAATGATTTTTACATTGTTCCGGCCGAACAGATGGAGAAAGAGTTCATTTCTGAAGGAATACCACGGGTACGCCTGCGTGCGCTGGGAATTCCGGTACGAAGAGAATTTTCCGTTTATGCAGAGGCAAACCGATCACAGGATATCCGTTCCGAAGACTTGCCGCTTAATAAACTGTCTTCTCCCTGCACAATCCCTGACAGCTTACAAACTGCGCAGTCCGATTCCCATACAGATCTGAATCAGTTTTCAAAAAGAGAACCTGTCAGACAACTCGCAGCCAGACAGCTTGGACTGGATCCGGGCAGACATTATCTGCTGCTGTCAGGCGGAAGCATCGGAGCCGGACAAATATGGACTGCCGCGAAAACGATCGCAAAATATCTGAAAAGCCATCCCGCGTATGACCTGATCATTATTTGTGGAAACAATGACAGACTCTATGAAAAACTGAAAAAACACTATCAAAATAACGCACAAATACGATTGCTGCGGCACACAGACCGCATGGCGGCATACATGCGTGCAAGTGACGTGCTGATCTCAAAACCGGGCGGCCTCACCTCCACGGAAGCCGCTGTATGCGGCGTTCCTCTGATCCACATATCCCCGATTCCGGGATGTGAGAGAGAAAACGCAAAGTTTTTCGCAAAAATGGGAATGAGCCTCTATCCGAAAAACTGCCGGCGAAAATTATCAGCGGCTTTAAAACAGCTTGAAAATCCGACCGCTGTCGAGCAAATGATTCGCCGACAGCAACAGAGAATCAATCCCAGAGCCGCTGCGGATATCTGCGATTTTGCGGAGCAAATCGCGCAGACAGAAGGCAGAACAGCGAATTGCTCCGGAGAAGCAGGTATCCCGGCAGCAGATGACAGAGAATTATCAAAAATCAGCCATTCTCTCTGCTGAACGCTGAACGGATGATACTTCCACTCAGAACAGATATACTCTGCATCGAATCACGAAAGAGGAATCCTGCCCCAAAAACTGTTATTCTGCCTTTTTATACATAAACAATTGAATTCTTGTTATATATCTTATATAATATTTTTGTGCTGTGAGAGTACGGCGTCATCCGATCCGTACGAAAACCCGCCTGGCAGCAAAACCATACTCTGACACAACACCGGCACACGGAGGTACATCATGTTTAAAATATTAATTGTGGAAGACGATACTGAACTGCGGCAGCTGTTCCAACGTGTTCTGGCAAGAAACGGTTATCTGGTTCGCGGCGTTTCCAACGGCAGAGAAGCGTTAGATGCTCTGGACCAGGAATACACGGATCTGATTATCTCGGATATTATGATGCCGGTGATGGACGGCTACGAACTGGTTCAGACGCTGCGCGATGCCGGCAGCCAGATTCCGATCCTGATGATTACGGCAAAAGACGCCTTCGACGACATGCGTCTGGGTTTTTCGTCGGGAACAGACGACTATATGGTAAAGCCCGTGAACATCAATGAGATGGTACTGCGGGTCGGTGCGCTGCTGCGCCGTTCGCAAATGATTCATGAACACAGGCAGGTCATCGGCAGCACGGAGCTTCTCTATGATTCGATGACTGTCATTTCAGACGGGACAAGCACCGTCCTTCCGCAAAAAGAATTTATGCTCCTGTACAAAATGGTTTCCTTTCCGGGGCGGATTTTCACAAGGCAGCAGCTTATGGATGATATCTGGGGTTATGATTCCGAGACGGAACCGCACACCGTTGATGTACACATCGGCCGGCTCCGGGAGCATTTCAGGGACAATCCGGACTTTCAGATCGTGACCATACGGGGCATCGGATACAAGGTGGTGAAAAAGACATGAAAAAACACAATCTGCAGCTGTATTTTACCATTGTTATTCTGATTATTATCATTGCCACCCAGACTCTGGCAAACCTTCTCACGAGCCTGCTCGGGCACATCTTCGGCCTCCCGTTTGACATACCTGTTATTCTGTGGAATGTTATTCTGGGCATTGTTCTCGGTTCTATTCTCACAGTGATTTTCAGCACACAGTTTATCGCGCCGATTTTCCGCCTGAACCGTGCCATGCAGCGCGTCGCGGAGGGTGACTTCACCATACATCTCGAAACACGAAGCCAGATCCGTGATATCCGCGACAGCTACAGCAACTTCAACGCCATGGTGCGGGAACTGGCCTCTACCGAAATGCTGCAGAGCGATTTCATTTCCAACGTATCCCACGAATTCAAGACCCCGATCAACGCCATCGAGGGCTATGCCATGCTTCTTCAGGATGATGCCGGCATATCAGCGGAACAGGAGGAGTGCATTGACAAGATTCTTTTTAACACAAAACGTCTTTCCAGTCTGGTCGGAAATATTCTCCTCATGTCAAAGGTAGAAAACCAGCGTATCAGCATCCAGAAAAACACCTTTCGTCTGGATGAACAGATACGCCAGTCCATTGTCATGCTGGAACCGCAATGGAGTGCAAAGAAGATTGCCTTCGATATCGAAATGGAGGAAATTGACTACGTTGGATATGAAAACCTGCTCTCCCACGTCTGGAACAACCTGATCGGAAATGCGATCAAATTCGACCCGGAGCAGGGTTTTATTTCCATACGTCTGACGAATACGGGAGATCGGATTGCCTTTACGATCCGGGATAACGGTCCCGGTGTCAGAGAAGACCAGTATCTGCGCATCTTCGAAAAATTCTATCAGGCGGACAGCTCCCACAAGGATGAGGGGAACGGTCTGGGACTGGCTCTCGCCAAACAAATTGTTGAGGCCAGCGGCGGAGAAATCCAGGTGCGAAATGCGGATGAGGGCGGATGCATATTTACCGTACTGCTCAGGGGTCAGATCCCAGTAAATTTTTATAAAGATTAATGATTTTTTATAAAATAATCCATTCAAAAATTTATAAAAAAATACCGGGGTCTGACCCCTATATGTTACAATAGAAAAAACATATTCGTGAAAGGCAGCACCCCAATGAACAATTTTCGACTGATTTATCCACCCGATTATGACATCTCGTCAGAACAACGCGTCATTGACCACGATTTTATCCGCTCCCTGCAGATTGACGACATGATTGTCATCCGGCAGGAGAATTACCGCGGTTTCTCCGAACTCCATCTGGAAGATTATTTCTCCACCGACCCGAAGGTCCTTGATTACCGCCTGTCTATCATGGAAGATCTGGTAGAGAATCCGGCTCTGTATAAAGCCTTTACAGACTCTGTAACCATCATCAGCAACATCAATCAGCTAAGCCGGGTGATGGACAGCAGCTTTTCCGTAGACAGTGCATTAAGTTCCGTGCGTTATCTGGAAAGGTATCGGGATATCGTCGATCTTTTTTCCGAAGCGCTTGCCTCCTGCCGCCTTCATTCGGAGGGAATGAAGCTTTTTCAGAAACAGATTTCTGAAATTCATGACGGAGAAGAGTATCAGAGTCTCTGCGCGGAACTGGCCGGAACAGAGATGGACTTCGGCTATTTAAAAAGCGTCACCATCGGCATCAATCTGGATGAAAATCTGCTGCCTAAGGACGCCGGCATCCTGTCTGTCAACCAGGAACCTTTCCGACCGGGCACCGTAATGAACCGTCTGTTTAAAAAACATTCCGCAGACAAAATGACTCTGCTCTCTTCGCTGTATCCTTTAACGAAGGGACTTCATACCGAAGAACTGAAAGCCCTGAATCACGGGATCTCCTCCTCCCTGCACACCATCTTTTCCAGATCGCTCCGCGAGTTTGAACCGATCATTCAGAATTATTATAAAATCAACACGGCTCCGTTTGTTGCTCTTTTGGATGACATTCGCTTCCTGACCGCCGGCGCCGCCTTCATTCTGCAGATGCAGGAGCTCGGCCATCCCATGTGCCGTCCGAAAATCGCTCCGATGGAGGAAAAGGTCTGCAATCTGACGGATGTATATAATCCCATGCTCGCACTGCGCGGCGTGGAAAAAACCATCGTTTCCAATTCTTTTTGTCTGGATGAAAATGGCCGGTTTTATCTGGTGACCGGTCCGAACCACGGCGGGAAATCCATCTTTGCCTACTCCGTCGGCACGTCTCAGGCGCTGTTCCAGCTGGGGCTTTTTGTTCCGGCCAAACGTGCGCATATGAGTCCTGTTTCCGGCATCTATACACACTTTCCGACATCGGATGAAGATAATTACGGCAAGGGCCGCCTCGAGAGTGAGTGCGCAAGGCTGGGAGCAATCATGAAAAAACTGGCCGGAACGGATATGCTTCTGATGGACGAGTCTTTTTCGAGCACCAGCGGTCTGGAGGCCGGCTATATAGCCTCCGAGGTACTGACCGGCATCGGCGTCATCGGCTGCTGCGGGCTGTATGTGACACATATCCATGATCTGCCGCTGAAGGTCGCAGAGTTCAACTCCCATCCGGACAATACGGGAAAAATAGATAATCTCGTGGCACAGATGGAAGATCGGGAAAACGGCACCCGCAGCTACCGTGTGCTGCGGACAACACCGGACGGGTTAAGCTATGCCAGGGATATTGCCAAACGCTATGGACTTGATCTAGAAGACATTTTACAATGAAAGTGTCGTGAATAGACAGACAGATGGGCATGCTTGCATGACCAAATGGCTGGATATTCGACGACCAAGCCGGTATGAACAAGTAGGGCGATGAGCCCAGATTGCGATAATGTTCTCCCTTAATGAGCATGAAATGCGAATTTAGGGAAAGCTTATGCAAAGCTGTACCGGCGGCGATTGCGGGGCGCTAGACGTCTGTTCAGCGCCGACCGGAGAGGAGTGTAGACTCGAAGAAGTGCGGAGCAATCGACTTTCATGAATGTTGGCGCGCCGCGTCAGCAGTCATGTCCGTTTAGAAGAAAAAACTGCGCAGCACATCCGTTGACACCTTAGTAATGTCATGATATTATAGTCGGGACATAACACCGTTCCCGGAGTGATTACTTATGAGTAAAGACTTACCTGAAAACACAACACAAAATTCAAACACCAAAAAAGAGACTCTCCTGTATAAGAATGCGCAGGTGACTCTGCCCACCACACAGACCGTATCAGAAACGGCAATCTCCTCTGGTATAAAACGTCAGGGAGAATACACTCTTGCTGATTATTACGCTTTTCCGGACGACCGGCGTGTCGAGCTGATTGACGGTGTCATCTATGATATGGCTGCCCCGGGTCTTCTTCATCAACGGATATGCGGAGAGATCTTCTGGCAGATTGCCAACCATATCACTGATAAAAAGGGGGCATGCATTCCCTTCATTGCACCTGTTGACGTTCAGCTGGATTGCGACGACAAAACCATGGTTCAGCCGGATATCGGCATTCTGTGTGACATAAACAAATACCACGAAAATCTGACTTTAGTTTGCCCTGCCTTTTTATGCCTGTCAATTTATTTTTATCTTCTTCGACGACGGTTCCGTCTCCGATCACCCGTAATCTCTTTATAACGTCTCTCACGCGCACGTTTTCTGCGCCGCGCACGGCGAATATTCGGAATAATCACAAAAATCACCACTGCAGCCGCGGCTATAATGCTAATAATCAGAATAACCCGATCCTTATTTGTATTCTGCAGGCTAAACGCAGATGATCCTGATAATACCTGGTCTGTCTCGCTTACGGTATCTGTATCCGCAGCAATCCCGGTATCCGTGCCATCATCCGCATCGTCGGCTCCCACACTGCTACCATTATCCGTCTCGTCATCTTCATCCGCACGGTTGCTGTCATCTGTGTCATGGTTGTCAGATTCTTCTGCGGAATCACTCGTACCCGAGCCGAACACGTACGTCGCCGCACTCGCGCCGGTCGTGACAACATCCGCCGTCCCTACCTGCTTTCCGCCATAGGAGTAGACCAGCGTACCGACAGTGCTCCCACCGGCCTCTTCATAGGAAATCTCCACCTCCGTATCCGCAAACTCTGCAGTCGCCGGCAAAATGATCTGTGCATCCGGATCCAGTTCGGCATAAGGCTGTATCTCACTGAAAAGCGACGCCGTGCCAACCCCCGCGTCCCCATATCTCGTCTCGTTCTCCGCCACATTGTACATCGTATAATTCGCAAAACAATATTCGAACAACGATGTCGTATCCTCATACTGTGACGGCGCCTGCATGACCACGCAGATCAGAAGCATGCCATCCTTCTCCGCATAAGTCACAAGCGTATTCCCGGCTGCAACCGTGTAACCGGTCTTGCCGCCGATACAATGCTCATACAGGTAGGAAGTACCTTTATAAGAGCTGATCATACGGTGATGATTATTTAAAATCGTCTCCTCATCATGCTTATTCGTCGGAGGAATCGTATATTTCACCGTCCCGACAATCTGCCGGAAGGTACTGTTTGCAATCGCCGCCTGAGCGATCAGCGCCATATCCCGGCAGGATGTCACATGAGACTCATCCGGCAGGCCGTTCGCATTGGTAAATGTCGTATTCGTGCAGCCGAGCTCCGCGGCCTTTTCATTCATCAGATCAACAAACGCCTGATAATCCCCATCTCCCACATGTTCCGCCACAGCATAGGCACATTCGTTCGCAGACTCCAGCATGACCGCGTAGAGACACTGTTCCATCG
>JAJQFQ010000146.1:9319-15875 GCA_021201035.1 Clostridiales bacterium
CATCTGCTCATCCAGATCACGGGCAATATGGGAAGAATCTCCCTCGTTTTTATAGACCGCATCGGCAGAAAAAGTCACCACCTCGTCCAGAGAACTGTTCTCCAGCGCCAGAAGCGTTGTCATGATCTTCGTGATACTGGCGGGGTAATGCTGCGCATCGGCATTCTTCTCATAGAGCACGGTCCCCGTCGCCGCCTCGATCACGATCGCGCTGTCCGCCGTAACCTCCGGCCCGGTCGGCCAGGAGACTTCATCGGCATAAGCCGAAACCGTCAGCTGAGAAATCAGGCCGGTTTCACCCGGAACAGCCAATGATATACCGGCGATAACGAGAACAACCGCCAGCATGGAAAAAAAGAATTTTTTAAAAAATTTTGTCATGTGTCAAACTCCGATATAATAATAAAACTTAGGTCAATCACTTACAATAAACAGTATTTTTTACAGATATAACCGCATTTACTTCTCTGTGTTTGCACCCAGTGTTTTCATTATGACATATACAAAGAATTTCGTCAAACATGCATTCCCCCCGTTTATATTCTCTTTTTTGCAAAATTCTCTCTGTCCGAATGTTTTGTATTTTCATCCTGTATTATTTATGTTAAACTAATACAACAGTTCACAATAAATCAAACAGTAACTAAATTACCCCATGAAAACAAAATCATTTTTTCAATCGAGGAAAACCATGAGACTCAGAAACATACCCGGCGCGAAAGAAACCGTCGCCAGCCACAAAGCATGTATCCCGGAAACGCCCGCACCGGCCGGAAGCTGGCGGACCATTTTCGGCAATGACCACCCCATATATATCGAGATTGGCATGGGAAAGGGGCAGTTCATCACCACCCTCGCAGACCGTCATCCCGACGTAAACTATATCGGCATCGAGCGTTACGACAGTGTCCTTGTCCGCGCCCTGGAGAAACTGGACGCACGGGAAGATCCGCTTCCGAACCTCCGCTTCATCCGCATGGATGCCAGCAATATCTGTACCATCTTCGCGGCTGATGAAGTGTCCCATATCTATCTGAATTTTTCCGACCCGTGGCCGAAAGACCGCCACACGAAGCGGCGGCTGACCTCCGCGGAGTTTTTGCGGCGCTACGACATGATACTCGCGCCCGAAGGACGCATCGAATTTAAGACCGACAACTCGGATCTGTTCGCATTTTCACTGGAGGAAGCGGAACGGGCCGGCTGGCGCGTGGATGACTTTACCCGGGATCTCCATCACGACGCCGATATGAACAGAGGAAATGTGATGACGGAATATGAAGAAAAATTCTCCGCACAGGGAAATCCGATCTGTAAAATGATTATCTCACGACCTTAAAATTTCATATGAACGTTCATCAATTCAACCGGTACCATACTTGTCCCTTCACGTTTTACTTCAATATCATCTCAACTGAGATATTATTGCCAATCGCATCCACTTTCGCATAGCTCCCGCAGATCAGCGGCATCGCCGGCGGAATATGTCCGATATCGAGATCCATAAGAATCGGCACGCCGTATTTCCCCAGAATTCCGGTGACTGCCTCATACTGATCCATCCCGAGCAGCGTTTCCCCGTGACACAACGGCCGACCGATCAGGAATCCGGAAAGATACCGAAACCACCCTGCCTGTTCAAGCTGCCAGAGCGCACGCCGGATACCCATTGGATTCAAATCACAGGATTCCAGAAACCAGAGAAAGCCGTCATTCCTGTATTTCTCAACAAACGCCTGCACCCTGTCAAACCTCGTTCCGAGATACATAGGAAGCAAATCCAGACAGCCGCCGATCAGCCGTCCCTCCATATGGACATCCCGATCCGGCACCCGCACCATGACGCGAGGCTCCGTCACGTTATATGGCAGCAGCGGATGCTCCTCATCCTTCAGACCCTCTTTTTCATATTTATCATAGCCGTGAACCGTCAGACTCTTCTCTGTCTGTTCATCGGATGCCGTCAGGAGTTTCCCTGTCAGCAAATCAAACGCATCCCGGATCGCCGGATGCCACGGTTCCATTCCGAAAGCCGGCGCACACGGCCCGTAGATGGAAGCCATATCGCAGAGCGTCGTCAGCAAAAATGTCATATTCGTATTATCCGAGTATCCCAGATACCATTTCGGATCCGCCGCCGCAATCCGCTCAAAATCCACATAATTCAGATCCTCACACATCAGCTCGCCGCCGCCGCAGGAAATCAGCACATCGTTCGTCTTCCTGCAATAATATTCCTGCAACTCCGCGCCGCATTTTTCCGGCGTATTGCTGATCCCGATACCGCTGCCCTCGTAGCAGTTCGGCCCCAGCTCTATACGATAGCCCAGCTTCCTGAATTTACGCTGTGCGTTCTGAAACGCGGTTTTGTATGGCTCTATATTGCAACCGTAGGACGGCGCAACAAAGCCGATCGTTCCGTTTTTCTGTAAAAATTTCGGGTATCTCATATATATCCTGTCTCTCCTTCCAAATCAAGTTCGCCGAAAATTTCTTTTTTACAAGCCTTACATAAATTTCTTCCAAATTCTTTCATCACTCACCGTACCATAAATAGGTATATAACTAAAACAGATAACTGTATTTCCTCCTCTGCTCTGACAGAATCCACTCTACCCGCTCCTTGATTTCCTGCGGATAATATGGCTCTTTCTCCAATAATCTGACGATATCCTTCCGGTCAAAAGAAAAATGTATGTGATATCCGTACAATTCCGCCGCTCACCTCTCAATACGAACCCAGAAAAAATCTCCCGCCACTCGCCCCTGTGTTTTCTCTATGATAAGAATCGGATCATAAAACGGCAATCCCAGATGCTCCAGCTGAAGTTTCATCTTATCCCGGCCTGCGGGAAAACATCGGCTCTCCAGAAACGCTTCATAACGCTCGTAGGAAGGCTCCTCCTCTTTCCCGAAAGCCCTCTTCAAAAGATCACTGGTGAAATTAAATATTTTCACTCTGCGCATCCGTTCATCCACATCAATAACCGTACAGACCTGATTTTGAAACATATACCATAACCGTAACGGAAGCGTTTTTTCAGGGACTCTCATTTTCCGCTCAAGCTCCGGATACTCTCCCAACAGGCTGATCAATGTCACAATCGGCCCCGACACATTTTCCTTCCCGTACTCCCAACGCTCAACCGTCTTCTTTGAGACGCACACAAACTCAGCAAAAGCCGCCTGTGTCAGATTTAATTTCTTACGTATTGCGCGAATCTCTCCGGACGAAACCGCATCCGGATGAATATATTTTATCTGTTTCATTTTCATTCAACCTTTTCACGACACTTTCATAGTAAACACTCATGCGCTGCTGATGCAGCGCGCCACCATTCATGAAAGCCGATTGCTCCGCACTTCGTGCTCCCGCAATCGCCGCCGGTACTCACAATCCGGGCTATCGCCCTACTTGTTCGTACCGTCTTGGTCATCCAATATCCAGCCTCTTAGCCGTGCAAGCACGTCACGAGTCTGTCTATTGATGACACTTTCACAGTAAATAGTATACCCTCAAAACAAGGATAAATCAATATGATTTTGCCCTTATTTTGAGGGTATATAACTATAATCAGACTCTCTGTAACCTGATACAGTATTCCCCGTTTCCTGTATACTATGATTTTGGTCGACACATCAGCTGGCGTTATCCATGTGACAGGCCGTACATAAGATTCTTTACGCCAAGACCCGGTTTATCATTTCCAGGTTCCCGCATATACATCATCTGTCGCCTTTCCGTAAGCAATCACTTTGTCCGCGTTACCGGATTTGATCGTGTTGCTGATGTAATACAGATTGCCGCGTCTTACCGTGAGCGTGTCTGTATTATTTCCGTCCCAATCACCTACCAGAACCGTATCGGTTGCCTTTCCATAATATACAGTCTTATCAGCAGTTCCCGAATGTATCGTATTGCTGATATAATATGCGTTTCCACGGCGAACCGCCAATGTATCCTTTCCATCACCGTCCCAGTCACCGACAAGAACCGTATCGGTTGTTTTTCCATAAGCAATTACTTTATCCGCATTACCGCTCTTCAGACTGTTGCTGAAATAATACGTATTCCCGCGGCGAACCGCCAGCGTATCCTTTCCGTCACCATTCCAATCGCCAACCAGGACCTCATCCGTCGTCTTTCCATAAGCAATCACTATATCTGCATTACCGCCTGTAATCGTATTCTTAAAGTAATAAGTATTCCCGCGGCGTACACAAATCGTATCAACCCCGTCACCGTCCCAGTCACCAATCAGAACCTCATCCGTCGCTTTCCCATAAGCAACTGTTTTATCCGCATTACCGCTTTTCAGCGAATAGGAAAAATAATAGAGATTTCCGCGGCGGACTGCCAAGGTGTCCGGAGAGGAAGCCGCAGCCGATGTATTACCTGAAGATGCAATTGCACTGCTGCCGGTGTTTCCGGTCGTATCACTGCTTCCGGTATTTCCGCTTGTATTGCTGTCATCCTCACTTCCGGTTTCGGTATCAGTATCTGCACTTTCGGAACCGTCATTTTCATTGCCTGTATTCCCGGTTCCTTCATCAGTATCTCCGCTTCCGGAATCATTATTATCGTCATCGTTCTGATTTGAATCATCACTTTCAACATCTGGAATTTCATTCGACAGATAATCTGCTTTTACAATCAGATTTGTGATATTTACACTTCCTATATTATTTAAATAGCCATAATCATAATCACCCGCTGAAAGCAGACTTCCATAATGAAGGCAATATAAACTGTCTGAAACAGTCAGCGTCCCGGTATTGTCTAATGTTCCATATACATAGACATTACCATTCACGATAACAGTTCCTGAAGTCGTTAATATTGCTCCTTTTTGAATATATAAATCTCCATTAATGATCGTATCTGTAAGAATCTGATCTGTGCTGATTACAATCGATCCATCCAATATATTGTTCTCATGTGCCAGATTTTCCATTTTTGTTTCGCCGCATTCCGTGCAAGTATATGTGATTACATCATCAGCAATCACTCCATCGTCCCAGGAATGACCCAGAGCTGCAACTTCATCATCTGTATAACTGTCCCCACATACGATGCATGTATATGTTGTAAATCCGGCTTTTGTACAGGTCGACTCTGTTATCTCTGATATATAATCATGCCCCAATGCCTCGATTCCTTCCGTATAACAATCCCCGCATCTGCTGCATGTATATGTTATATATCCATCATTTGTACAGGTCGGCTCCGTCGTCTCTGATATATAATCATGTCCCAATGCCTCATATATTATATCGTCTCTGTAACTGTCTCCGCATCTCGTACAAATATATTCTATATATCCATCTTCCTCACAGGTCGCTTCCACCAACGATTCTGTATATTCGTGATCTACAACTTCAAGGTAATACTCAGTTACAGAACCTGAACTTCCAGTAATATTTAAAACGTGTTTACCAATGGCTGTCATGGTAACACTATATGTCTTCGAATATGTCCCTCTGCTAATACCTCCAACAGAAATCACACTTGTTGACTGTCCGGTTAAAACTGCTGATACTGCTGCACCGTCTGCGCTCGTAAATGTATAAGTCTGATCTGATGCACTTGATAATGTAACTGATGTTGACTTTCCAAGACATACCGTATCCCAATCCCTGGTATCTTCTTCTACTGTAATCTCAACAGTCTTTGTTGCAGCTTCATAATTATCGGTTTCTGCCGCTATAATCGTAATGGTCGCCGTTCCTGACGATATACCGGTAATAACACCATTGTCATCAACAGTTGCTACATCCATATCACTGGAGGAATAATTTAATGTTCCTTCAGCACCCGAAACCTCAATCGTCACTGAATCTCCAACATAAATACAATCGGATGATATACTAACAATAATATTCTGTTTATCTTTACTTGTGGACTCATTTCCCTCTCCAGCGTTCCCTTTATTATCTTCCTCCTCAGTATCTTCACTAATCGTAAACGAAGCCGCACTTAAATCAGCATACGTTCCATATAAAGCACTCACTCCATCGTATGTCATGCTGTTTCCGGATGTGTCTATCGCCCTGATTAATCTGACATACCATTCTCCTGATTCCAAACTATCCGTTACATCCAACGTGCCTGTGTATAATCCCTCTGTACTATCATAGTCAAAATAGATATATTCCCATGAATCTGTCTGAGGGGTCACATATACTGCGAATATACGATCAATTCCCACATTATCTTCCGCCTCAACCGTTACAGTCACCGTATCCCCGACAGTATAAGAAGTGTTATCTGCCTTCAAGGTGCTTGTATCAATCGTCGGAGATGTTATATCCGCATTCGTTCCACTAATCGTAAACGAAGCTGCACTTAAATCAGCATTTGTTCCATAAAGAGAATTCACTCCATCATATGTTATGCTGTTTCCAGATGTGTCTATTGCCCTGATTAATCTGACATACCATTCTCCTGATTCCAGATTATCCGTTACATCCAACGTGCCTGTGTATAATCCCTCTGTACTGTCATAGTCAAAATAGATATATTCCCATGAATCTGTCTGAGGGGTCACATATACTG
>JAJQFQ010000146.1:15975-16255 GCA_021201035.1 Clostridiales bacterium
AGTGTTATCTGCCTTCAAGGTGCTTGTATCAATCGTCGGAGATGTTATATCCGCAGAAGCCACTCTCATAACATCAGTCAGATTGCTGACATTTGCATTTGTGCTTGTATCTGCCGCTCCAGCACTAACTGAACACAAACTCAAACACATAGATAATACTATTACCAACGCAATCCATTGTTTCCTGTTCCTTCTCATAATGTTTCCTCCCCTTGAAAATAGGTAGTGTCTTTTCTTTGCACTAAATTGCTCAAATGAACTTTGCAAATGTTTTTCTTCA
>JAJQFQ010000190.1 GCA_021201035.1 Clostridiales bacterium
CCCGATTCGGACGGCAGTGGGCTTCACGCGGCCGGCCGCACGGGTCATTGTTTCCTGAACCGAAACATGAAACCGGTGAATATAAAAACGACGGCTCCGGCCATCTATGAGGTATTTAAGAATTTTAAACAGTATAAAATAATTGCAATCCTGAGAAAATGGTATTATACTACGCTTATGAAAAAAACAGGAGGAAATAAATATGGCAAAGATCACGAAGGATACTATGATCGGCGAACTGTTGCGCGATCAGGAGCATATTGACGATATCGCGGAGGTGCTGTTCGGCATCGGTATGCATTGTCTCGGATGCCCGTCTTCCCAGATGGAGACGCTGGCGGAGGCCGCTATGGTGCACGGGCTTGAGCCGGACGAGCTGATTGACCGTTTGAATGCGGTTGTTGAGCAGTAGGCACAGTCGGTGTCACTGCCAGTTGATGAGACAGACGAAATAAATATCCCTCCGTATCCTGCCGGATGACCATGGGTGCGGAGGGATATTGGCGTGCTGTATCAGCAGCGCATGAAAGTTTAATAAATTTTATCTAATGTATCTCTGCCAGCGTATGGAGCGCCTGCTTGCGGAGGACGGGGATACTGTGCTCCTGATGGTAGGCAGCGATGCCGGGGCTGCACTTGCGTCTCTCCAGAAAAGCGGCCATGGTATGGGTAATCTGTCGGAACTCTATGGGTGTATGACGACCCTGATGCAGAAGCAGCAGATATCCGTCGGAGACGGGATCCCGATAGAGGATGCTGTCTCCATGATAAAATGGCGCGACTGCCTGAGCGGCTCGGATCGCCTCATCCATGTCAGAAGCGCCGAACAGGCTCACCTGCGGTGCGGAGACGGAGATGTCTGTCTCTTCACTGTCCTCTGTGTTACCCGCGGCTGCTTCGGAAAGCTCTTTTTTAATCTGGCTGAACAGATCGATCAGGTCCGCGGGAATCATATCATCATCACTGACCATGTCCTCTTCTTCAAGGATCTCCGGTTCGTCTTCTTCTGAAAAACAGTGGGAGAATTCAGAAAATCGGGTATCCAGCTCATCCGGGGAATCTACTTTAGTAATAATCAGAACTACCTTCTCCGAAGGCAGCGGAATGGCTTCCACCATGAGCGGAATGTCATCCGCCTCAAATCCGAAATCCATGGAAGCCTGCATCATCATGTCCTGAAAAAGTGCTCTTGTCTTCTCTGTGCCATAGGCCAGTTCGCTCAGCTTAATATGGCGCGCAGCCAGATCTTCTTTGGTAAGCGTACAGCGAATCTGATGTTCATTCAGTTTTTCAATCTTCATGTCATCACTTCCTTATCTGGCATACATAATAACAAAAAAATATAGGAATAGCAACAAAAAATAGTTGAAAAATGTAATGCGTTGTGCTATAAAAAAATCATGAGCGTTCCGTTTCATACGGGAAGACGCAGATTCATGGCTGTAAACTTCATGCGGCGTACATTTTCGTACATTAACAGCTGCATTTACAGTATGTTTAGAAGAGCATGTATCTTCTGCGACAATCCTTTTGATCCTGAGAGATCATCTTATAGTATTTCCGAGATTTTATGATTTACACAGTGAACCAAAGACAACTCTCCCGGGAACGAGCGCTCTGCAATTATCCTTTTTGTCAGTATATGATGATACCAGGGTCTAAAGGTCATGAATTGAATGATTGCATTCGGATTCATGACTTTGAGACCCGCCAAAACACGAGGAAGTAACCATTTTAGCTGGTTTTCAGGCTAAAATGAGTGGATTCCGAGTGTTTTGAGGACTGCGAGAGCACGCAGTGCGGAGCAATCCGCAGGTATCATTATTATATGAAAGATTAGAAAAAAACTGACAAAAAGAAGTGCGGAGGAGGTGGTTTTCGACCGGCGGCAGGTGGTTCTGTGTCCAAAAAAATTTGAATAAAGGAAAGGAAGGTACGTAGGAACGATGTAATGTGTAATTCGGGGGATGCGTCACCTGCCCCAAATGTGCAAACGGATGTTGTATATCACGAAATCAGGCTTCCGTTTGGTCAAAAAGGGGTGAAACTATGAGAAATAAGCATAATAGCAGTGGCTATGCCCTGATGGTGGAGCTGCAGAATTTTGAGCAGCAGGGGATATCCATCTGGCTGGAGGGAAATCCGAGCAGCTCAGCCGATGTGATGAATGCAATCAGGGTCAGAGAAGGTATCTCCTATATGAGGGATTATGTCTTTCAGTCGGGAGAGCTTAGCGAAGTTCGATTTGATAAAATCACGAAATCATAATTATGTTGTAGTCAGATTGCAAAACCTTATACAGGCCGGTACTGCTTCGCGATCGGCCTGTATATATTATTTACATGTGTCTTGACACCTGTCCGTACAGAGTATATAATACAACTTTGTGAACGGAGGGAATTTTGTGATGAAACAGACATGTGATGTCGTGATCGTGGGGACCGGAGTGGCGGGACTATACTGCGCATTGAATTTGCCGGATTATATGAAAATCCGCATGATCACGAAGCAAAAAGCGGATGAGTCGGATTCCTGGCTGGCGCAGGGCGGGATCTGTATGCTGCGCGGCGAGGACGACTATGAGCCGTATTTTGAGGATACCATGCGGGCTGGACACTATGAGAACAATGAGAAGACGGTGGATCTGATGATCCGCAGCTCGAACAGTATCATCCGGAATCTGGTGCAGAGGGGTGTGCGGTTTTCCAGAGATCCGGACGGGGAGCTGGAGTTTACCAGAGAGGGTGCGCATTCGCGTCCGCGCATCCTGTTTCACGAGGATGTGACCGGCAGGGAGATTACGTCGGTACTTTTGCGGCAGGCGAGGGAAAAACCGAATATTATGATCGATGAATATACGACCATGGCGGATATTATCTGCTGCGATAATGTCTGTCGCGGCGTGGTGGCGTTTCGCGAAGCGGGGAACCCCTATGTGATCGAGGCGCCCCATGTGGTGCTGGCTTGCGGCGGCGTGGGCGGTCTGTTTGACAATTCCACGAATTTTCCCCATATGACCGGAGATGCGTTGGCGATTGCGCTGGAGCATGGCGTGGAGGCGGAACATCTGGATTACATACAGATTCATCCTACAACGCTGTATTCGGAGAAGCCGGGACGGAGATTTCTCATCAGTGAGTCGGTGCGCGGTGAGGGTGCGCTGCTTTATGATAAGAACGGTGAACGATTTACTGATGAGTTAAAGCCCAGAGATCTGCTCAGTGCGGATATCCGTGCGCAGATGGAGGCGGACGGCACCCGTTTTGTGTGGGAAGATCTGCGTCCGCTGGGGGAGCAGGTGATCCGTGAGCATTTCCCGAATATTTACAATCATTGTCTGGAGGAAGGGCTGGATGTGCTCTCAGAGCCGATTCCTGTTGTCCCGGCACAGCATTATTTCATGGGCGGTATCCGGGCGGATCTGTCGGGACGTACTTCTATGCAGGGCCTGTATGCATGCGGGGAGACCGGGTGCAACGGCGTACACGGGCGCAACCGTCTGGCCAGCAACTCGCTGCTGGAATCTCTGGTGTTCGCGCAGCGGGCGGCGGATGATATCGCGTTTGGGGGAAACAGATGCTGTTCCGGGAATGGAAACGGTCAAAACATGACTGGCGCATGGGGAAGCACGGTTCCTCAGGCGGGAAGATGCAGTTATCCGGCCGAAGGATCAATGGTAAATTTAGATAAATACCGCAATCCTGACGCGTTGTTTGCGCATTACCGGTGTCTTGTGAGAAATGAGATGAAGAGGATGAAGCGGAGTCATGAATCAGATGATGTGAGTGGGAAGGATAAGGCATGGTCATGAATGATATAACGATGAAACTGCATGCGGACAGGCTGATTCGCATGGCATTGGAGGAGGATATTTCCAGTGAGGATGTGTCCACGAACGCGGTTATGCCGTGTGCACGGCAGGGCAAGGTAGATCTGATCTGTAAACAGGACGGCGTCATTGCAGGAATGGATGTTTTTTCCAGGGTGTTTGAACTGCTGGATGAACGTACTGTGACAGAGAGTGTGTGCCGGGACGGTGATTTTGTCCGGGCGGGTCAGAAGCTGGCTGTTGTCCGGGGGGATATCCGGGTACTGCTGTCCGGTGAGCGGGTCGCGCTGAATTATCTGCAGCGAATGAGCGGTATTGCCACCTGCACGCATGATATGGTAAAATTGCTGGAGGGCACGGGGATTACGCTGCTGGATACTCGGAAAACCATGCCGAACTGCCGGATTTTTGAGAAATACGCAGTGCGTGTCGGCGGCGGCTCGAATCACCGGTATAATCTGTCCGACGGTGTGCTGCTGAAGGACAACCATATCGGTGCGGCGGGCGGTGTGACGAAAGCTGTGCAAATGGCGAAAGCATATGCTCCCTTTGTCCGCAAAATCGAAGTGGAAGCAGGCTGTAAACTTCATGCGGCGTACATTTTCGTACATTAACAGCTGCATTTACAGTATGTTTAGAAGAGCATGTATCTTCTGCGACAATCCTTTTGATCCTGAGAGATCATCTTATAGTATTTCCGAGATTTTATGATTTACACAGTGAACCAAAGACAACTCTCCCGGGAACGAGCGCTCTGCAATTATCCTTTTTGTCAGTATATGATGATACCAGGGTCTAAAGGTCATGAATTGAATGATTGCATTCGGATTCATGACTTTGAGACCCGCCAAAACACGAGGAAGTAACCATTTTAGCTGGTTTTCAGGCTAAAATGAGTGGATTCCGAGTGTTTTGAGGACTGCGAGAGCACGCAGTGCGGAGCAATCCGCAGGTATCATTATTATATGAAAGATTAGAAAAAAACTGACAAAAAGAAGTGCGGAGGAGGTGGTTTTCGACCGGCGGCAGGTGGTTCTGTGTCCAAAAAAATTTGAATAAAGGAAAGGAAGGTACGTAGGAACGATGTAATGTGTAATTCGGGGGATGCGTCACCTGCCCCAAATGTGCAAACGGATGTTGTATATCACGAAATCAGGCTTCCGTTTGGTCAAAAAGGGGTGAAACTATGAGAAATAAGCATAATAGCAGTGGCTATGCCCTGATGGTGGAGCTGCAGAATTTTGAGCAGCAGGGGATATCCATCTGGCTGGAGGGAAATCCGAGCAGCTCAGCCGATGTGATGAATGCAATCAGGGTCAGAGAAGGTATCTCCTATATGAGGGATTATGTCTTTCAGTCGGGAGAGCTTAGCGAAGTTCGATTTGATAAAATCACGAAATCATAATTATGTTGTAGTCAGATTGCAAAACCTTATACAGGCCGGTACTGCTTCGCGATCGGCCTGTATATATTATTTACATGTGTCTTGACACCTGTCCGTACAGAGTATATAATACAACTTTGTGAACGGAGGGAATTTTGTGATGAAACAGACATGTGATGTCGTGATCGTGGGGACCGGAGTGGCGGGACTATACTGCGCATTGAATTTGCCGGATTATATGAAAATCCGCATGATCACGAAGCAAAAAGCGGATGAGTCGGATTCCTGGCTGGCGCAGGGCGGGATCTGTATGCTGCGCGGCGAGGACGACTATGAGCCGTATTTTGAGGATACCATGCGGGCTGGACACTATGAGAACAATGAGAAGACGGTGGATCTGATGATCCGCAGCTCGAACAGTATCATCCGGAATCTGGTGCAGAGGGGTGTGCGGTTTTCCAGAGATCCGGACGGGGAGCTGGAGTTTACCAGAGAGGGTGCGCATTCGCGTCCGCGCATCCTGTTTCACGAGGATGTGACCGGCAGGGAGATTACGTCGGTACTTTTGCGGCAGGCGAGGGAAAAACCGAATATTATGATCGATGAATATACGACCATGGCGGATATTATCTGCTGCGATAATGTCTGTCGCGGCGTGGTGGCGTTTCGCGAAGCGGGGAACCCCTATGTGATCGAGGCGCCCCATGTGGTGCTGGCTTGCGGCGGCGTGGGCGGTCTGTTTGACAATTCCACGAATTTTCCCCATATGACCGGAGATGCGTTGGCGATTGCGCTGGAGCATGGCGTGGAGGCGGAACATCTGGATTACATACAGATTCATCCTACAACGCTGTATTCGGAGAAGCCGGGACGGAGATTTCTCATCAGTGAGTCGGTGCGCGGTGAGGGTGCGCTGCTTTATGATAAGAACGGTGAACGATTTACTGATGAGTTAAAGCCCAGAGATCTGCTCAGTGCGGATATCCGTGCGCAGATGGAGGCGGACGGCACCCGTTTTGTGTGGGAAGATCTGCGTCCGCTGGGGGAGCAGGTGATCCGTGAGCATTTCCCGAATATTTACAATCATTGTCTGGAGGAAGGGCTGGATGTGCTCTCAGAGCCGATTCCTGTTGTCCCGGCACAGCATTATTTCATGGGCGGTATCCGGGCGGATCTGTCGGGACGTACTTCTATGCAGGGCCTGTATGCATGCGGGGAGACCGGGTGCAACGGCGTACACGGGCGCAACCGTCTGGCCAGCAACTCGCTGCTGGAATCTCTGGTGTTCGCGCAGCGGGCGGCGGATGATATCGCGTTTGGGGGAAACAGATGCTGTTCCGGGAATGGAAACGGTCAAAACATGACTGGCGCATGGGGAAGCACGGTTCCTCAGGCGGGAAGATGCAGTTATCCGGCCGAAGGATCAATGGTAAATTTAGATAAATACCGCAATCCTGACGCGTTGTTTGCGCATTACCGGTGTCTTGTGAGAAATGAGATGAAGAGGATGAAGCGGAGTCATGAATCAGATGATGTGAGTGGGAAGGATAAGGCATGGTCATGAATGATATAACGATGAAACTGCATGCGGACAGGCTGATTCGCATGGCATTGGAGGAGGATATTTCCAGTGAGGATGTGTCCACGAACGCGGTTATGCCGTGTGCACGGCAGGGCAAGGTAGATCTGATCTGTAAACAGGACGGCGTCATTGCAGGAATGGATGTTTTTTCCAGGGTGTTTGAACTGCTGGATGAACGTACTGTGACAGAGAGTGTGTGCCGGGACGGTGATTTTGTCCGGGCGGGTCAGAAGCTGGCTGTTGTCCGGGGGGATATCCGGGTACTGCTGTCCGGTGAGCGGGTCGCGCTGAATTATCTGCAGCGAATGAGCGGTATTGCCACCTGCACGCATGATATGGTAAAATTGCTGGAGGGCACGGGGATTACGCTGCTGGATACTCGGAAAACCATGCCGAACTGCCGGATTTTTGAGAAATACGCAGTGCGTGTCGGCGGCGGCTCGAATCACCGGTATAATCTGTCCGACGGTGTGCTGCTGAAGGACAACCATATCGGTGCGGCGGGCGGTGTGACGAAAGCTGTGCAAATGGCGAAAGCATATGCTCCCTTTGTCCGCAAAATCGAAGTGGAAGCAGAGACGGCAGAGCAGGCGGCGGAGGCTGCTGATGCCGGTGCGGATATCATTATGCTGGATAATATGCCGGATGATCAGATGCGCGAAGCTATCCGCCGGATCGGCGGCCGGGCCGCGACGGAATGCTCCGGGAATGTGACGAGGGAAAATATCGCCCGTCTGGCGGACATCGGGATTGATTATGTGTCTTCCGGGGCGCTGACACATTCGGCACCGATCATGGATATTTCCATGAAGAATCTGCATGCAGTATGAAGAATCGATGTGATTATTCAGAACTCCACTCCGTACTTGCTGCGGAGTACGTATGAAAACATATAATTTGTGGAGAAAAGACCCGATGCGCGGAAGGAGGAGAGTGGAATTGACGGTAACTGAGCGAAGAGAAGAGATTCTGAAAACCCTGAGTGCGGCTGTGGAGCCTGTCCCTGCGAAGGAATTTGCCGCCCGCTTTGGCGTCAGCCGTCAGGTGATCGTACAGGATTTCGCGGTGATCCGGGCTTCCGTGCCCGGCATTGTATCTACATATCGCGGATATGTCCTGCAGCAGGAGAGAAAGCACAGCCGGGAGTTTAAAGTCTGCCATACGGACGAGGACGCGGCCAGAGAACTGAATCTGATCGTGGATTACGGCGGTCATGTGAAAAATGTGAGCATCAGCCACCGCGTCTACGGGCGCGTGAGTGTGGAGATGGATATCGCCTCCCGTCAGGATGTGAGGGAGTTTATTGAAGCGCTGGCGACCGCCAAATCAACGCTTTTGAGCAATGCGACGTCCGGATATCATTATCATCTGGTGGAGGCGGCCAGTGAGGAGCGGCTTGATCGGATTGAAGAACAACTGGAGACGGCGGGCATTCTGGCGCCGCTCAGCAGCTGGGAGCGGACACAGAAGGATAAATGAGGAAATCAGCATGAAGATACGTGAAATACAGGAGGAAATCCTCCGTTTAAAAAAGAAAAATGACATCTGTATTCTGGCGCACGCTTATCAGAATCAGGAGATTCTGGAGATCGCGGATTACGTCGGGGATTCCTACGGACTCAGCGTTCAGGCGGCGGGAGATCTCCACGCGAATATTGTGATGTGCGGCGTTCGTTTTATGGCGGAGACATGCAAGGTGCTCTCGCCGGGGAAAAGGGTTTGGCTGGCGAATCCCATGGCGGGATGTCCGATGGCAGATCAGCTGGATCCGGAGATGCTGACGGCGCTGAAACAGAAGTATCCGGGCTATGCGGTGGTGGCGTATATTAACACCTCCTCAGAACTGAAAACCGTTTGCGACGTCTGTGTGACGTCTTCCTCAGCGGTGAAAATCTGCAAGGCTATGGATGAGGATCATATCCTGTTTATTCCGGATCAGAATCTGGGACACTATGTGGCCGGACAGATACCGGAGAAAACCTTTGCTTTTTATACCGGAGGATGTCCGCGGCATTTTGCCGTGCAGGATTTCGAGGTGCGGCAGGCAAAAGCCGCTCATCCGGACGCGTTGTTTCTGGTTCATCCGGAATGCCGCCCGTCGGTCACGGCGCAGGCGGATTATGTGGGATCTACTACCGGGATTATGGATTTTGCCCGGAAATCGGACGCGAAGGAGTTTATCATCGGAACGGAAAACAGCATCGTGGAGCATCTTCAGTTCGAGTGCCCGGAAAAGGAGTTTTATCCGGTTTCTGTCAATCTGTCGTGCATGAATATGAGGGTCACCACGCTGATGGATGTTTATCATTGTATCCGCGGCGCGGGCGGTGAGGAAATCACGCTGACGGAGGATGTGATGACGGGAGCTCAGCGGTGTATTGACCGTATGATCGCGTTGGGAGGATGATATGTCAATCTTAGTGAAACATTATGAGGATCGATATACGGAAGGGGCGCTGTGCGTCTGGAATGAAGTTGTTGAGGAAGGCATTGCCTTCCCGCAGGAAGATTTTCTCGATGCTGTCACAGGAAAAGAATTCTTCGAAGCGCAGACATATACCGGCCTTGCGGTTGACGGCGATACAGATGCTGTTCTGGGCCTGTATATCCTGCATCCGAACAATGTCGGCCGGTGCGGGCATATCGCGAATGCCAGTTTTGCGGTCTGCGCCGGTCTGAGGGGAGAGCATATAGGAGAGAAACTGGTGATCGACTGTCTGCAGAAAGCGAAAGAGACTGGTTTTTCCATCATGCAGTTTAATGCGGTTGTGGACAGCAATGTTCATGCGCGGCATTTGTATGAGAGGCTGGGGTTTCAGCGGCTTGGAATGATACCGGGCGGATTCCGGATGAAGGACGGGCATTTTGAGGATATTTATCTGTATTATTATAAGCTGTAGCGTTATATGGTTTTTGAGAATAAGGTATCCGTCGAGGAGGCTTTTGTACAGGTGACGCGAATGTCAGGCAACATGAAAAACATCCGGATTCAGATCCGGGTTCAGCTCGAGCATGATGTTTTTTATATTGTCCCGCATTCCCTGAACCCGTCTGGAAATATATGTTCTCGAAAACGACAGCTCTTTGGCAATCTTTGCATGTGATAATGTTTCATTTTCGGACAGAAGGATGATATCCAGAATATCGCGGTCAATACCGCTGTTGAAACAGGCGGTTAATTGCTGATAGAGCTCTTCTGAATATATCTGTTCCAGTGCCGCTGATTCAACATTGCAGTCGGTATAATCCCATGTTGAGTCTCCGGCGGCCAGTTTGTTTAAATAATCATCCCTGCCGGAATCAGAAGACTCCGGAAAAGCATCTTCCGCAAACATGCAGAAGCACTGCTGTTCTGCTTTTAATTTTCCGGTTTCTTCCGGAGATAAGGAGAGCAGATCAGCAAGCGTTTTCGTATCGGGCTTCTTTCCGTATGTTGTTGCATATGTTCTTTCAAGCTGCGACATTTTTGACAGCAGACGAAATTTTTTGTCCGGTTTGATGATGAACTGGTTGCGCCGGCAGTAGTCCCAGAGGTACTTTGTGACCCAGTATGAGGCATAGGTGGAAAAGGAGGCTCCGTTTTTCGGCGAGAAGTAATCGATGGCTTTGAGCAGACCGATGGTTCCTTCCTGCAGAAAATCTGTCATGTCACTGTTGTTTTGCGTATAATTCCCTTTCTTGACGCAGTAATATACGATATAACAGTGGGCGTTGCATACACGTTCCCGGGCTGTCATATCTCCGGTTTTTGCTTTTTGTATCAGGTTCGCGGTTTCTTCTGCGGAAAGTTTTTCTGAGGTGCGGATGGTGTGGATGTACATTTGTAATGTCTGATCCGCTGCTGTATCATATGTCATATTGTTTTGCGCGGAATCGGATTGGCGAATCCGTCCTCCTTTTGATATCCTGAAAACAGTTGTTATAATAGTTGCCGTTATTTTTTGGTTACCGTATATATAAATAATTATTTGCGCACTATTTATATTTATAATAACAAATTTTAATTTAAAATAAAGTCTGGCAAAAATCAATGAAGTATGAGATAATAAAATAATATTTTAAAGTACGTTTGTTGTATTAATGCTCTCCCTGCCGCACTTCCCCGCGCTCACAGCGGTTGCCCCAGGCGTCGATGAGTTCACCTTCCCGATACACACAGATGATCTCACAGTGGTTGGCGCAGTTCGGACAGGTTACCTCGCGGGTGAGGAAGTCCATATCTGCTATGTCGAAGGAGAACGGTTTCTCCACGCCGCAGCCCAGTGCCAGGATGGCGGCACCGTAGCAGCCCATCAGATGGCCGTTCTCATCTACGATGATCTCCTCGCCGAGAGAGTCGGCGAACGCTTTTACGACGCCTTCATTTTTGCTGACGCCGCCCTGGAATACGATCGGGGCGACGATTTTTTTGCCTTTTCCGATGTTATTTAAATAGTTGTTGGCGACAGCGTTGCACAGGCCGGCGATGATGTCTTCTTTCCTGTGGCCCATCTGGATCTTGTGGACCAGATCGGACTCCGCAAAAACGGTGCACCGGGCCGCGATCGGCGTCGGGTTCTGGCTGCCGAGTGCGATTTTGCCGAATTCCTCCACCTCAACGCCGAGGCGTCTGGCCTGGCTGGAGAGGAAAGAACCGGTTCCCGCGGCGCAAAGTGGGTCCTGGGCATCGCCCCCGGCCCCGCGGTTTTCTACGCATAAAACCTTGGAGCCCTGGCCGCCGATCTCCAGGATCGTGCGGACGTCCGGATGCAGAGTCGTCGTGCCGACTGCATGGGCGGTGATTTCGTTTTTCACGATGCTGGCGTTGCACATGGCGCCGACCAGCTTGCGTGCGCTTCCGGTTGTTCCGGCAGCGACAACCTGATATTGGCTCTGGTCCAGCTCTTTGCCGAGCGCGGCGATCACGCGTTTGGATGCTTCCATGGGGTTGCCCTCTGTCCAGAGATAGATGCCGCACAGAATATTTTTTTCTTCATCTATAATCACGCCTTTTGTAGAGATCGAGCCGATGTCAATCCCAAGGTATGCTTTTTTCATGGGGATTTTCCTTTCTTCTGCTTCTATTCAGGTCCTTGTTGAGATGTTGTTATCCGTTTCGTATCATAGAATGATTTATGTCAGATTTAATCCTGCATCTGTATTTTTATATATCATGATAATCACGTTATAGAATGACTCCGGTCGGATTTTAATTCTGAGCCTGTGTCTGTTTTTTCTCATGTCCCATGGCGATCATATCATAAAACGCTTCCAGCCGCGTCTCTATCCCCGTATCGCTGGTCTGAGTATCGTAGCTCATGTACAGGGTCGGAATCTTGTAATCCGCGCTGATATTGTGCAGTACCGGGATGCAGTCCATCTCCGGCGTGCAGCCGAAGGATTTGATGTGTACGAGCCCGTCAAACCCTTTTTTGGCATAATATTCCGCCAGCGTGATCGTGGAGACGGAGGAACTGCCTGTATCGTAGCGGACATATTTCGAACTCTCCTTTTTCTGGATATCCACCCAGATGGAGGAGGGAAATTTGTGCAGGTCATAATTGACGTAGTTCTTTAGCTTTTGAATGACATTCTTGTCCGGGCAGATCAGGAGGCTGTTGGAGAGGTTCATCCACCGGTGAACCTCCGCGCCCATCTGCGCCAGCTTCTTTTCGACTTCATGGTTGGAAAACGGATCCATGATGGTAAAATATTCTCCGACGATGCCGACGCGGAGCGGGTGTTCCGGCTTGTTGAGCGGGATGGCCTGCATGTCAGCCATGGCTTTTTTATAGATGTGCTGTACTTCGCGCAGTCCCTTTGCCTTTCTCAAATCAGCCAGAAATTGTTTGTAAACCCGGTCGTAAGAGCCTTTTTCGACTTCGAAGCCCATATTTTGCCGGTAATAATCCTCTACTTTGTCGATGTTCGTGATCATTTTGAAGGTGGCGGGAATTGCCCGTGCTATCTGAAGCAGTCTGGCGTCGGGTGCGAATTGTTTCATTCCTTTCAGAATATCAAGGATGTGAGGGTAACGGTAAAGAGATATGTTGAATATCTCGAAATCATAGCTCATATCCTTTAGAATCTGCTCGTGCAGTTCGCCGTAATAGCCGAGACGGCAGGTGCCGCCGGTCTGGATCAGCACATTCGCGCCCGCATCCAGCGCCTCTATGTAATTCCCCATATGGCACTTGAAAGGGGCGCAGACGAAGTCCGGGCTGTATTTTGCGCCGAGTTCGATCGTGCGCTTCGTCATGGTGGGCGGACTCATACAGTCCAGATGCAGGCCGTTGTTTACAAAATATTTGATAGCAATGTCGTAATTTCCGAGGGAAGGATAACAAAGCTTATATGGTTTTTCAGGCATCTGTGTTCAGCTCCTTTCGGAAACGGATGATATCGATAAAACTCTCCAGACGGGTCTCAATGCCGGCACTGGCGTCCTGACTGTCCAGCAGGAGATTCAGAATCGGCCGGTCTTTGACACGCCGGATGATCATCTCGTTGACCATGGAATCCGGTCCGCAGGGGAATGCGGTGAGCAGGATGATGCCATCAACGTGATCATGATATTTCTGAATGGCGCCCAGCAGCTCACGACTCATGATCCACGGGACTCTCTCACAGATCGCGAGGGAGTCTTTTTGCGCCTGTGTCAGATCCACAGCATCGGAACAGACCGGCAGTGCGTCCAGACGGCGGATGCCCTTTAAGATCGGCTTTCCGATGTATTCATCGTAGAGATTGTAGCTGTGTCCGACGACCAGCACGCGGATCTTGTCCGTGGCGGCAAGG
The DNA here is from genome assembly GCA_021201035.1 of Clostridiales bacterium. Lineage (GTDB taxonomy): Bacteria > Bacillota > Clostridia > Lachnospirales > Lachnospiraceae > Eubacterium_I. The sequence goes on from JAJQFQ010000190.1 coordinate 13,573, forward strand.
GCGGCTTCCTGTTTCCGGATTCGATCCTGAATATCCGCCTCCCATGCCTGCCGGGCTTTTTGCCAGGCAGATTCCGCCTCCGGGCGGGACTTGTTTAGCTCCAGTGCCAGACGGATATACGCTTCCTTTTCCGGCTTTTTCTGCTGGGGATCAACGTCACAGGAAAGGAAATGCAGATCTTTTTCCCGGAATGTGTTGACGCAGATATCATAGAGCGCCTCAAAGCGGGAACAGAGGATGCCGTCGTCTGCAAAATTTGCGATGCGCGGGATGAAAACCAGATCGCATTTTCCTTCCAGTGCTGCAACGTGTCCCAGAAACAGTTTGCTGGAGAGGCAGTTCTCATCAATGGCATAGCGGTCTCCCGCGTCCTGAAGTGCTTTGGTTGTGTGCGGGCTTACAACCGTCTCGATGCCGAGCTCGGAAAAGAATGTTTCCCAGAGGACGGCATAACGATAGTAGAGCAGCGCGCGCGGTATTCCTATTTTCATGGAAAAAACTCCCTTTATATATAGTGTTTCGCTTTAAAATATCTCAGATAGGCCGCAATATATTTCTGGTCTACCGGCGGACAGCTGATACCGGACTGGCCGAGCAGCAGGCGCGTGTTGCTTGTGTCGTAGACCGGGTTTTTGCTGACAAAATGGCGCAGGACATTCGGATTGTTGTCATTTCCGGCTTCAAAGAGGCATTCCAGAAGCACCATGGCATTCTCGCTTGCATCGGAGTTTTTAATGCGGTTGCGCCATGCGCGGAACGGAATGTGCCTTACCGTGTACCCGCAGGCGCGGATATTGCTGACCAGTGCGTGCAGGGTCTGCGGTATGGGGTTGACCAGATTGAAGGCGTGGCCGAAGGCTTCTTCTTTTCTGGATATGTAAATCAGTGCTTTTGCCACATAATCCACAGGGGTCATGTGGAAATCATATTTCGCGAACGGCACTGCTTTCATCTGGATCGCGCAGACCATCAGGCGGCTGACCATATCCTCCAGTTCCCAGATGCCGTTGGCGGCGCCGGTAATGTCGCCGGGGCGGTAAATCGCTGCTTTCAGCCCGCGTTTTTCGGCAATATGTATGATCTTTTCCGACACCCATTTTGTCTCGGAGTAGGAGAGGGAGAAGCCGCGCCAGGTGTTCAGTTCGGCATCCTCTGTCATGCGTTTGCCGCAGTTGTCCGGTGTGTCGTATACGCTGTAGGATGAGACGTAATGGTAATATTTTGCCTGTCCGGCGCCGGCCAGACGCAGGGTCTCAACTGTACCGCCGACGTTGGTTGATTTTAAGTATTCGTAGGGGAATACGAAATTCAGTACCGCGCCGTTGTGGTAGATGACCTCAATTCGTTCCGACAGGGTCGTCCAGGTCTCGTCGTCCAATCCAAGTCTGTATGAGGCGAGGTCGCCGGTGACCGGATGGATGTAATGTGCCATGCCGTCATTCCAGCAGCGGTAGTGTATCATATTCCTGCGGATGCGTTCCATGGCCGCTTCCGCGGAGTCCGCGCGAACCAGGCACCAAAGCTCAAGCCCGTCGTGCGGGCAATAACGGAAGATACTGTGAATGAGCTGCGCACCCAGAAATCCCGTCGCACCGGTGAGGAAAATCTTCCGGCAATCTTCAGGAGCCGTCAGGTAGTCCGCCTTAAAGCGGATGCGCTCATCCAGACGGCATTCTGCCGAGAGATTTACGGATCTGCCTCTGCCTTTTGTCCCTGCAAGAACGGAGTGGATGTACTGGGTGATGCCGGTCACGGAGGCATCACGGAGCAGTTCGCGCAGGTCGAGTTTAATGTGATATTTTTCTTCGATATTATGAATCAGTTCAAAGCCCATCAGGGAATCTCCGCCCAGAGCGAGGAATGAGTCGTTCAGGCTGAACTGATCGATTTTCAGCACTCTCTGGAACGTGGAACGCACCTGCAGCAGGATGTCGTCGGCTTTGTCTGCCAGTTCGTCCGCACATTCGACGGATTTGTCAATTAACTCATCTGCGAGATCATTGGACTTTTCGATCAGGGAGCCGGATTTTTTCCGGATAGAGGAATCATGGCTGCTGTAAAGTACCTGGAGTTTCCCTTCCTGATATAAAGTACGGGCTTTTAACATCTGCAGCTTGCGGTTATCTGTTCGCGGAAGTGTGTTTTGCGGAACGAAGACAACATCATAGAAGGAGAAAGAAAAACGGTCGGAGACGGCCTGGTTAATTTCCCGGACTCTCTTTGCAAATTCTTCTCCCTGGCGTGCTTCGATCACGGCGACGACATTCTCCTTCGTATCGGTCGTGCAGGAGAAAAATCCGTAGGACGCGCCGGCCAGAGCGGGTACATGGCGGCTGATCGTCACCTGCAGGTCGGATGGGTAGATATTATGCCCGTTGACAATGATCATTTCTTTGATACGGCCTGTGATGTAGAGGCTTCCTTCATATAAAAAGCCGAGGTCGCCGGTTTTGTAAAATTCACAGTCATAGCCTTCCATTTTTACATGGAAGTTCCGGCTGTCTTTCGGGTTATCCCAGTAGCCGTCCGCCACGCTGTCTCCGGAGAGGAAAATCTCGCCGATACGCAGGTCGGGGTAGACTTTTTTGTCTTCGGGTTGCCGACAACAACAGTCAGATCTTTGACCGGCCGGCCGACGCTGACAATCTCGGTCGTGTGACGGT
>JAJQFQ010000182.1 GCA_021201035.1 Clostridiales bacterium
CCTCGCTTCTGTGGGCGCATCCAGCTCTGGCCCTGCCGCTCGTTAATGAGGTGGGGGGGGTGTTTCCGAAGCGGTGCAGCGTCTGCATTTTATGATCAGCGATTCCAGGCAGTAAAAAAATCAGATGACATAAAAATCAAAGTGTGATAATATATACCTGTTTCAGTCAAACGATTCGAAAAACGCAGGAGAATTATACAGATACACCTGGCCGTTTCAAACAGCCGCTTTGATAAAGGGGATATTTATGTCATTATTGTAATCAATATTCATGGGATTGATTCAGGGGCTGACTGAGTTCCTTCCGGTGAGCAGTTCCGGCCATCTGGCTCTGTTTAAGATTCTCTTTCATGTAGAGACAGACACCGGTCTTCTTTTTGATGTTCTGCTTCATATCGGTACCCTGATCGCGGTGTTTGTGGTTTGCTGGCGGGATATTATCCGGCTCATTCGGGAGCTGGTTCTCATGATTACTGACTGTATATATAATGCGGTTGTATTCGGAGGCAGGCTGCGCGGAGGTGATGGGAATTATCGCACGATTATCCGCAACAGCTACCGGAAGTTTGTGGTTATGGTGATTGTATCCACGATTCCGACGGCTGTCATCGGATATGTTGCAAGGGATTTTGTTGAGATGGCATCTGAAATCCTGCTGATCCCCGGTATTTGCCTGCTGATCACGGCATGTCTTCTGCTTATCTGCGATTTTGCAGGGGACGGGACGAAAAGACCGAAACAGGCTTCATATGCGAATGCGTTTATCATCGGTATTTGTCAGGGTATAGCGACGCTGCCCGGTATTTCGCGTTCCGCAACAACGATCACAGCCTGTGCGCTTAGCGGATTTGAGCGTAAATTCGCCGTCAAATATTCCTTTATTCTTTCTATTCCGGCGATATTGGGCGCGCTGGTTCTGGAACTAAAGGATATCGGTTCGATGACTGTTTCCGCCTCTCAGGCCGGGAATTATGTCGTCGGAATGATCATTGCGGCGGTTGTGGGTTATATCTGTATTAAGGCGATGCTGCTGGTCGTCCGGAATAAAAAGTTTAAGGTGTTTGCGGTTTATTGTCTGGCGGTCGGCGTCCTGTCAATTGTCGGATATTGTTTATTATAGCAGGGTAAGTTATCTATGGCATCGAAAAAGCAAGCATCCTCCCGAAAGAAAACGTCCGGGAGGACAACAAAGCAGGGATCGCGTAAGAACAGTTCTTCTTCTCAGTTTTCCTGGGGAAGTGAGATACTTTTATTTGCGATACTTGCTTTCTGTATTATTTTGTTTATTACGAATATCGGAAAAGGCGGAGTGGTCGGAAATGCAGTCAGCCGCTTCTTTTTCGGGTTGTTTGGAATCCTTTCTTACGTGTTTCCCGTTGCTTTGTTTCTGGTATGTGCTTTCCTGATCTCCAACAGAAGGACAGGACGGGGTTCAGGCCGCACGTATTCCGGACGGGCGATTTTAAAAGCGTTCTCCGGAATTGTGTTTTATGTGTTTTTATGTGTATTTGCACATATGGTATATACAGGAGGAGCTGCTGGCGATCTGATACATACATTCTCCGACTGTGCAGATGCGCGGGCCGGAGGCGGTCTGCTCGGCGCGGTCATAGCCGTCGCATTGGTGAAGGCATTCGGCATCGCGGCTACGTACATCATAGATTTTATTGTACTGATTCTCTGCGTGGTGCTCATCACGGAGAGATCCCTGTTCGACGGAATTTCAAAGGGAAGCAGGAAGGCGTATGATTCCGCAAGAGCGGAAGCAGAGAAAAAAAGACTGGCTGCGGCCGAAAAAAAACAAAGACAGGAAAGGGAACGTGCGGAGGATGCTGTTCCGGTGAAGGAGCAGAGCAGAAAGACAGAGCGGCGCAGGAAAAAAGTTTCCGGTGTATCCGCTGATATTGACCTGAAAATGAACCCGGAACGCAATGCTTCTGATCAGATGAATGAGCTTGACATGACACAGCTGCCGTATACGGAGGCTGGTTCACAGCCGGATGATGATGTCGGAGCAAATGACCTGACACGCCGGCAATCAGAGGATTCCGGGAGTCTGCGGCCGGGCAAGGATGAACCCGGATATGAGAGCGCAGAAACGGAAAATCCGCTTTTTGCGGATGAGGATGAAACTGCCTCCGTGAAAAAAAAGAAAAGCAGAAAGACGAAGCAGACGGAAGCGGAGACAGATGCAGAGATTTCTGAAATCGACAGTTCAATCCGGCTGTCAGAGAGAGAAAATCCGGTATCTTACATTTATCCGGATGTTCGTCTGCTGCAGAAGGGTGATCCGAACCGAAGGGGCGACTCCAGACAGCATTTGCAGGAGATGTCTGCAAAACTGCAGAATACACTGCAGACTTTCGGTGTGAATGCGCGTGTGACAAATGTGGTTTGCGGTCCTGCCGTGACACAGTATGAGGTGCATCCGGAGATGGGCGTTAAGGTCAGTAAGATTGTGAATCTCGCGGATGATATCAAGCTGAACCTGATGGTTCCGGATATCCGGATCGAAGCTCCGATTCCGGGGAAAGCAGCTATCGGAATCGAGGTTCCGAATAAGGAAAATGTTCCGGTTGCTTTTCGGGATCTGGTTGAGTCAGCGCCTTTTAAGAACCATACATCCAGGATTTCATTCTGTGTCGGTAAGGATATTGCGGGCAATGTAATCGTGGCGGATATTGCGAAAATGCCGCATCTTCTGATTGCCGGCGCGACCGGATCCGGAAAATCCGTCTGTATCAATACGATTATCATGAGCATATTGTTCAAAGCGGATCCGACTGAGGTGAAGCTGATCATGATCGATCCGAAGGTTGTGGAGCTGAGTGTTTACAATAATATTCCGCATCTGCTGATTCCGGTTGTCACCGATCCGAAGAAAGCGGCGGGAGCGCTTCACTGGGCGGTGGCTGAGATGACGGACCGATATAATAAGTTTGCAGAGTACGGTGTTCGTGATATGAAGGGATACAACAAAAAGGTGGCGTCCGTTTCGGATATTGAGGATGAAAACAAACCGCAGAAGATGGCGCAGATTGTTGTCATTGTCGATGAGCTGGCGGATCTGATGATGGTTGCTGCCGGGGATGTTGAGGATGCCATATGCAGGCTGGCGCAGTTGGCCCGTGCGGCAGGAATACATCTGGTCATTGCCACGCAGCGGCCTTCGGTCAATGTTATCACCGGACTGATCAAGGCGAATATGCCGTCACGAATCGCTTTTTCTGTGACTTCCGGTGTGGATTCGCGTACGATTCTTGATATGAACGGTGCGGAAAAACTTCTCGGAAAAGGCGATATGCTGTTTTATCCGCAGGGATACGCAAAACCGCTGCGGGTACAGGGAGCTTTTGTTTCGGATGCGGAAGTTTCAAAAGTTGTGGATTATATTATTGATAAAAACGGTCAGGTATCCTATAATTCAGAGATAGAAGAAAAAGTAAAATCTTCTGAGTCCGGTATCGGAGGCGGAAGGGGGGTTACTTCGTCTGCCGATGACCGCGATGCTTATTTTGAGGATGCGGCACGATTCCTGATTGAGAAGGAAAAGGGTTCGATCGGCATGCTGCAGCGCAATTTTAAGATCGGCTTTAACAGAGCGGCCCGCATTATGGATCAGCTTGAGGAGGCCGGTATTGTCGGACCGGAAGAGGGAACGAAGCCCCGCAGAGTACTGGTGACCATGGAGGAATATGCGGGCGCCGGAGAGGAAACGGTGTCTGATTCCTGATTTATAAATATTCGGAACAGATAATTTGCAGATGATGTAAGATGACAAGAATACGTAACTGTGAAGATACTGAACAGTTACAAGAATACTCTAAGGAGGACAGGGGCTATGAAAACTGATATTCAAATTGCGCAGGAGACGGTAATGGAACCGATTGCGAAGGTGGCAGCAGGACTCGGTATTGAGGCAGACGATCTGGAATTATACGGGAAGTATAAGGCAAAATTATCCGATGAGCTGATGGACCGGGTAAAAGACAACCCGGACGGGAAACTGGTTCTGGTTACAGCAATCAATCCGACACCTGCCGGCGAAGGCAAGACAACGACCAGCATAGGTCTTGCACAGGCATTGTGCAGACTCAATAAAAAAGCGGTACTTGCGCTTCGGGAACCTTCACTTGGTCCCTGTTTCGGCATTAAGGGAGGAGCGGCCGGCGGCGGTTATGCCCAGGTGGTCCCGATGGAGGATCTGAATCTTCATTTTACCGGAGATTTTCATGCGATTACCTCCGCGAATAATCTGCTCGCGGCCATGCTGGATAATCATATTCAGCAGGGGAATGATCTCGGCATCGATCCGAGGCAGGTTGTGTGGAAGCGCTGTCTGGATATGAATGACCGGGCACTGCGCAATATCGTGGTCGGTCTGGGAAGTAAGGCGGACGGAATGGTCAGGGAGGATCATTTTGTGATTACCGTGGCTTCGGAAATCATGGCTGTTCTCTGTCTGGCTGACGATATGGAGGATTTAAAGCGTCGTTTAGGCAGGATGATCGTTGCTTACTCTTTTTCCGGAGAACCGGTGACGGCCGCGGATCTGAAGGCTGTGGGCGCGATGGCTGCGCTGCTGAAGGATGCGCTAAAGCCGAATCTGATCCAGACATTGGAGCACACGCCCGCAATCGTTCACGGAGGTCCGTTTGCCAACATTGCGCACGGCTGCAACAGCGTCAGAGCCACGAAGATGGCGATGAAGCTGGGAGATATCACGGTTACGGAGGCAGGTTTCGGTGCGGATCTCGGAGCGGAGAAGTTTTTCGATATCAAATGCCGTATGTCCGGCTTGAAACCGGATGCGGTTGTTCTGGTCGCGACGGTACGCGCATTGAAATATAACGGCGGTGTGCCGAAGACGGAGTTGTCGGCAGAAAATACGGATGCATTGAAGAAGGGAATCGTGAATCTTGAGAAGCATATTGAAAATCTGCAGAAATATGGCGTACCGATCGTTGTGACTCTCAATTCTTTTGTGACAGATACAGCTGCCGAAGTTCAGTATATAGAGGATTTCTGCAAAGCCCGCGGGTGCGAGTTTGCTCTCTCAGAAGTATGGGAAAAGGGCGGCGAGGGCGGCATCGCTTTAGCGGAACGTGTGTTGTGCGCACTGGAGGAAAAAGAAAGTCATTTCAAGGTTCTGTATGAAGATAATCTGTCTATCCGGGAAAAGATTGAAACAATCGCAAAGGAAATTTACGGAGCGGATGGAGTTACCTATTCCGGAGCGGCCGGAAAGGAATTAAAGCGGATTGAGAAACTCGGTATGGGTGATTTCCCTGTCTGTATGGCAAAGACACAGTATTCTCTGTCGGATGATCAGCATAAACTGGGCAGACCGGAGCATTTTACCGTGAATGTGCGTGAGATATATGTAAGTGCGGGCGCAGGGTTTGTCGTTGCGGTTACCGGAGCAATCATGACAATGCCGGGACTTCCGAAAAAACCGGCGGCGAATAATATTGATGTCGATGAGAACGGTATGATCACAGGATTATTCTGACAAAAGACTGGAAAGAGGATACTATGGTTTGCGCAAAATGCGGTGCAAAACTGCAGGAGGGGAGTATCTACTGTTCCCGTTGCGGACAGGAGATACAGATTGCCTCGGAACTGAATGTTCTGGAAGAAGATTATCTGCGGTCGCTGATGGAGGAGAAAAAAGATTCCGAAAAAGACGGATATATGCATCAGAGGGAAGATGGGGTAATCTCCGGAGACAGAGAGAAAAAAGGATTCTCGCATAAGAAAAAACGCAGGCGAAATCTGATTGTTTTAGTTGTGGTGCTTGTGGCTGTCGCGGCATTTGTTTTCGGTTTTGTCAGATATCGACAGACTCATTCTGCGGAATATCTGCTGAATCAGGCACAGACAGAGTATGCACAGAAAGATTACAAGGGAGCCTCAGAGTACCTGGATCAGGTGCTGGCTCTGGATGAGGAAAATATCGACGCGCTTCTTCTGTATGCTCGTATTTACGCGGATGAGAAGGAATACGAATCGGCAGAGGATATGTATCTGTACGTGATTGAACTGGATCCCGTGAATCTTGAGGCATATGAGGAACTGATCAAACTCTATGATAAGCAGGAAAAGCGGGATGAGATTCTTGACCTGATGGATGGAGTTACAGACGAGGATATTCTTTCACTTTTTGAGGATTATATTGTTTCGGTTCCGGAGATCTCCGAGGAGAGCGGAAGCTATTCGGAATATCTAACCGTTGAGATTACTGCAGAAAATGATGAACTGAGTATTTATTATACACTGGACGGCAGTACGCCGGCGGAGGATGATGAGCTTTATGAAGAACCGATAGAAATCAACGAGCAGGGGACGACTACGCTGATTGCCATCTACATGGATGAGGATGGATATTACAGTGAACCGGTATGCGCTGTTTACAAAATTTCACTGGATGCTCCGGACACACCGACAGTATATCCGGATGGCGGCACGTTTACGGAACCTGCTTCGGTGACAGTGAGTGTTCCGTCCGGGACAAAAGTGTATTATACCTGGGACAATACGACGCCGACCGCCTCATCCTCATTGTATACGGGTCCGATCGAGATACCGGAGGGAAATCATATCCTGTCCCTGGTTGCGATTGATAAAAACGGTATGAAGAGCAGTGTTTTGAAATGTAATTATATCTATTACCCGAGTGCGGAAGCAGCGGACGGTACAGATACGAATGACACAGATATGGATACTGCAGGTACGGATGACGCGAATACGGAAGAAGGAGATACAGCTACCGGAAGTATTGCCGAATCCGCACAATGATTATTTGAGGAAAAGTCACGATATCCTGACAGAAAGAAGGAAAATGAATTTATGAAATTTACCAAGATGCATGGCTGCGGAAATGATTATGTTTATGTGAATTGCTTTGAGGAAACGGTTCAGAACCCCTCTGCGGTTTCTGTATATGTCAGTGACCGGCATTTTGGTGTCGGAGCCGATGGCATGATTCTGATCTGCCCGTCAGAGATTGCGGATTTCCGAATGGTGATGTATAATGCCGATGGATCTGAGGGGAGTATGTGCGGTAACGGTATCCGTTGTGTCGCAAAGTATGTATACGACCACGGCATGACAGACCAGACACGGATATCCATTGAGACGAAATCCGGAATCAAACATCTGGAACTGACGATTAAAGACGGAAAAGTATCGCTTGTGAAGGTGAATATGGGAGCGCCTGTGCTGAAGCCGGAACAGATTCCCGTTCTGTCTGACGGTGACCGGATGGTGAATGAGCCGATGACGGTCCTTGGCAAAGAATATCGTGTGACCTGTGTATCCATGGGAAATCCTCATGCGGTCGTATTTGTGGATGATACAAAGACATTTCCCGTGGAGAAGCTGGGACCGCATTTTGAAAATCACAAATGGTTCCCGGATCGGATCAATACGGAGTTTGTACAGATTATCAGCCGCAGTGAGGCCAATATGCGTGTCTGGGAGCGTGGATCCGGTGAGACATGGGCCTGTGGTACCGGTACCTGCGCGTCCGTTGTGGCGAGTGTGCTGAACGGATATACGGATGACCGCGTGCTGGTTCATCTGCTGGGCGGTGATCTGCAGATTTTTTATGACAGGAGGGCGGATACGGTCTGGATGACAGGGCCGGCGACAACGGTGTTTGACGGAGAGATCGATGTAGGCTTTTTGCAGAAGTGACCTGATCTGAAACTGTTTGACGGGAACAATCCTGGCGGATATGAATGGCAGCGAATGCTTTCAGGAACCGTTGTTTGCAAAATAGTGATACAGGGATAAATTATGGAAGTGAGATGTGAAAATGAAATTAGCGGATTTGATTCAAAAATTAGATTATATCTGTATGCAGGGAGATATAGAGCGGGAGATCACTACTCTGGTCTATGATTCTCGGAAAATAGATCGGGGTTCGGTGTTTGTCTGTATTTCAGGAGCTGTCAGTGACGGACATGTATATGCGGCTGCGGCGGCCGAAAAAGGGGCGGCTGCTGTGATCGTGGAAAAGGATGTGGATGTGCCGTCTTCTGTCGCCGTTATAAAGACAGCGGATACACGGCTGGCTCTTGCGGAGGCTTCGGCTGCCTATTTCGGGTATCCGGCGGAAGAATTAAAGACCATTGGCATCACAGGAACCAAAGGCAAGACGACAGCTACCTATATGGTGCGTTCTATTCTGGAACATTCCAGTTATAAAACAGGCCTGATCGGTACGATTGAGACAATTATCGGAGATGATAGAATCCCGGCTGTCAATACCACGCCGGAATCCTATGTGATTCAGGAGTCATTCCGCAAAATGGTTGATGCCGGCTGCAAATGCGTGGTCATGGAGGTTTCCTCTCAGGGGCTGATGCTGCACCGGGTCGGCGGTTTTGTTTTTGACTATGGGATTTTTACCAATCTGGAACCGGATCATATCGGCCCGAACGAGCATAAAGATATGGATGACTATATTCACTGCAAAAGCCTTCTGTTCAGACAGTGCCGGCAGGGCATTTTTAACGCGGATGACGCCCATCTGGAGAAGATCATGGAGGGGCATACCTGTGCGGTGGAGACCTATGGTTTTTCAAAGCAGGCCGATCTGAGGGCAAGTGATATGCATCTGTTCGACCGGGGCGGAAGTCTCGGTGTAGCTTATCACATGAGCGGGAAACTTGATATGGATGTGGAGATCGATATCCCCGGCAAATTCAGCGTATATAATTCCATGACGGCGATCTCTATCTGCCGTCACTTTGGTGTGGAGAAAGAGACCATCCTGCAGTCATTATCGCAGATTCATGTGAAGGGCAGGGTGGAGATTTTGCCGGTATCTTCAAAGTTTACATTGATGATCGATTATGCGCACAATGCCATGAGTCTTGAGAGCCTGCTGACGACGCTGCGTGAATATCATCCGAAACGTCTGGTCAGCCTGTTTGGCTGCGGCGGCAACCGTGCGCGGGACAGACGTTTTTCCATGGGAGAAGTTTCTTCCCGTTTGGCAGATCTGACAATCGTTACCTCGGATAATCCGAGAAATGAGGAGCCGGAAGCGATTGTGGAGGATATCATTACCGGAGTGAAAAAAGCTGACGGAAAATATATTGCCATTGTTGACCGGGCGGAGGCCATTCGCTACGCAATCGAACATGCCGAGGAGGGCGATGTGATTGTATTAGCTGGAAAAGGTCATGAGGATTATCAGGAAATCTGCGGGAAAAAATATCACATGGATGAACGGGAACTGGTTGCGGATGTGGTAAAAGACGGAAACTTTATTAAATAGACACTCGTTTTTTTGTATGAGATATGCTATGATAACCTTGAATGTGCCGTTTTACAGTTTTATCTGAAAGTACCGGACGGCAGATGCCGGTTGCTTTTATGAATGACGCAGATTCAGAAAGGAAAACGTATATGAAACGCGTATTATTAAAACTCAGCGGAGAAGCCCTGGCCGGAGAAAAGAAGACCGGATTTGACGAAGCAACGGTGACTGCGGTGGCACTTCAGGTCAGACAACTGGTTGACCGGGGCATTGAGGTCGGTATTGTGATCGGCGGCGGTAATTTCTGGCGGGGACGTACCAGTGAGACGATTGACCGGACCAAGGCGGATCAGATCGGTATGCTGGCGACAGTGATGAACTGCATCTATGTCTCGGAGATATTCCGTTCCGTCGGTATGAAGACGAACGTACTCACACCGTTTGAATGCGGTTCTTTTACCAAGCTGTTTTCGAAAGACCGGGCGAATAAATATTTCGCGAGAGGAATGGTTGTGTTTTTCGCCGGCGGTACCGGACATCCGTATTTTTCAACGGATACGGCGACTGTGCTTCGCGCTGTGGAGATTGAGGCGGATGTAATTCTCCTTGCCAAAGCGGTGGACGGCGTGTATGATTCTGATCCGAAGGAGAATCCGAACGCTGTACGTTATGATGAGGTCTCCATTCAGGAGGTGATCGACCGGCAGCTGGCCGTTGTTGATCTCACGGCTTCCATTCTTTGTATGGAAAATAAGATGCCGATGTATGTCTTCGGATTGAATGAGGAGGACAGTATTGTAAAAGCGGTTTCCGGAGATTTCCGGGGGACGCGGGTGACTGTCTGATCCGCATATCCTGATGCATGAGGAATATATAAGACGACAGTCGGTTCGACAGGATTTGCGATGCAAAGCGATTGACATAAAACACTTATTACAACAATATACATATATTTTACCGGAGGTTTACATCATGAACGAGAAAATCAAACCCTATGATGATAAGATGCAGAAATCCTATCAGAATCTGTTGGAGGAGTTCGGATCCATTCGTGCCGGACGGGCGAATCCTCATGTATTGGATCAGCTTCGTGTGGATTATTACGGTTCGCCGATGCCGATTCAGCAGGTGGCGAATGTTTCCGTACCGGAACCGCGCATGATTCTGATTCAGCCGTGGGAGGCTTCCATGGTCAAGGCAATCGAGAAAGCAATTCTGGTATCCGATCTCGGATTAAATCCGACAAACGACGGAAAGGCTATCCGTCTGGTATTTCCGGAGCTGACAGAGGAGCGGCGTAAGGCTCTTTCAAAAGATGTAAAAAAGAAAGGCGAGGCAGCAAAGGTTGCTGTCCGCAACATTCGCCGCGACGGCAATGACGCCATGAAAAAGATCGGCAAGGAGGAGGCAATCTCCGAGGATGGCATCAAGGATCTGCAGACGGAGATTCAGAAACTGACAGATAAATATATCGAGACGATCGATAAAGCGGTAGAAGAGAAGACAAAGGAGATTATGACGGTTTAATCTGCGGTTGAATTGCAGAGTACATTTTGGGGACATGGTTGGCACAGCAATACACGTGTGATGATTCGCTGCTGCGTACTGTGTCCTTGTCTCTTTCATAGCAGTTTCGGCGGCAACAGGCAGCGTTGCTGTTGTTTTCGTACATTTCTCAGTCATAAGGGGAGATATCCCGGATGCATATCTGTGCGAGGAGGAAAGGAAGATGGAGTTATCGCAGTTGAAAATCCCGACCCATGTCTCCATTATCATGGACGGAAATGGCCGTTGGGCGAAAAAAAGGGGGAAACCGCGTACTTTCGGACATAAAAGAGGTGCGGAGGTTGTGATGGATATCTGCCGGGACGCAGACGATCTTGGTATTAAATATATGACGATTTATGCCTTTTCCACGGAAAACTGGAGCCGTCCGGATCTCGAAGTGAAAACACTGATGCTTTTATTCGGCAAATATCTGAAGATCTGCTATGATGAGGCCATGAAAAATAATATGCGGGTGCGAATCATCGGCGACAAGACCGTTCTTGCATCGGATCTTCGGGAAAAAATCCGTATGCTGGAGGAAGATACCAGAGATTTCACAGGTTTTAATCTGCAGATAGCGATTAATTACGGGAGCCGGGACGAGATGCTCCGGGCGATGAAGCGGATGATGAAGGATTATAAAGAGGACAGGATTGCTCTGGATGAAGTTGACGAAGCATGTTTTGGCAGTTATCTGGACACGGCGGATATTCCGGATCCGGATCTGATGATCCGTACCAGCGGGGAACTGCGTTTGTCCAATTACCTGATGTGGCAGCATGCCTACAGTGAATTTTATTTTACGGATGTTCCCTGGCCGGACTTTAATAAAGCGGAACTGGTAAAAGCCATCGAGGCTTACACTGCGCGTGATCGGAGATATGGGAAAGTGAAGGAAACATAAAGTGACGTTTTTGAGAGGAAATGATTATGTTTAAGACAAGGTTATTAAGCGGAGCGGTTTTGATTGTGCTTGCGCTGATTTTTATTATAAACGGCGGATATTTGCTCCTGACGGTGCTTGGAATTATCTCCATCATCGGCATGTACGAACTGTATAAGGTTTTCAAAGTGGAAAAGACAATCGGAATAGCCGGCTATATTGCGGCGGCGCTGTTTTATCTGAATCTGGCTTTTTCATTTCTTCCGGATGTCATGGTGCTGATCATGGGCTTTCTCATTGTCTGCATGTGCATGTTTGTCTTTGGATATCCGAGATTTCATGCAACACAGGTCATCGGCGTGTTTTTCGGCTTCTTCTATGTCGCCGTCATGCTTTCCTGTATTTATCTGACGCGTTCGCTGGCCGGCGGGACTTATCTGGTGTGGCTGATTTTCCTTTGCTCGTGGGGGTGCGATACATCCGCTTACTGTTTCGGCATGCTTTTCGGTAAGCACAAGATGTCGCCGAATCTCAGCCCGAAAAAATCCGTGGAGGGAGCCGTCGGCGGTGTGGCCGGTGCATTTGTCCTGACATTGATATACGGATTTATCTTTAAAAACGGCATGGATGCGGATATTTCTTATATACTGATGATGGGAGTAATCTGTGCTGCGGGAGCACTGATCTCCATGGTGGGTGATCTGGCGGCGTCTGCGATTAAACGAAATTACGACATTAAGGATTACGGGAAACTGATCCCCGGCCACGGCGGGATACTGGACCGGTTTGACAGCGTGATTTTTACGGCTCCGATCATATATTATCTGTCATTGTATCTGATTCCGATGGTGCAGGTTTAATGAAGTAAATCTTTTTGAAGTTTGGGAAAAACAGGGAACTTCTTATATTTTCGGACAGGAATAAATAAAATACAGCAGGATGGAGAATGACATGAAAACAATCGCAGTTCTCGGATCAACGGGATCCATCGGAACGCAGACTTTAGATGTGGTGCGTCAGCACAGGGAAGATTTTAGGGTAAGCGCCCTCTCGGCAGGCAGCAATGTAGCTTTGCTGGAAAAACAGATACGGGAATTTCATCCCGCGCTTGTTTCTGTCGGAACGGAGGAACTGGCACGGAAGCTGCGGCTTATGACTGCGGATCTGGATCTTGAGATCACATACGGCATGGACGGACTACTGGCCGTGGCGGCACAGGAAGCGTCGGAGATTCTGGTGACGGCAGTGGTCGGCATGGTCGGAATACGTCCCACGATGGCGGCGATTCAGGCAGGGAAAGATATTGCCCTGGCGAATAAGGAGACTCTTGTTGCCGCCGGACATCTGATTATGCCGATGGCGGAGGAATACGGCGTGCGTATTCTGCCGGTTGACAGTGAACACTCCGCGATTTTTCAGTCCTGGCATGGTGAGAAAGCGTGCGGCAACACCATTGATAAGATTCTTCTGACAGCCTCGGGCGGACCGTTTCGCGGTAAAAAACGGGAGGAACTGGAGCATGTGACACTGCAGGATGCCCTTCATCACCCCAACTGGTCGATGGGCAAAAAGGTGACCATTGATTCCGCCACGCTGGTGAATAAAGGACTGGAAGTGATGGAGGCAAAATGGCTTTTCGGCGTCAGGCTCGATCAGATTCAGGTGGTGGTTCATCCGCAGAGCGTTATACATTCAATGGTACAGTATGCGGACGGTTCCGTGATCGCGCAGCTCGGTACGCCGGATATGCGGCTGCCGATCCAGTACGCGCTCTGTTATCCGGAACGAAAGTTTCTGGATGATGAACGGCTGGATTTCTATAAGCTCGCCACGCTGACATTTGAAGAACCGGATATGGATACCTTTACCGGTCTCAGTCTGGCACTGCAGGCGATGCGGCGGGGCGGAAACATGCCGACCGTATTTAATGCCGCGAATGAAAGGGCGGTTGCACTGTTTTTGAATCAGAAAATCCGTTTTCTTGAAATTGCGGATCTGATCGCGGAGTCGATGGAGGCTGCAACGTATATAGAGAATCCTGTTCTGGAGGACATTCTGGAGACTGAGCAGGCTGTCTATGAGCGAATTGACCGATCATTTATTCAGTAAACGGACATGACTACTAACGCAGTCGCCACCATGTATGAAAGGGAAAGAAAGGAAACAGGCCGTATCTTGATTGTTAAATATATTGTAGCGATAATTTTATTCAGCATCATTATCCTTTTTCACGAGCTTGGACATTTTCTGCTGGCAAAAGCGAACAACATCCGGGTTAACGAGTTCTGTCTCGGCTTCGGACCGACAATCATTGGTTTTACAAAAGGAGAGACCAAATATTCCCTGAAGCTGCTGCCGTTCGGCGGCGCCTGCATGATGGAGGGGGAGGATTCAGAGAGCGATGATGACCGTTCCTTTCAGAAGAAATCAGTCTGGGCGCGCATCAGCGTGGTCGCCGCCGGCCCGGTTTTTAACTTTATCATGGCTCTGGCATTTTCCGTGATCATTATAGCCAGTATCGGTGTGGTGAAACCGGTCGTCGGGGATGTAATGGAGGGGTATTCTGCTGCTGAGGCAGGGCTTCAGGCGGGAGATGAGATCGTAAAGATTGAAAATAAACATATTCATTTTTATAAGGAAGTCAGCATGTACTCTCTTTTTCATGAGGGCGAGACTGTGGAGGTCACCTATGTTCGCAACGGAGAGAAGCTTACGACGACGCTGACGCCGACTTATGATGAGGAGAGCGGACGATATCTTTACGGCATTTATGCCGTCGGGGAATATACGCGGCTCGGACCGGCGAAAACTCTGCTGTACGGAGTTTATGATGTTAAGTACTGGATTCAGTATACGTTGAAAAGTCTGGAGATGCTGGTGACGAATCAGATCAGTGTCAACGATCTGTCCGGTCCGGTCGGCATAGTAAAAACAATCGGGGATACCTATGAGGAAAGTCTGTCGGACGGATATTTTTATGTTTTTCTCAATATGCTGAATATCGGGATTCTGCTGTCGGCCAATCTCGGTGTGATGAATCTGCTGCCGCTGCCGGCCCTGGATGGAGGAAGGCTTGTTTTTCTGGTGATCGAAGCCATACGGGGAAAACGGATTGCGGAAAATAAGGAGGGCATGGTGCATTTTATCGGATTAATGTGCCTGTTTGCCCTGATGATTCTGGTAATGTTTAATGATGTGCGGAAACTTTTTATATAATTTTGGGAAAAATCGGAGAAAGTCAGGTGATACGGTGCGAATGAAAACAAGGGAAATCAGGATTGGAGATGTGACAATCGGCGGGAATCAACCCATTGCCATCCAGTCCATGACAAACACGAAGACGCAGGATGCGGAGGCGACGGTTGCCCAGATTCTGCGTTTGGAGCGTGCCGGCTGCCAGATTGTTCGCTGTACGGTACCGGACATGGAGGCGGCACAGGCATTGCCGGAAATCAAAAAAAAGATTCACATTCCGCTGGTTGCCGATATTCATTTTGATTACCGGCTGGCAATTGCGTCGATGGAAAACGGTGCGGATAAAATCCGCATTAATCCGGGGAATATCGGTTCCGCGGAGAATCTGAAGGCGGTCGTGGATGTTGCGCGGGATCGCAATATCCCCATACGCGTGGGTGTTAACAGCGGTTCGCTCGAAAAGGGACTTGTGGAAAAATACGGCGGTGTGACGGCGGAAGGTCTGGTGGAGAGTGCGCTGGATAAAGTGCGCATGATTGAGGACTACGGCTATCAGAATCTGGTTATCAGCATCAAATCCTCGGACGTTTTGATGTGTGTCCGCGCTCATGAACTGATCTCGGCACGGACGGATTATCCGCTTCATGTGGGTATTACGGAAGCAGGGACTGTACAGAGCGGCAATATCAAATCCGCTATCGGCCTCGGGCTGATCCTGCATCAGGGGATCGGGGATACGATCCGCGTGTCCCTGACCGGCGACCCTGTGGAGGAGATACGATCGGCGAAAATGATCCTGCGCACGCTTGGCCTGCGTCAGGGCGGAATTGAGGTGGTTTCCTGTCCGACCTGCGGCCGAACCAGCATCGATCTGATATCTCTGGCTAATCAGGTAGAGACGATGGTTACGGAGTTCCCGCTGAATTTAAAAGTAGCGGTCATGGGCTGTGTCGTCAACGGACCTGGTGAGGCCAGAGAAGCGGATATCGGTATCTGCGGCGGCAGAGGCGAGGGGCTGATCATCCGCCGCGGTGAAGTGATCCGTAAAGTGCTGGAGAAAGATCTGCTCGGTGCTTTAAGATATGAACTGGAACATTGGAAAATGGCAGAACCGGGGAACTGATATATCTGGCTGCAGAAATATCTGAATTAAATAAAAGATACGTTAAAAGTGTGTCAACCTTTAAACAATGATTGACACTGCTGTTTGTATTGTGTTAGTATACTCCTGTCTTTGACAGCTGATACAGTCAGGAAATCGCTCCAAGCCTTGAAATAC
>JAJQFQ010000093.1 GCA_021201035.1 Clostridiales bacterium
CTTTATGCGGTCTGCAACTGATTTTTACTCTATGCAACTGTCAAACGTCCGCGTAATCAGTAGAAGCATTTCAGGGGAATATATAAGCGTTGACGTATGTCATGGGAACGTATCTGCCGCGGCGATATCCCATGGCTTTTTTATTTGACAGGCAGGTTCGTTTTGTGAATTATAAAGAGAAACTCTTTACAGCGACGGATATTTTCCTTATAATAAACGATATGTTTTTGAACGGAGGATGACAGATAATTATGAAGAAAAGGGTAGCTCTTTTTTTGATGGCGGGGATGCTTTTTCTGGCGCCGCTTTTGTCCGGTTGTCAGAGCGCGGCGGATGAAAAGATGCAGGAGTACAAAGTGCTCGGTATATCCCAGATGGAATCCGGCGACTATGAGAGCGCGGCGAACAGTTTTCAGAAGGCGCTGGATCAGTCTGTCGGTAGCATCGGCGCGGAGGAACTGGATATCTGTTACTATAAGGCGCTGGCACTGTACAAATCCGGGGACACGGAGGGTGCGATCGAGGCGTATACAGCCCTGGTGGAATATGACAGCAAAAACTGGGAAGTTTATTATCTGAGAGGAAATGTCTACCTGCAGGAAGGACAGACGGAGGAGGCTTTGGCGGATTATGCACAGGCTGTATCTCTGCGCGGGGACGATATAGAGCTTTATGCACATATTTATGAAAATCTGCTGAATGCCGGTCTGGAGGAGAGCGGACAGGAATATCTGACGGTCGTGCTGGCCACAGAACCGTCGGATGCGGAGGAATATTATTATCTTGGCGATGTTTATTTCCTGAGCGGCGATTATGAAAATGCGAAGACGAATCTACTGCAGGCGCAGGAGATGGGGTATGACAAGGCGCTTCTTCTGCTGGGGCAGGTTTACGCGGCTGAAGGCGACGATGACGCGGCAAAATCTGCCTTCGAATCCTATATGGAGAAATATCCGGAGGATGCGGACGCGCTGAATGAGCTGGGTGAGATTGCACTGGAAGCAGGAGAATACGAAGATGCGGTTACTTATCTGGAAGCAGCTTTGTCGTCAACGGACGGAGATGCGGCAGCGTCTGTTTTAAAAAATCTGATCATCGCATATGAATATATTTATGATTTTCAGAGTGCCTGCGATACGGCTGAAGAGTATCTTTCCCTGTATTCAGACGAAGAGATCGAACGCGAATATGAGTTCCTGCAGACTCGTGTCGGAGAGGATATCGAGTCATCCGATGAGGAAGACGGGGAGACAGATGAAACGGACGCTTCTGAGAGCACTGATGGGGCGGATGCGTCCGGGGACACTGACGGAACTGATGGATCGGATCAGTCCGCGGAAACCGGGGAGACGGATGAAACGGATGCTTCCGGAGAATGAGAAGAATGATGTACGAGAATAAAGAATTAGTAGAACGAGTCATTCTGGTTGCCGTCCGGGAACGGGACGGGGATGACACGGAAAATTCATTGACAGAGCTGGCAGAGCTGGCGGATACGGCGGGCGCGGAGGTGGCCGGTACACTGATCCAGAGTCTGGATCGGGCGAATCCCACCACTTACCTCGGATCCGGCAAGCTGGAAGAATTAAAGGATATGATCTGGGAGTTGGATGCCACCGGTGTGATCTGTGACGATGAATTAAAACCGATGCAGATGAAAAACATGGAAGAGGCACTGGACACTAAAATCATGGACCGGACGCTGCTGATTCTTGATATTTTTGCTTCGCGGGCGGCTACCAGTGAAGGAAAACTGCAGGTTGAGCTGGCACAGCTGAAATACAGCCTGACTCGCCTGACCGGCTTCGGGCGTTCCATGTCCCGTCTGGGTGGCGGTATCGGAACGAGAGGACCCGGTGAGAAAAAACTGGAGACAGACCGCAGAGTCATCCGCGACAGAGTGGCACAGCTGAATCGCGAGCTGAAGGAGGTTGTGCGTCACAGAGATGTCACCCGGAGTCAGCGTATGAAAAATCATACGAGAGTTGCCGCGATCGTGGGTTATACCAACGCCGGGAAATCGACGCTGTTAAATGTTCTGACAGGGTCGGATGTTTTGGAGGAGGATCAGCTCTTCGCTACATTGGATCCGACGACCCGGATGCTGGAACTGTCTAACCGTCAGCAGATACTTTTGACGGATACGGTCGGCTTTATCCGGAAGCTGCCGCATCATCTGGTCAATGCGTTCCGGAGTACGTTGGAAGAGGCGAAATACGCGGATCTGATCATTCATGTCGTGGATGCTTCGAATCCGCAGTGGGATATCCAGATGCATGTGGTCTATGAGACGCTTCAGGAGCTGGGTGTAACAGATAAGAAGGTCATTACGCTTTTCAATAAATGCGACTGTCTGGCGGGAGAAGAAGTCTTTCAGGATTTTCGTGCCGACCGGATACTGCGTGTTTCGGCAAAAACCGGTGAGGGAATGGAACAGTTGAAGACGGCGTTGGAGGAGATGCTCCGTGAAGATAAGGTGTTGCTCCGACATACGTTTTCCTATAATAAAGCGGGAGAAATTCAGCGAATCCGGAGGTATGGCGAACTGTTAAAGGAAGAATATCGGGAGGACGGCATTTATGTAGAGGCATATGTGCCGGCGGAGCTGATGTGAGAAAACAGTTGAGAAAATAATTAGCGAATCAGAAAAAATAAAGTAAAAAAGTATTGACAAAAAAAACTGTATTTGATATTATGTTCAAGTCGTCAGCAAATGGCGGTGAACGCGGAAGTGTCGGAACTGGCAGACGAGCAAGACTAAGGATCTTGTGACTTTCGGGTCGTGTGGGTTCAAGTCCCATCTTCCGCATTCGTTCGGCACCAGCGATTCAACCGATGTCGGATGACAATTACATACGCAGGAATGGCGGAATTGGCAGACGCGCACGGTTCAGGTCCGTGTGAGCATTGCGCTCATGAGGGTTCAAGTCCCTTTTCCTGCATTAAACCCAAATACGAATCCCCTGGAAAACAGCCATTTTCCAGGGGATTTTGGTTTGTAAAAATAATTTGCGGAGCAGTTATGGGGCAAGAATTTTGATGGCTGTGATATCGTGCAGAGCGATATCCAGTGTCTGTCCCTTTGCCAACCGGTCTGTCGGAGCCATCGAGATTCTGAGTATGCCCAGAGCCGTGTTTGTCTCAGCAAACTGTCCCGTAGCTTTTGTATAGATACCGCGTCCCGGATCATCGTCGCAGGGAAGGAAATAAGTCACTGTCACTTCCATCCTCTTTTTGAGGGCGGATATTTTTTCAGACAGCCGGGTTGCATCCTCTTCCGAAAGCTCTTGGCGCTCTGCCAGAGCCAGTTTTTCATCCTCCATGCGTAGACGGTCATCATGGCCGCGCACGGCCGCAAAGGGTGAAAAGATTTTAGCGCGGGCGGACAGATCCATGGGAGGATGCTTCCGCATGACATCCGCATTTCGGGGGCGTTCCATATGAATGATGTCTTTGTATAGTTCTTCTGCGTTGCTCATGATATTCCCTTTCGTGTGTTATTTTAATCATTTTTTGAGTGGCAGAGATATAAAAAATGATTTGAGACAATGAGCTAGGCTTTATGACCGCCAATCTGCCCGTTGCGTTCGCGCATGGTTGCGCCTTCCCGGTAGCTTGTGCCTTTCAGGATTGCGTTTTTCCCATACTTGTTTTTGATTGAAAGCAGGGCTTCCTGCAGCTTTTTTTCCTTTTCTAATTGCTCCGTATCTGTGAACAGATCCATCTGTATCATCTCTGTGTCCTGCACGACATGATCGGCAGCGATGCTGATGCGGCGAACGAGCAGGGATGGATCGGCGATTCTGTCGTATATGTTCAGAAGTGCTTCCTGAAGCAGGCTGCCGATATTGGTCGGATTGTCAAGTCTGGCACTGCCATGTGCCAGATAGGGGACAGCACGGCCGTAGCGGTCAATGCGGATGCGGCCTTTGTAGTTCCCGCTGTCCACGTTCTCGCGGTCGTAACCAATATCCAGAGTGAGCAGATCGGTGGAGAGCCCCTTGCCTGCCAACTGCAGCATCAGGCTGTCGCTCATCTCGCGGACAATGATACGCGCCTTTTCACAGGGATAAGGTTCCATCAGAACCTGTCCCTCACAGATGCAGTGATCGGATGGCTGATATGATTTTATGTGGCGCATCGTGACCGGTTCCTCTCCCCAGGCGTGGTCAATCAGAATCTCTGCGTCGATACCGAATGTCCGGAAAAACCATTCCTGATCATATACCGATGTCCGTGCCAGATCACCCATGGTGAAAATCTGCCGTTGTTCCAGCCGCTTCGCCGTGCCGTGCCCGATCCGCCAGAAATCCGTGAGCGGCCGGTGATCCCAGAGCAAAGCGCGGTAAGAAGACTCGTTCAGTTCCGCGATGCGCACACCGTCTTTGTCGGCCGGTGCATGCTTGGCCACGATATCCATGGCAATCTTGGCAAGGTACAAGTTCGTGCCGATGCCGCAGGTAGCGGTGATACCGGTCGTATACAGGACTTCCCGGACAAGCATCATGGCCATGTCATGCGCGGACAGGCGGTAGGTGTTGAGATACGGCGCGATGTCGATGAATACTTCGTCGATGGAGTACCGGAAGATGTCATCTGCAGAGATAAAGCGCAGGTAGGCGGTATAAATTTGCGCAGACACTTCTACATACCGTGTCATCCGGGGCGGGGCAGTGATAAATGAAAGTTCCAGCGCTGGATCCGCGGCAAGCGCCTCCGCGTCAAAGGATGAAGACGAAAATACCCGTCCCGGAGCTTTGGCAAGCCGGGAAGCGTTCGCGCGCGCCACCTGCTGTCTGGCCTCGAACAGCCTGGCTCTGCCGGATATCCCGAGTGCCTTCAGAGACGGAGAAACGGCAAGGCAGATCGTCTTATCCGTCCGCTCCGGATCCGCCACGACCAGATTGGTCGTCAGCGGATCGAGGTGGCGGTCAACACATTCTACGGAAGAATAAAAGGATTTTAAGTCGATGGCCAGAAATGTCCCCGGGTTTCCTGAAGAAGGAAGGTTATTTGCCATAATCGTTTCTCCTTGTATCTGCTGTCTGCAGTCTGTCTGAATGATGCGCATTCTGTGAATATCTGCGGAATGCAAATGTCAGAGGAGCCGTACGGTGATGCCGAACGGAATTTCTGACTCTTTTATATCATAGGAAAGTTCGTCCTATGATATAAAAACGCTTCGTGAGGATGTACCCACAGGGCAGACCCGCAGCTCGCGGAAGTGAAATTATTGCTGACGCAACCGCTCGCGCGCGAAGTGTCGCAAAGCGACACTTTATTTTACATGATGATGCATGAATTTGTCTGAAAATATCAGGTGAAATCCTCCGGAACCTCTACAAACCACCGGCCGACCCGTGTGGGGAAATCGGTTCGCTCAAAATACAGATGCTTCGTCTGCCCCTGAATTACGACCGTATAGCAGTCGCCGGACAGGGACAGGCGAACGGTGGAAGCGGGGCGGTAATCCTGCACTTTTTCAATCCGGTATGTCTTCCCGTCCGTCCAGGTCACGGAGCGGGGCTGCATATAACCGGTTGCGTCAAAATCGGATGTGACTTTGACATATACGCGCCTGGTGTGCGGATGCAGATGTCTGACAGATTCAATCATGGCGGCCTCCTTTCTGGATGTAGTTACAAGTCACAATCTCATCAGATTTATACCTTTTAATTATACAAGGTGTGACTTGCAACAGCATCTGTCCATGCAAAAATCATGGTCTTGTCGTGTATCTCAGAGTATACCACATGATTATAATAAAATCAAACATACGTTCGAGTAAAAAGATGGAAAAAATTGTTGACATGGATATTTTGCTGTACTATAATATTTGGGTCTGACAAATAGACATTTATTTGTGTATAAAAAAGCATTTCATATAGAGATGCCGGGGTGGGATCCGGTGTCAGGTTCTTCTTTTTCCAGGCTCCCCACAAGCACGGATCAGGAATGAGCTGGATAATGCAGACACATGATTCGAACATGAGTGATTCTGATGCGGGAGTGACCGGACATCTCTTCTGTGTGGGAACGCTGCAATCTGTTTAAGGAGGAACATGCAATGGACACATATATGGCCAGAAAAGAAGATGTTGAGAGAAAATGGTATGTAGTGGACGCTACAGGATGTACGCTTGGTCGTTTATCCACGGAGATTGCCAGAATTCTGAGAGGAAAGAATAAGCCGACGTACACACCGCATATTGATACTGGTGATTATGTTATCGTTGTAAACGCGGAGAAGATCAAGGTCACAGGCAAGAAACTGGATCAGAAGATTTATTATCATCACTCCGAGTATATCGGCGGTATGAAAGAGACTACGTTAAAGGATATGCTCGCGAAGCACCCCGAGAGAGTGATCGAGCATGCGGTGAAGGGTATGCTCCCGAAGGGACCTCTGGGACGGCAGATGTACAAAAAGCTTTTTGTATATGCGGGACCGGATCACAAGCATGCAGCTCAGAAACCAGAAGCGTTGATATTTTAATCGGGAGGTAATGAATCATGGCGAATACGAAAAATTACGGAACAGGAAGACGGAAAAAATCTGTAGCCAGAGTTTATCTGGTGCCCGGCACAGGCAAGATTACGATCAATAAAAGAGACATTGACGATTATTTCGGATTTGAGACATTGAAGATTATCGTTCGTCAGCCGCTGGTTGCGACAGAGACGACTGATAAGTTTGATGTCAAAGTTAATGTCAAGGGCGGTGGTTATACCGGACAGGCCGGTGCGATCCGTCACGGCATCGCGCGTGCGTTGCTGACTGTGGATGATGAGTACAGACCGATCCTGAAAAAGGCCGGTTATCTGACACGTGACCCTCGTATGAAAGAGCGTAAAAAATACGGTCTCAAGGCGGCTCGTCGCGCACCTCAGTTCTCGAAACGTTAATCGTCCAAAAAAACGGACTTGCAAAACCCGGAAAAGCCAGTGTTTATGCGGCTTCCCGGGTTTTTTATTACCTGAAACCGGTTTTGTTGGCGCTGTCCGGTTTTGACCGGATTTGATGCTTTTTATTGCGAAAATTACTGTTAAATAAGTGGACAATACGGGAAAAATGTTAAAAAAGTGGACAATTTTTCATCATTTTCCGGGGTCAAAAATCATCATTTTCTGGTGTCAAAATACATTATTTTTCGGGGTAAAATAGGACCTCTCTGAGCCTGCTTTTCAGGGTCGGTGGAGGTCCGTTTTTAACTATTATGAAGCTTTTGATTCATTTTATAATCTGATGTCCGGAATGCATCTCACTGACTGAAAGCTTCGTTTACGACTCCGAGAAGCTGTTCCGGCTTATTATATTTGACCTTTGCGTAGATGTCCATCGTGGTCTTGCTGTTTTCGTGTCCTGCCAGGTATTGCACTGTTTTCGGATCGACGCCGGCGTAGAGCAGGTTGGTAATATAGGTATGACGCAGCAGGTGCGGAGTAACCTTAAAATCAATGGTGTACGCAATGTTCGGATTATTTCGCTGATAGCCCAGCTCAGTCGGGGTAACCGTGTACCGGACAGGCTGTCCATTGACATATTTGTAATATACGTGTTCTTTCGTCGAACGAACGGTTACATAGTTCCATAGCCTCCGATACTGTGATTCCGACAGCGGCTGTCCTTTGCTGTCCGCGATGACATACTCTGAAATTGATTTTTCTTTTGCTCTCCGGAGACAGTCTGCAAGACATTCCGGAATCGGAACATCCCGCCGTGCAGCCGGGGTTTTTAAAATGCCGGAGATCACCGGCCTGTTATGCTCGCTGCGCCATGCCCTGCGCACAGAGATATACGGAACCTTTTCATCCAGGAATACGCAGTCCCACTGCAGCGCCAGGATTTCTTCGCGGCGCAGGCCCGCATACAACCCGATCATGATGAATTCATAAGGGCGAAGCCCCCTGATTGCATCCAGGAGGGTCTGTACCTGATCATCGGTAAGCGCTGTTTTCTCCTTTGCGGGGATCCCGCCTTTCGCTGAAATCCCGGCTGCGGGATTGCGGTCGATCAGCTCATTTCGCTCTGCGTTGTAGAAGATGCACTTAAAGAGCATATTTAGCGTGGCGTACAGAGATGCTGATTTCTTTGAGACCGGAACAAGCGCTATCCGGATATCATCAGCCGTGACTTCCGACAAATACATATCGCCAAGAAGCTCGACTATGTAATTACGGATAATGAGTTCATATTCTTTAAGAGTGGCGTTTGATATGGTTGCGGATCGAATGTTAAGCCACTTTTCGCAATATTCCCGCACGGTCGGGTTTTCCCGCCTGAAAAGTTCCTCCTCCCTCTCAAACCGTGCTTCCATTTCTTTCCGGTACAGGTCCTCTTTCGTCAGCGCATATAGCACGGCTGCCTTGCCATCAGCATTAGTTACGCGTGTCCTGTAATACTCGATACCTGAGCGCACTACTGTCTTATAATCAGGAAGCTTTGTTTTCTTTTTTGCCATGATCCTTCATACCTCCGTTTTGTTGTGAATATTTTAATAACTAAACTCATAACAACGTATGAAAGTCGATTGCTCCGCACTTCGTGCTCCCACAATCGCCGCCGTATTCGCAATCCGCACTATCGTGCTACTTGCTCATACTGGCTTGGTCGTCGAATATACAGTCATCTGGCCATGCAAGCATGTCCACCTGTCTGTCTATTCACGACACTTTCATACTATATTGTCACAGATACCAGACGAATTCACAATGATGTCGGGTATGTATGGATATGGCAGGAAAGAAGAGAAGCATATCTAAGCGGTTCATTCCGATAATCGACTTAATATCCCAATAGGCCAGGGAACTGGTAAGTTCTCTGCCAAGGGTAATCCGGCAGATGAAGTCGTGCATCTTGGCGTATAATCCAAGGTCATACATAAATGAAATGCATTCGATTTGGGCAAGTTTGAGTTTTTCTTCATATAATTGATCAACCTGCTCCAATGAGCGGTGATCCACATTTGGCAGGACTACACCTGAAAAATCGGAGATTAGTTTCATATAGTCATTTACGCGCTCTTCACCCGGCGGCTTTCCCTGAATATCCCTGATCCGGTAACCAAATACATCAAGGTCGGTGATCACGTTATACCTCCGGTTGAATGAGTATGCGGCTTTTCCGCAGAGCAAAGGGTTAAGGTCAGGAAATATATGGATTATTTTGGGTTTCACTTCATAATTAATATTTCTCAATCTTTGTTCTGCTAAATCCGGCCTGTGCGCTGTGTCCCAGATGTCGTTGATCAAATCGGCCTCTGAAATTGGAAGCCCCTTTTTGAGGAGCAGATGAGTCAAATATAACACGTGCTGATTGCTTTTTATATCTTCCTCCCGGACAGTCCCCTCTTTAGTGCTTAATTCAAATCCGTTAAGTAGCTTTACAAACACATCGTTCGGAGCAAGCCTTCCCTCTTCAAAGAAGGAGGTTCTCTGATAATTCATCAGATTCATTTCATTTACTTCCGCAACAGATACATAGGAAAGTACCTGCAGGAGTGAATTGTGCCCAGGATGTTTTGTATATTTCCGTGGATTAATCACTGCAACAAAGCCGGTATTCCGTTTGTTATAAGGAACTGCCATAATGGAGTGAATTCCGATTTGTTCCATGCGCTGATATTCCTTTGAATCCTTTTTTAAGAATAGTGATATATCGGTGTAAGGCACAGATGAGTTGTTCTGGATGATTGCGCGGGCTGCTTTTAAAATGGCCGGATAATTATTCAGATACATTGGTCCGGTACCACATACCGGCAGGACTCCTTCTTTGTGGGTCTCGAATTCCGGTTTCGCTATCATCATATCCATATCAATACTGACAACCAGAGCACTGTCTGCATCATAGTAATTCATTGTTGTTGCTAATGCAGTCATGATGATTTCCTGAAATTGGTAACCACCACGCAACCTTGCTTCCAGCTCCGTAACAGTGCGTTCATAATCGACACAGTAAGTAATTTCCTCAATTAACTCCTGTTCAATACCGGCTGATTCTAATTTCTCTGCCATTGCTTGAATGTCTTTTGTACTCATACTGCCTTCTCCTCCTCAAAATAAAAAACCGCACGCCTGCCCAGTCTGTACAGACCGGCAGTCTTGCGGTAATTAACAGTTTCAATGGCTACCGTCCTGAAATAGCCCTGTTTTATTTGGATCCTGAATGTTTATTTTAGCTTTGCAGCTATAATGCTGCTCCTTTTTCGTCATATACAGAAGAACCGTAGGAAATCATGGTCTCTGCTGCATTCTGGACTTCGGGCGGCAGCTTTCGCCAATCTTCGACGAGTTTCCGTTCTCTCAGGGAAATATCTTTTGGCCGCAGGTTTTCATCAAAAAACTCCGCCATTGTGATACCGAAAGCATCACAGCATTTTTGAATCGTTTGCACTGACGGGGTATTCCCACGGTTCATTGCGGTAGATATTGTCGATTGGGACAAGCCTGAGTGAATTGCGAGCTGGTAGTTTGTCCATCCGCGTTCATCCCTGAGCTCTTGTAAATGGGTTAATATATCCATATCGTTCACCACCTTGCTACGCATATATTTTACACTAAAGGGCACAGAAGCGTTATAACGAATAGGCTGCATAAGAATGATATACAATTACGTAATACCTAGTGTAAGGCGTGACAAAACCCAGTTTATTATGATGATGTCTCTGATGCTATTTAAGAGGCTGGGTTGGAACAGTATTACGCAGCTACATTTACTACGCATGGACCGAACAACAGTTCTTTTACAAGTACTGATTAATGGACTTTAAATTTCTTAGAATGGAATCAAGATAAGAAACTTATTTTGATTCCATTTTATTTTTTGGAGGGAAAAAGATGCGGTTTTTGTATTGGATTCGGAAGATATTTATCGGAGACAGGCAGTGCAGAGGGTGCTGCATGACATGTGAGTATTATGAAACGTGTAAAGAAGACGTAGGGCAGCAGGAGGTGTGCAGATGAAGGAGAAATATATCACAATTACGGGCATGAAACATTATTACGGATTAACTCCATTCAAGATCGGCAAAAAGGTGAAATGCGAGAAGGAACCGAAGAATCCGTTTGATTCTGAAGCAATCCGGGTGACATTGAAGCATATCGGAACGGTTGGATATGTGGCGAATTCCCCTTATACTGGAGCAACAGGAACCATGAGTGCCGGACGGATTTATGAAAAAGTCGGGAAGAAATTCAGGGCGGAGGTAATGTTTATCACTTCGTCAAAAGTGATCTGCAGGGTGATCCCGGAGGAAGAGGATCCGTACATGGAGGGAACTGATCAACTGGATCAATGAGATCGGGTTCCTTCCCCTTTTCAAAAATGAGATTGAAGGCTTTTCTGTGGAGGAACACACCTTTGGCCCGCTCTGGTGGAGCGGTGACCCGGCGGAGGATCCGTGGATCTGGCGAGAGATCATCGCCCGGAGCGGAGAAGTGGCATACGGGAAATTCTTCGGGAAAAAATCCGGTTTTGTCACCCGAAACGGAATGCCTGGGTGGGTTACATCATTTGTATGGATGGGATCCGTTATTATTATTCAGGGGATTCCGATGCGACGAAGGAAGCGAAAACAGTGGACTGCGACGTGGCATTTATTCCGATCGGCGGAACATATACGACGAATGCCCGTGATGCGGCGGAATGGGTCAATGCGATAAAACCGGCCGTGGTAGTGCCGGTCCATTACGGGAGCATCGTCGGGAAACTGCAGGACGCGGATGTATTTAAAGAAAGAGTCTCTGACGATATACAGGTAGTGATTAAAATAACAGGCGAGTGAATATGAACGGCGGAATATTATGAGTGTGAAACCAATTATGAGGGACGTCCTGTTCCTTTCACAGAAAGCAGAACCGGCCGCCCGTGCAGATAAGCAGGTTGCCATGGATCTTCTGGATACGCTGCAGGCGCATAAAGACGGGTGTGTCGGAATGGCTGCAAATATGATCGGTGTAAACAAAGCTATCATAGCAGTGAACATGGGCATGATGAATGTGATTATGTTCAATCCGAAGATTGTTAAGAAGGCCGGAGCATTTGAAACGCAGGAGGGGTGTCTCTCTCTTAGCGGTGTCCGTAAATGCACCCGTTACAGGGAGATTGAAGTCACCTGGCAGGACATGAATTTTAAAATGCAACGGCAGAAATTCTCCGGCTGGACTGCACAGATCATCCAGCATGAAGTAGATCATTTGTCGGGGATTATTATCTGAAATGAATGCGGCTAGGAAATTCATTAGCGGTTGGTAAGATTTCCAGTGAAATTTATATATGAGGTACGACTGAACATGAGGCTGTTTATTGGGATCGCCCTGCCGGATAATATCCGTGAAAAGATTGGTGCTGATGCAGGCAGGCTGAAAAAAGTGATTCCGGGGCGGTATGTGGTAGAGGAAAATTATCATATCACTCTGGTGTTTATAGGAGAGACAGATCAGAACGATGCCAATGTGATAAAACGGGCCATGGATGCCGCAGTGATCGGACAGGCTCCGGTAGATTTGAGCATAGGCCGCCCGGGGTATTTCAGAAAACCGGAAAATGCAATTCTACACATGAAGGTGGGTGGTTGGAAGCAACTGCCGGGACTGGACAAGCGTCTGCGCAATGCATTGAAGGAAGAGGGGATATCCTTTGATGAAAAACCATTCAATGCACATATCACGTTGGCGCGGAAAGCAAGAATTAACCTAGATGAATTGAATAATTTCCCGGAGCAAAATTATAAGTTGAGAGTTAACGAGATTACCTTATTCCATAGTACGAGAGTTAACGGTGTTCTGACATACCTGCCGATTTACAAGGCGGGTTTTAATGATAACGGCAACGATTGAGATGAACAATAAATCTACAAGCAGGAGATATCAAGCCATGAAGACATTAATTGCATATTTTTCACTTTCAGGAACAACAAAAGCGGCAGCGGAGAGAATACAATCTCTGACTGACGGCGACCTTTTCGAAATCAAAGGAAAAAAGAATTATGGCAGCTACGCAAAAGCCATTGCCATCGGCGGCAAGGAGATTGCGACAAGGGAATTGCCGGAAGTAATCACTCACGTAGAAAATTTTGATTCTTATGATCGTATTCTGCTCGGCTTCCCGGTTTGGTATGGCACCTGCCCGCGCCTGATCCGGACATTTGCGCGTGAGTACGATTTTTCCGGAAAAGAAGTCTCTGTTTTTTGCACCAGCGGTTCGTCAGGTCCGGAGAAGTCCCGGAAAACGGTTGCTGAGATTTGCAAAGGTGCGAAAGTCCGTTCCGCAATCCGCATCAGCGATCAGAGTGATGATGAGATAAAGAAGTGGCTCGGTATTCAGAAATGAAAAAAGTTTTATGGTTGTTTTACCGAAGAAGCTTTGAATTTTTGTTGATTTATAAAGGGTTTTTACCGTTTTTCACTAAGGGGCAAGCAATGCCAGGCGGCGCACAAATACTTCTGGCGGCTTGTTGGGGTATCCCCAAACCCCTGAGAACATCACCGCTGGTGATGGGCGACGCGTTGCTTTTTCACGCTTTAAATACTGATACCGAGAAGGAAAATTCAAATGGACCGTTATACAGAATTTCTCAGGAAACAAATCGAAACATTATCACCAGATGATGATTATTATGAAATAAGGTTACGGGAAATAGCGGGTTCCTTTCGCGGCTATGGCGAAGCATTATCTGATTTTATCGCAGACCACGGATACACAGATGCCCTGTCTGATGTTGATGCAAAAGCAAAATTTATCCGCGGAAAATTTAAAGCTGCTGATATGAAATCTCCCCGCGATATAAAAAAGTGGTTTGCTCCCAAGATGAAACCGAACAGGGATACGATATTTCAAATCTGCTTTGCGTTTAGATTGGGCGTTGATGAAACCAACGATTTTTTCAGGCGCGTATATTTTGACCGCGGCTTTGACTGCCATACTATCAGCGAAGCGGTTTATTATTTTTGCACGAAAAATAATCTGACATATCGGGACGCGCAGGACATTATCTGCAGGATACCTACTCAGGGGAAAATAAAAAACATTCCCCGGCGTGAAGTGCTTTATACAGGAACGATCATCGAATATATTAACAGCATAGAAAGCGCTGATGATCTGATCGAATACATCACTTCTAACATCAATGACTTTCTGTATAACCATGCCACAGCCATCCGGTTTATCCAAGAATTGTGGACAGAGATTTCAAAAGAGCATGGATTAGCTCAGTTAGAAGGCAAACTGATCAAACGGTCGTTTACGGACGAAGAAGATTATGTGGCTGCCGACTCGGGCGCTTCCACATGGACAATTTTTTCCCAGATTATCGGCCTGCGCAATGAATCGGCAAATGACTATGCTATAAAATACAACCGTTCGATATCTTCTGTCCTGAAGAAAAATGTTTTGATGCCGCTGAATGCCGGTGACTGCTTTCCGAGCCAGCAGGGCATAGACGCGCTCATGCGAGGTGAAATGAAAGACAATGATCTGATCCGGAAAATGCTGGTTCTTCTTGTATTCTATACCTACTGGGCAAAAATTATTATTCGGAACAATGATGAATTTTACTTAAGGACAGACGCTGATTCCGAAAGATGTTTTGACACCATGAATCAATATCTTCTGGATGCCGGATATCAGGAATTGTATGCCGGCAACCCATATGACTGGATTTTTATGTGGGCTTTGAATGATGAGAACCCCTTGTGGGCTTTCCGGTTTTTTATAGGGGAAGTATTTGCAGCCAAAGAGGAAGAGGCGGGTGACTGAAAACCTGTTCCGACAAAATCAATCTTCGGAATTTGTTTGTTATAATCGGGGTACAGCGAGGTGTAAAGTATATGGATCACAGGACTCCCTTGAAACCGAATACCCAGCTTTCCATGTGCAATGACAGAGGGGAAGTAATTTGTTTTGTCATCGAAAATGAGATCAGCCGCGGCGGTTCCTGCATCGTATATGAAGCAGCCCGACTTACTGGAACGGATGACAAAACCCTGTACAGGATAAAAGAATTTTACCCTTATAAATTTAATATTACTCGTGACGGGAGCAACCATCTGGTTCCTTCCGTGCAGGATGCGGATCTTTTTCAGCAAAGCCGGGAACAGTTCCAATCCGATTTTTCCCGCACGAACCGGTTATTCTACTCCGGCTCTAATTATGCCTCGCTGACAAATCAGCTTGATATTTTTGAAGCAAACGGCACTTCTTATATCTTGTCTGCATATTCTTCCAAAAACACATTGGCAACATATACCCCCCGCTCTTTAAAAGAATGCATTATGCTTGTCTGGCAGACTGCGTATGTTCTAGGGAACATTCATCAGCAGGGCTATCTTTATCTGGATACAAAACCGGATAACATCCTGGTGATTGACAGTTACCAAAAACAGGTCCAGCTCTTCGATTTCGATTCGCTGTTTCCCATCCGAGATTTGAAAAACATTGATAGTTCCCACAGTATGGATGAAAAGCTTTCTTATTCAAAAGGCTTTGCCCCTGTTGAACTGCAGACATCAAATAAAAAACATCTTGGGCCTCATAGCGATGTGTTTAGTGTCGGTGCACTGTTGTTTTATCTCCTGATCGGGAATACTCCTACCGCACGGGACTGTGAGATGGATGCAGAATATAACTTTGCCTCTGTCCAATATGATTGCGGCAAATGTGATGATCGGTTTTTCCGTGCCTTAACAGAATTTTTCCATCATACGCTGGCTGCTTATTATGCTGACCGGTATCAAAGCATGTTGGAGGTCACAGACCACTTGAAGGAATTGGAAAAATATGCTGATCTTGCTATTCCTAGAATCTTCTCCACTCAAATTTACAAATCCCAAATATTCCATGGGCGGAACCAGGAGTTACGTGAGCTGGATCAGTTTTTTAAAGATAAAAATAATAACTGCCTGTTTATCACAGGAATGGGCGGCATCGGAAAAAGCACTCTGATAAGGGAATATCTGGTAAACCGACGCCGGAATTTTGACACGGTTTTATATGTCAATTATAAAGGCAGCATTGTAAATACGATTATTGACGATAACAGTATTGGGATAAACACGCTTACACAGGATGAAGCGGCAGAGCCGGACACAAAATATTTTCCCAGGAAACTCCGAAAAATCCGCGAACTAGTACGGTATACCGCGTCTGTA
>JAJQFQ010000217.1 GCA_021201035.1 Clostridiales bacterium
AGGGCATGTGGAATTTACTCTTGCACTAGAATTTACTTTTTCAATTCAGCTTTATAACATGTTTTAATTCCGATGCACACTTCACTAATCAGATGAGGCGGATGAACCCGAAGTCCCGGCTGCAGAAGCCGTGCCTGAATTCCCCGACACGCCGGCCGTTTCCGAACTCCCGGCTGTATCTGAACTGCCGGACGTATCAGAACCGTCGGATGCCTCAGAATCTCCGGATGTCCCAGAAGTATGAACATTACAGGTCTCTGTCGGCGCCGTCGATGCTCCCGTCTCGGAATCCTTCTCGAAGTATCTGGTTTCCACCTCATCCTCCGGACAGTATTCCCCCGCAAGCAGCCCGGAAGCCGCGCATATCTTCACCCTCTCGCTCCGGTGCGAAGTACAGGTCGTCGTCGGTGCCGTATCCTCCGTAAAATATTCCGTCCTGACCGAAGTACAATATTTGGAAGCGAGAAGTCCGGTCGACGTGCAGACAGAACAAGTGACAATTCCTTCCGGTTCCTCAAATCCGATGTCCTCCAGTCCTTCATGAATCTGCGACATCGCCTCACGCCACAGATTTTTAGTGAAATTCGTAGAGGGAAGTTCTGAATTATCATCATAGCCGCCCCAGACAGCACAGGTATAGTACGGTGTATAACCCGCAAACCAGGACGCGCGGGTGGACGAAGTAGTACCTGTCTTTCCCGCCACAGACATACCGGAAAATCCTGCCAGTTTACCGGTCCCCGACTCCACAACGTCCTCCATCGCGGAAGTCAGAAGATAAGCCGTCGTCGCCTGAATTACACGATGCGTCTCCGGGATCTTATTAATCAGAACATTCCCGTCATAATCCAGAATCTGCGTATACAAAATCGGTTCATGGTAAACGCCTCCGTTGGCAATCGCCGCATAGGCTGCCGTCAGTTCCAGATTCGTCACTCCGTCTGTGATGCCGCCCAGCGGAAGCGCTTCCACCATATCCTCATCCGTAAGTGTCGTAATTCCAAAATCCAGAGCTGACTGATAACATTCCTCGATCGTCACCTCACGGCTTGTCTTGATCGCTATCACATTGATGGAATCTTCAATCGCCTCACGGATCGTAACCGTGCCCCGGTATTTCCCGTTCGCATTATTCACAACCTTACCGTTTGAATAAGTAATCTCTTCATCCACCATCGTCGTTGCCAATGTAACCAGCCCCTGATCCAGCGCCGGCGCATAGGTTGTCAGTATCTTAAATGTAGATCCCGGTTGCACCGTCGTATCCGACGCGCGGTTCAGGGTCTTGCTGGCCGTCTTTTCACCCCGTCCGCCGACCAGAGCCTTTACCTCCCCCGTAGTCTGATCAATCACCGTCATGGACGCCTGCGGCTGAATCGTAAACGTAACATTCTCAGCGAGTACTGTACCGCCCCCGAGCAACAGATCTTCATGGTACTCATCAATAGCCTCCATCGCTTCCTCCTCACTATCAAAGTTCAGCGAAGAAATGTTTTTTCCTCCTTCAGCCAGGTCAGCATCATCTGTTCACTGTAATTCTCAACCGTACCGTCATCTGCCTGAATCGTCAGCGCATAAGAAAAGGAAATCTGATCGGAAACATCATAATTCGAATCATCATTGACCACATCGTCACATATCTTCTGGATCTCCGGATCCTGTGTCGAATAAATCGTCAGTCCGCCGCTGTACAACGCGTTATAAGCCTGCGCTTCACTGTAACCCAGTTCCGTCTGAAGATCCTCGATCACCTGCTCCGTCAGGGCATCCACGAAATAAGACGTTATATTCGTTGTATCACTCTCATAGACAACATTGTGTTCACTGATTCTTGAATATACATCATCCGCCAACGCCTCCTCAAGTTCCTCCTGCGTGATGTATCCCTGGTCCTTCATGTTCTGCAACACCTTCTCCTGCCGCTCGCGATTATTTTCCGGATAGGAAATCGGGTTATATTTCGACGGATTCTGTGTGATTGCCGCAATCACGGCGCACTCTGGCAGGGTCAGATCAGAAACATCCTTCCCGAAATAACGGTTGGATGCCGCCTGTACCCCCAGTGTATTCTGCCCCAGATTAATCGTATTCAGATAATTCTCCATGATCCAATCCTTGGACACTTCCTTTTCCAGCTCAATCGCCAGATACTGCTCCTGCAGTTTTCTTTTGATACTCTCCTCCGTCGTCTCGGATGTCCATCCCTCAAAGACATTATTTTTCAGGAGCTGCTGTGTGATCGTGCTGGCACCCTCACTGAGCGAGCCGGACAGAATGGTATTCACACCGGCCCGGGCAATTCCCTTCAGATCTATGCCATTGTGCTCATAAAAACGTTCATCCTCTATCGCCACAAACGCATACTGCAAATCCTCCGGAATCTCATCCAGCGTCACATAAACACGGTTGGACCCGCTTGAAACCAACTGCGCCGTTACATTCCCATCAGCATCATAAACCGTGGACATATAACCGGTCGGCGTCGCGTCAACCGCGCTGATATCCGGCGCGTCATCCAGAATTTCCTGCACATACTCATACGCCCAATGCGCTCCATATCCTGCTGCGCCGGCCGCAAGAATCAGCACAATCAAAAAAAACGTCGCCTTAATCCTGTTCCCGATCCAGAGAGCACGCGGAATCAGCAGATTTTTTTTACGCTTTACCGATTTCCTGCCGTAGTTCATGAAAAACCTCCGTACAATAAGATATTTACGCCATTCGACGCACTTCGCAGCAAATACGAAGTACTGTCCTGAATAGTTTTTATTTACTATTTTACCATTAATGTGCTATAATGGCAAGGCAACTGAACCGGCGGGACAAACCGGCTCACAACCACTCAGCGTGATGAGCGGCTGATGAGTGAACAGTAACGCAAGAATTACTTTTCAAAGGAGTTCATCATGCCATACAAAACCGTCCATGTCGGCGGACAGGGTGAGATAGAAGAAAAAAAATCACGCTTTATCGCCACCGTTCGACCCGTTTCCTCTGAAAATGAGGCTTTAGATTTTCTGACGGCCATGCGGAAAAAATATTGGGACGCGCGGCACAATTGCTACGCTTATACGATAGGGAGCCGTTTCGAATTGCAGCGGTGCAGCGACGACGGCGAGCCGAACGGCACCGCCGGCAGACCCATTCTCAGTGTGTTGCTCAATGAAGAGATTCACAACTGCATTGTTATCGTCACACGATATTTCGGCGGCACCCTTCTCGGAACCGGCGGACTGGTTCGCGCTTATCAGGCCGCCACACAGGCGGGCCTGGCAGCCAGTGTAATCATCGCCCGGCAAACCGGCCGCAAACTGACCATTCACACAGATTATAACAGCATCGGCAAACTGCAGTTTCTGCTGGCAAACGAACACATTCCCGTCCTTGATAATCGCTACACGGATACAGTAGAGATAGATGTCATTATACCGGAAAACAATCTGCTGCATTTTTCAGAACAGGTGACAGAGGCAACCCGGGGAACAGCAAAGCTTCGGCCCGGCGATCTGGCAGAATACGCCGACGCAGACGGAGACATTCTGATATTCGACAATTAATACGGAGAGCAACATGAAATTAGGAGAAATACAAACCCTGACCGTTGTAAAACAAGTAGATTTCGGCATCTATCTCGCGGAGCATCCTGAGGACGAGACCCGGGTATTACTGCCTGCCAAACAGGTACCCGCAGGTACCAGCCTGAATGACCGGCTGCAGGTCTTTCTTTATAAAGATTCCAAAGACCGGCTGATTGCCACCACCAAAGAACCCAGATTGACAGTCGGTTCCTTTGCAGCACTCCGCGTTGCACAGGTCACCCGCATCGGTGCTTTTCTGGACTGGGGGCTGGAAAAGGATCTGTTTCTTCCATATAAAGAACAGACACGGAAAGTACACGAGGACGACGAGATCCTGGTCACCTTATACATCGACAAAAGCAACCGCCTCTGCGCAACCATGGAAGGTCTTTATCATCTGCTTTACACAGATTCTCCCTATCATGAAGGAGATTCCGTGGCCGCACGCATTTATGAATTCAGCAATAATTTCGGTACCTTTGCGGCAGTAGACGACCGGTATTCCGCTATGATTCCGTCACACGAAGATACAACCGGTCTGCAGATCGGCGATATCATCAGTGCCACGGTCTCAAATGTAAAAAAAGACGGCAAGCTGGATCTCACGATCCGGAAAAAAGCACACCTTCAGATGAATGACGATGCTGAGACCGTATTGCAGTTGATCACGGAATACGGCGGCGTCCTTCCGTTCAACGATAAAGCTTCACCTGAGATAATAAAAAAAGAAGCGCACATGAGCAAAAATGCATTCAAGCGCGCCGTAGGACATCTATATAAAGAAAGAAAAATTGAATTCACAGAAAAAGGAATACGGATACTCTGATCAAGCAGTATCTCACTCCTGTTCACAGCCATTCGTGAAAGTAAATGACTGTGAATCATTTATATATCAGCAACCCACAGGTGTCAGGCGCCGTTTTCAGTAAACGCGCCACCAATCATACCCGTTTATCCAGACATATCTGAACCGCATCCAAAAGCCTTTCCGGCGAAAACGGTTTGATAATATAATCTCTTGCCCCGTTTCGCAGAACCTCTGTCACAATCTCCTGCAGACTGACGGAAGAACACATGATCACATTCGCCTCCGCATCCGCCGCCCGAATCTCTTTGAGGACCTTCATTCCGTTTATCTCCGGCATGACAACTTCCATCAAAACCAGATCCGGCTTCCACTCCAGATATCTGCGAATCGCATCGGCACCGTTCCCTACCTCTTCGATCGCGCAATATCCCGCACCGATCAGAATATCTGAAAGCAGTTTCCTCATAAACACAGAATCATCTGCAAGTAATACTTTCTTTTTCATAAATCTCCCTCTCTCACATATAACCCTGCGAAATACCCGGCCAGGAAGTCATCCCCTGTTAACAGTAGACATCCCGACCAACCGGCCGTTCTTAAAACAATCCGGAAATCACGCACAGGTTTTCTCTTATTGTATAGCTAGTATTCTCTTTTGTCAATTTCCCTTTCCCGAATTATATATCGTAATAATCCGCAGCATCCCTCCATAACATCCCGAAATGTCGCCTCAAAATCTCCTGTATACCACGGATCAGCCACATCCCGCTCCTTTTCTGCAAATTCCAGTATCTTATACATCTTATCCTGCGGATCACCGCCTGCGATGCGCTCCATGTTTCGGATGTTCGCCTGATCCATGCCGATCAGATAGTCATACTCCAGATAATCCCGCCGCGTCATCTGCACCGCCTGATGTGAGATCAACGGGATTCCCTCCTCAGCCAGTTTCCGTTCCGTTCCATAGTGGGGCGGGTTGCCGATCTCCTCACAGCTGGTCGCGGCGGAATCGATGAGAAACTTATCCTCCAGACCAGACTGTTCTATTAAATATGAAAAAACGCTCTGAGCCATGGTGCTGCGGCAGATATTGCCGTGGCAGACAAACAGTACTTTAATTATGGTGTTATAACTCCTTATATCTTCTTTAAATGCCTTAAACATTGGATTTCTCGAATTTCCGGATTTTAAAATCATCACATAACTTCTTATAAATTCTTATATTTTTTCTTTCGTTTGGTACAAAAATTGGCACAAACTCGGAAATTTTGTGCCACCTTAATACCTGGCGTTTTCGCATGGCACAATTCAAGATAAAACACTTTGTTTATCTAGCTTCTCTTAAATATTTCGGCAGGTGGACAAGACCTGGATTCTGAAAGAGTTCGGCAAACGCTATTATGAAAACACCGCATATTTTAACTTTGACAAGAACGAGGAATACAAGCAGTTTTTGAAACTACCAAGGATGCAGACTGAATCCTGCACAATCTGATACTGGCCAGCGGTCAGAAAATGTTCTGGAAGTCCATACCGTCCCAGTTGACAAAAGAGAGCAAAAAATTTATCTATAAAGATGTCAAAAGAATTTCCGGTGCTTTTTTCTGTATCTGCACCTCGATATTTTTTATGAATCCTCTGAGTGACAGATAGCCTTCCTGCCGTTCAAATACTCATTATAGACTGCATTGCTGTGCTCCAATTGTTTCTTCTGAATAATCTGGTTTCGATCACTGAAGATGGTAAGCATCTGATACAGTTCAAAGCTTATTTTTATTTTGCTTTCATATTATGTTATATCTCCCACCTGACACTTACCAGGTATACGTTTTGACTTCACAGTTTCCTATGCCGAACGCGGAAAATTCCTCATTTGTCATGTCATAAAAATATGAATGAACCGCACGTGAAAGGCCATTGTGGGCCACCAGCAGATATGTCTTATCACCTGCACGGATATCATCGATCAGGTTGTACACCCGCTGGCACAGATGCATCATTGTCTCGCCGCCGTCATAATGATCCAGAAAGTGTGTCTTTGCCACCTTACCATGTCTTGTAAAGTATAGAGTACCCATTATTCCTTCCACCCCTCATCATGCACCCGATCTGCTTCATATTGAACCGTCTGGTTATAAAGCGCTTCTGTCTCATCGTCAAAAGCCACCAGCCACACCTCAAAATCTTCCCCGGCGTCTTTTATCTCTTCAATGATCGTCCGCACGGCAATCTCCGCCGCCGGTTCTTTCGGATATGCATATATGCCCATGGATATGGGCGGGAACGCAACGGATTTCAAGCCGATTTCTTTAGCAATGCGAAGAGAGTTACGGTAACAATTCGCCAGCAGTTTCGGTTCATTTTGAGTCCCGCCTCTCCAGACCGGCCCAACTGTATGAATTACATATTTTGCCGGAAGCCGGTACCCCATTGTTATCTTTGCATGTCCTGTCCAGCAACCGTTTAAAGTGCTGCACTCCATTAACAGTTCCGGCCCGGCTGCACGGTGGATCGCGCCGTCCACGCCTCCGCCGCCAAGGAGAGAATTTTTAGCAGGGTTCACGATTGCATCCACTTTCAGTTTTGTAATATCACCTTTTAAGACTTTGATATGCATTCTTTATGCCTCTTGAATTCTATTCTTAAAACAAACGGTCATGCGTATACCGTAAGCTGATTTAAATTTCCTCTGGCTCTAAAATCTGCTGTCTACCCTTTCTGTCTCCTGTTCTCCCACCAAAGACAAAGGCCGAGATTAATACATTCGTATCTAACAGGATTTTCATATCTTCATACGTCTTCTTCTAAATTCAGCCATGTCTTCCAGCATTTCATTTATTTTTACAGCTGATGCTATCACAATAATCCCTCTTCAACTATTTACATCATTTTAATCAAGTAGCCTAAACCCAACCTTATTATACTACTTCACGCTCCAAGCAAACCTGTTTCTTTATTGTTTTTTATCATATCATATTCACCAGAATTTATCCACGACTTTTAAATTTCTCAACAGTAATTTCACCTTTGCACTTGCTCAGCAATCGCTCTCACTTACATCAATCATTCTCTCATTTTCCTACCTTTTGCATAACCGACACCAGATCCGTCCCCAGCTTTTTGATAGCCTGATGATGGTAACTGTTTATCCCCCCAATCGTTCTGCAAAAAACAATTTATACAGAGGGGTCTGTCTTCTTATATTTACATAATAATGGGCAACATTAGTGTGATGTATCTACATACAGGATTCTTTGAAATACCATTACATTGTCTGCATCATTCTGATTCTTT
The DNA here is from genome assembly GCA_021201035.1 of Clostridiales bacterium. GTDB lineage: Bacteria > Bacillota > Clostridia > Lachnospirales > Lachnospiraceae > Eubacterium_I. Next base: position 7,681 of record JAJQFQ010000217.1, read on the forward strand.
TGTCAAAGTCTGAGTCAGGTTTAGTCTGCCAGAACCGGTTTCTGCAGTAATCTGACATGTTCCTTTTCCATACAAATAGTTACCATCTTCTGTTGTCAACAAAGAAAAGTCGCTTTTAAATATGCCTGACCCTTTATTTAATTTCAGAAGAAAATCCCCATCTTCCGGCAAAGCAAGGGTAATCCCGCCGCTTCCACCTTTCAAATTTACCATATCCGGCATGGTTATACACACAATGTCCATGGTTCCGCTCCCGTTGTTCACCGTTAACTGCGAAAATCTTCCGGTAATTTCCATTTCTCCGCTGTTATTTTCTGCCTCCAGGCTATCTGCCATCAGGTTCTCAACTTGAACTGAGCCAGAACCGCAGGACAAGACTATTGATTTATAGTTTTCGTCAGGACAATAGATTTTCAACTTGGTCAAACCTGATACGTTAATTCCATTCGAATCTTTTACAGCTTTAACAACAAGTGTTCCATCATCAACGGAACAACATAGCCCGCTTTCCCCATCAGAGTTGGCAAACCCGGATTCCGTCACCTGAAATGAATCGTATTCTCCCACAATGATTTCAACATCTGTGTTGACAGAAGCTGGCTTCTTGGACGAAAAAAGAGCACTTCTCAGATAATTTCTAAAAAGTGCTCACAGGTCTTGTCTAAACCCTATGCAGTTCCGTCATAAACATCATAACGCTTCGTGATGATGCGTTATTCTTCAAAATTTTGCTGTCAAATTGCTGTCAATGCGAGTATGACATCATAGCCAAGGCACAATATATAGTATGTTTTTAGCATTCCAATCGCGATATATTGTGGTTTTATTTCTCAATGGTTTTCATCGTCGGGAATTGCCCGGATGTCTTGTTTTACAGGTATTCATAAGTGTAGAAAGCTCCGTTTTTCAACGTTTTTTGGCACTCCCGGATTAATGCAAATCTGCATAAATCCATCTATTTCTGAAAGAAATTGGTTCAGGATTGGTTCAGAAATTCTCCACCATTCAACAGTTCACACAAACGCCCTGGTTCAATGCAGGGAATTCTGCTGCTTTCATAATCATTCACATTCCTGCTTACAATGAAATCAGCTCCAAACTCTTCTGCACACTCCATCTGTAAACAATCCTCAAAATCAGAAAAATCCGTATTTTTCAGAGCAGATAACAACTTCGCTTTATCGATCCCTTCCACATCAAACAATTCACACATATCCTGCAAAAGCAGCCTTCTTTCTTTTGCACTGAATGACTTTCTCAGAATATAAAACATATTTGGTATGGAATGCGCTGCAATACAACCATAAATCCTTTTTTCCGAACAAGCTTTCACTATCATTCTGGCATCTGCATCAAAAGGCTTCCTGCAAACCAAATAGTCCAGCAGTATATTTGTATCAATTAACACCCGCAAAGCCATATTTCTCCTCCCTGTATTTCTCCAATTCCTCTGTATAATCTAAATCGGTCACTTCCCTGCGCATGGTTTCTAAACGTTCAAAAGCCGCCGCTTTTTCCGTCTGACTATCAGAATTATACAACCCATTTATCCCCTGCATAATCTGGACAACATAATATAGTTTGTCTTCCGGAATTTGTTCTAAAAGATTTATTGCATTTTTTCTAAGTGCTGTCATATTAAATACCTCCTCAACTCATACTTTATTCTGATCAAACAATATAATCGTTTATTTATTTTAATTGTGCAAAGCTGCATATCTGTATTTATTCTCCAATCCATCGCAGACTACATTAAAATCTTTCGTCTTTCCCATGCGCACCTGTTCCAAACCTTCAAGAACCATCTCGCGAAACTCTAACTGCTGCTTTTCTAAAGATATTTTATATTCATCTCTTGCCGCCAATACCATAATGTCCCATCCTTTCTATCCAATACAGACGTTCCAATCTCCTGCATTCTTCTATTAATTATTAATACTATATGGCTCCCATGAACAGCCTCTTGCTAACATCATGGTGTTTCTGTATGTCCCCGTATATGCACTATAACACACTCCTGACCAAAATACCACTTGAAGATTTCCTGACAGAATTTTCCGAATTTCCATTTCTGCACATAATCTATAAAACCTCCCATTTCCATCAATCTATACTTTATTTTCATCTTTCCATCAATTCCACCTGCCAGAAAACATACATATCCTCCGCTATAATGTACCCTGTTAAAGATGGGAACGATAAAAATGACAGGAAGTAGGTACTCGAATTTGATGCCCGAATGGAACACCCGGGAAATGGCTCCCATCAAAAACATCTTCATACCCTCATACGTCAGGTCATCCACCGGGGCACCCAGAAAATGGTGCAGCACATACCCACCGGGGCACCCAGAAAATGGTGCAGCACATACCGGATCCGTTCCTGCCCATCCCAGGCAAGGCCGTCCAGATAATCCCGGACCGGATGGTACTGGTTCCGGTTAGCTTCATGGTCAACGCTCTTCTGTACGACCTTATCCATGGTGATCCCATAGTTTTCCTCCAGATAGAGCATCAGATAGTTCATATCCATGTCGTTGAACGCGGGGCTGTTTTTCCTCCGCCACAGCGGTTTCACAACATCGGTCTGTTCTGCAAATATATTGTAGCGGAACGCCCCTTTCAGCAGCGGATCATGCTGCAGGATCACTTTGCAGTTATGCCGGTTGTTTTTTGCACGCCCATCTTTGTTGGACTCCAGCATTGCCTGGATCTCCTCCACGTCCATCTCCGGCTCCATCGCATCCAGTGCCCGGGACAGTTCCTCCTTCACCGCAGGAGGAAGGTCCTGATAATCTTCGCTCAAGCTGCATCACCTCTTTTCCCTTGGCGGCTACCAGCGCCGCCCGATCTTCTACTGTGCCGAACAACAGCGTGTCCAGCAGATACTCTACATAACTTTGTTTTTCCAGTGCCTCGGCAAACAGCGGATGCCAGTCCTCATCCCCCGGTTCCGGGGCATACTTTACTTTCCATTCCTCCAAAAGATGAAGGTAATCGGAATATACCCGGAAACATCTCTGCTCCGCATTGCGAAAGCGGAGTTCTTCCGATATTTTTCTTTTTGCCGGCTGGGGAGACGCGCGGCTCCTGCTGATACCGCTGATTTCATAATGGATCATGAAATCAGCCGCCAGCTTCTCCGCCGCTTCCCTCCCCGATAGTCCGAAGAATCGGGAAGCGAAGTCGATCACATCCCCGTCTGCCTGGCAGCCAAAGCAATGGAAGCGCCGGTCGACTTTCATGCTGGGATTCCTGTCATTGTGGAACGGGCAGACACACATCCCGTTCCGGCCCACCCGGATGCCATAGGTTTCCGCAGCCTGCCGGGTGGTTACAGACTGCTTTACTGCTTCAAACAGATTCACGGTTTCCTCCTTTCCGGGTACTGCAGGATCCTGTCAGCACCCATAGTTCTTCTCTCATTTTTGGTCATGATCAAAATGATCACGACCATTTTTTTGTCCACTCAGAGTCTGCGGCTGTTTCGCCCGCTTCGACAGATATCGGGGACACTCGATCAGACCTGCCCGGAAACTCTGCTTACAGTCGTTCCGACATTTCCTGCACAGGTCATTATAGGTAACCCTGCCCCGCTCATTCAGAAAGAAGGCCAATTCTTCTTTCCTCTTTTTGCTCATGCGGCTCATCCTGTCCACCCCATCTCTTTTTGTGCTGTTGTCCGCAGTTACAACGGCGGCACTGTCGCTTTTCGGTGTCATTTTTCTCTTTTTTCTGCACTTATCACTCCGGATTGAAACCCCTCCGCAGGAGAGACCGGGCAGCCATCCTTACAGCATTTTTCTGTCCCCAGGTACAGATCGGGCGCCCTTTTCCATCCATTCAAAGAACGCTTTCTTGCTAACCCTGATCAGCCTCCCGCTCCGAAAAGCTGGGAACCCGGGGCTGTGGACCAGCTCATACGCACCGGCCCTTGAAATTCCCATAATGCGCTGAACATCTGACACATCCAGCACGAGCGGAAGGTCATCATAATCTGTCAATCGTTTGTTTTCCTTCATAGCTAAAACTCCTCCTCCTTTAAATCTGAATAAATACAAACTGCTCTGTTTGCCGTTCTGCCCGGAAGCCGTTATCCTGCCCCCACTTTGGCGGTGTATTGCGGCATTGGTACGCCTGATGCGCTACTTCTCCTGCCGGTCATATCCCTTCCGGACGGTCATTCAGTTGTCAAGGTACTTGCTGGTACGGAATTACCATCTGCCGTCATTATCTGACTTTCCCTTGACAAATCAATGCCTTGAAGGTACCATAAGTGTAACGGATTCAACATCATTTCATAATTACCATATAAAGAAGCAGAAGAATGGGATTGGATTATCAATTTGACAGGCATGACCCCTACAGGGACAAGATTTTATTCGTCTTAATACTGGACAGGGCGAAGATGAAGGAGAGGATCCTGATCGGGACAGAATTGGAAATCCGCTTCCGGTTAGGAGGTAGCCGGAACGCAGATGTCCTTTGTGATGTGACCCGCCCCCTGGGGACCTTTTTGACGAGTTTCGAGCATGACCCGGACGGGCAGTTGAACCTCCATGCGCTTGTGCCGCTGTACAATGCCCTGCACACCAACCGGTGGAAGCAGCCGGAACCGGAAAAAGCCGCGGGTGATTTCCTTGCAGAAAAAAATCTCACCGGCAACCCGGTGAGCATGTATACAGCGTTCCGCGTCTGGAACGACTATCTGGTGACCAGGGAATACCGGGACAGGGACGCTGCCAGCGACCGCTTCCGGAACAAAGCCGCCCACCTCCTGCTGGCATTCCGGATTGAACGTGCAATGTATTTTAATAAAGAAAGCGGCCAGGCCGGGCATCTTAAAAACGGCGGTTTGTTCTATCGGAGCACACCGGACGTAGATACCCGGCTCGACCTGTGGTATCCGGATACGCAGCGCTCCTGTGAGTGCGTAGCCGCTTATCATTCATTCATCCCGCTGATCACCTACTACCAGAACCGCCTGAACGACTGGGGGCTTTGCTTCCGCCAGTGCAGGATGTGCAGAAAATATTTTCTTGCAAGAAGCCAGCGCTATGACCTGTGCAGCGATAAATGCCGGAAAGCACAGGCGCTGCAGAACAAACGGGAATTTGATGAACGAGCCAGAAAGAACAGTTACGACCTGGCCTATAAGAATGAAACCCAGAACTGGCGGAACAAGATCAATAAAGCAAAACGGACGCCTGACTTCCCTCCCGACAGGTTGGAAGAGATGCAGGCAGCTTTTGATGCTTTTAAGAAAGAGGCCCTAAAGCGGAAAACAGAAGTAAAAAAGGGAACAGCCGCTCCGAAAGAATTTACGGACTGGCTGTTCCGGCAGAGTGCTATTATCGTCAGGCTGTCAGAAAATAATAAATAAATATCGTATTACCATTGTATTTATGATAATATTCTGACAGAATAATGATAAGCAAACACAAGCAGGAGGTGCTATTATGATTCAGATTCGTCCGGTTTCAGATTTAAGAAATAAATTCCCAGAAATTGAAAACCTTGTCAACGAAGGCCAGCCGGTATACCTGACTAAAAACGGTTATGGAGCTATGGTTGTCCTGAGCCTGGAACAATACTCCAACCTCACCGATGATATTGAAATGAAGCTTGATGAAGCCGACCGGCAGGCTGCATCAACCACTGAGCGGTTATCACATCAGACTGTATTCGCAAACGCAAGGAGAGCCGTCCATGCAAAATAAAACCTATCAGCTTCGATATCTGCCATTATTTGAACAGGATTTAATCTCTACCGCTGACACATCTCTTTGTCCGCATTTCAAACCGCAAAATATAAATCCTCGATAATATATCCGCAGACACCGGAATCTTATTTTTTAGCTGTTGATTTTCCTGGGTTTTTCAGGCTCTAAATGCGGACATTATATCATGTGCAAATTCAGCACATAGCTTGAATTATTAAAACATGAAAAAGCTGGACGAAAAGTTGATTCTAGCGGAAATCAACTTTTGCGTCAGGCGGTTCGTATTAATGAGGAAGAGCATCAATTATTAGAGCAAATTCATGAGTTTGCAGTCAATGAGGTTGCGCCGTTGGCGGCCGAGCTGGACGAACAGGAACGATTCCCATCAGAAGCTTTCAAACGTCTGGGCGAAATGAATATGATGGGTGTCTGTTATCCGAAAGAGGTTGGCGGCGGCGGTCATTCCTATCTGGTTTATATCGCTATGGTGGAGGAATTGGCAAAATACTGTGCCACTACCTCTATCATGTTTGCTGCCCATCATTCTCTTGGTGCGTATGCGCTTTCTGTTCTTGGAACGCCGGAACAGAAGCAAAAATATCTGGTGCCCCTGATGAAAGGTGAAAAGTTAGGTGCATTTGGATGTACAGAACCCGGAGCCGGTACGGATTTAGGCGGCGGCCAGCGCACAAAGGCTGTGGACAAAGGTAATTATTGGCTTCTAAACGGCTCTAAGGTATTTATCACAAACGGATACTATGCTGACATTTATTTTATCAGTGCTGTTACTGACCGTAGCCAGAGAACCAAAGGTATTTCCGCCTTTGTGGTAGAGAAAGGTACTCCAGGCTTTACCTTTGGCAAAAAAGAAAATAAAATGGGCATTCGCGGCTCTGCTACATATGAACTTGTTTTTCAGGATTGCAAAATTCCGAAAGAAAATCTGCTGGGTGAGGAAGGAACTGGGTTCAAAACGGCTCTTGGCACTTTGGACGGTGGCCGTATCAGCGTCGGTGCTCAGGCAGTCGGTATCGCTCAGGGCGCGATCGATTGCTACAAAAAGTATGTGACGGAACATAGCACAAACGGGCAGCTAATCTCCAAATATCAGTACACACAATTCCAGCTTGCTGATATGCAAACCAAGGTAGATGCAGCCCGGCTCCTTGTTCAGCGTGCAGCGCAGGCCAAACAAGATGGCGAACCTTTCGGAGAATACGCCGCAATGGGAAAACTCTTTGCTTCTGAAACTGCTGTCGATGTCACCAAACGCTGCATTGACCTTGTGGGACTTGATGGTATCTCCAATAGATATCCATTTGAACGATTCATGCGAGATGCAAAAATCACTGAAATTTATGAAGGCACCAGCGAGGTACAGCGCATGGTAATCTCTGGAGCAATGGGAGTAAAATAGTTATCATCATTTCAGTGCTGAGGAAAGGTCTCCTGACCATTGCGGTTGGGAGGCTTTCTTGATGCAAAAAATAACAGCCGGTCGAAACTCGCTGTGTCAACTTACCCAAGAATACGGATACTTCATACGTCGTCCTGTCGATGACAGTTTTGAAGCTTCCGCCAGACTCAAATTTCCATGTTTTGTTTTTTCCTGCCTAACTGCTCCGGCTCCGGAGCCAGCGCTTTCGTCACTTGGCGATGGATCGTGTCCAGTTCTTTTACTTTTTCTCGATACTGTTTCAAATTAGAATATTCCAGATCATGTGCCTCGCTCAAAGTATTTAACTCTGCCTGCCACCCGACTATCTTTTCCGGCAAATCAGTTGGTGAGATACCTTTTGCATGAAGAAACCGGTTCGCCGTATTCCAAAGTATCAGTTCCGCGCTGTGCTCCGCCTCATAAACGTCCTTCTGCTTTTTCCATTTGACACCGATCAACCCCATCTCCAAAAACAGAGCCGCACCACTACTCAATTTTGAGTCTGAAGTAACTCCAAAAAGGCGGCAAACAAAATCGAATGCAGTCTTCTGATAGGCGTAAGGTTTTTTCCTCATAAACAGAATGTTATCTGTTGTAATCAGTGTAGCGCCCTCTGTTTGCTTAGGTGTTTTTGTTTCTCTCTTCATCATGGTCTCCTTTCAAATAAAAAATGGCACAGAAAAATAAATAGTCTATGCAGATTTGGGCAGTGCTATTTAATCTGTACCTTCAGAAAACCAATCCGATTACGCTTTCCGGGTTACGCAATATGAAATTTTTAACTCCTAAACAATATAGTAACCTATCCCATCTATAATTTTAATCATTTCTGAGCTTTATGTCAATATCCTGTTTTCGACAAAATTCGACAAAGTAGTAAAAATAATATATTCCGTTCATGGTATGATGATAATCTGATATTTGCCTATGGGTTCCGATTTCAGAACCCATCATAAATTTTTCTGTATAACCGCGTAATATACCCGCTATCTGGTACACGCTTTCACTAGCAGAGTGGTCAGAAAATAACAATTCCATAGACATTCACTCATAATAAAACGAAATAAATCAGAAATAAATCGGAAATAAATCTGAGCTGAATTGAAAAAGTAAATTCTAGTGCAAGAGTAAATTCCACATGCCCTTT
>JAJQFQ010000055.1:0-2199 GCA_021201035.1 Clostridiales bacterium
CTTTATGCGGTCTGCAACTGATTTTTACTCTATGCAACTGTCAAACGTCCGAATATGTGAAAACAACTGCTTTACTGTACAGTTTACCGGATTTGTCAAACGGGGCTTGCAATAAGCCCAAAATCCTTTATAATGAATGGATATAACTGCGATATAACTGCAGCGGTGCGGAACGGATCTGTGAGTTTTTACCTGTGATTCCCGGGGTGCTGTATGACAGGATCATTGAGCAGATGCCGCGGCAACAAATATACGGAAGAGTGGATGATCGATATGGATAAGATTAATTTGTCACACAACCTGCTGGGATGCAGATTTGATAACTGGCTGCGCTTAAAACGCAGCAATCCAATTACCAATAAGAAACAGGGACGGTTCATTTCCGTGGTTACTTTTCTTATGGGAATCCCGGCATTGTTTGAGTGGCTGATTTTTTATTTCCCGATTAAACGGACGCAGATACGCCGTGATCCGGTTTATATTGTCGGATACTGGCGGTCCGGCACCACATTTCTGCAGAATCTTCTGACGAGAGACCTTCAGTACGGATGGTTCGATCCGGTGAAAACGGTGACGTTTAATAATTGCATCCTGATGAAGCGCGTTCTGGCAAAGGTGCAGAAGAATCTTCTCAAAGACGCCCGCCCGATGGACAATATGGATTATGAACTGGATCTTCCGATGGAGGAAGTTTTTGCCCAGGCGACGATTTCTACACAGGCGATCAGTCATATGCTGGTGTTCCCGGACGGAGGGAATGGCGTGAAGTATATTGAGACTGCCTTTATTGATGAACAGGATGAGGCAAAGCAGCGGGAATGGCGTACAGCCTATGATTATATATTGCGGAAGGTGACTTATCTGTGTAAAGGAAAACAGCTCCTGTTGAAAAGTCCGGAGAATACCTGCCGTATCGCGGAGCTGAAACGCTGCTATCCGCACGCGAAGTTTATCAATATTTATCGCAATCCGTATAAAGTGATCATGTCAACGATTAACATGTTTACCAAGGAGATGGAACTGCTCTGCCTGAACAAACCCGCCCCGCGCGAGGTGATTGAGGAGGTTTCCATTGATTTATTCGAACGCATTTATAAAAAGGCAATCCGGGAACTGGAGGAGATGCCGCAGGAGGATCGCATAGATATCTGTTACGAGGATTTCTGCGGGGATCCTGAAGGATATGTAGAGAAGATCTATGATCACCTCGGCATCGGCGGTTTTCAGGAGGCAAAGCCTTACTTTGAAAAGTATCTCGACAGTCAGAAGAATTATCAGAAAAATGTGTTCACGCTGGATTCATCTCTGAGGGATAAGATCAACAGCAGGCTCGGATTTTATTTTGATTATTATGGATATGAAATGGTTACGGGATAGGTTCGGATTGTTCATTTGTACAGGAGCATGAATGCACAGGATCATGCGTGTATGTAGCGGCAAATCGTTTCCGTATCTATGATAAATTTTTGACGATATCTTTGATGTTCACAAAAAAAGGCTTGTATTCCGCTCCGGTTTCGTGTAAGATAAATACAGTGTCGGGATTTTTCGGACACAGGAGGTGTGTTTCGTGTTTTAATGGATTTCTCCGTAGCCAGACAGATGACGGATGGCTGCGTTCCGCTTTACTTCGATGGAAGCAGATGCCCCCCGGATGTCCGGCATTCTGCAATCACATTTTTCAGTAACATTATGAAATGCATACAGGAACACCAGTTACAGCAAAGTCGCGTAATATGGTGTTTTTTTATTCTTTTTTGTGAAATGGAGGGAATATAAATGGCAGCAGATATTAAAATGATCGGTTTGGAGGAGATGGGTGATCTCCGCAGCAACATGGATATGCTTGAACTGGAGCTGATGAAAAACCATGGTATCGATCCGAATTTATATGTAGAATATGATGTAAAACGGGGATTGCGTGATTCATCCGGAAAGGGCGTTCTGACCGGGCTTACGGAGATATCGGATGTCAGTGCTTATGAACTGGTGAACGGCAGGAATATTCCTGCAGACGGAAAATTATATTATCAGGGCATCAATGTACAGGAAATGATAGAGGGGCTGAACGGGCGGAAGTTTGGTTTCGAGGAGGCTATTTATCTCCTGATGTTCGGCAAACTGCCGAGCCAGGCGGAACTGGATGTCTTTTTTCCCGTGATGTTCGAGATGGAAGAGTTAAGCGGCCGTGTTGTCCGT
>JAJQFQ010000055.1:2209-15337 GCA_021201035.1 Clostridiales bacterium
GCTTCCAGCCAGAACGTGATGAATTCCATGCAGAGATGTGTTCTGACATTGTACAGTTATGATGAGAAACCGGAGGATATTTCTCCGGGAAATGTTCTCCGGCAGACGCTGGAACTGACGGCCAAGATGCCGATTCTCGCAGTCTATGCCTATAATACGTATCTGCATTTCCGGAAAGGTGAGATGCTGATGATCCGGAATCCGCAGAAGGGTCTCTCTCTGGCAGAAAATTTCCTGCAAATGCTTCGTCCGGACGGGAAATACACGGAGCTGGAGGCGAAAGTGCTGGACATTGCGCTGATTCTGCATGCGGAGCACGGCGGCGGTAATAACTCTACGTTTACGACACATGTAGTTACATCTTCCGGCACGGATACCTATTCCTCAATCGCTGCTTCGCTCGGCTCTCTGAAAGGTCCCCGTCACGGCGGTGCGAATCTGAAAGTGCAGCATATGTTTGCCGACATTAAGGAGCATATTGAGGACTGGAAGAACGAAGCGGAAGTGGAGGCTTATCTGAAGAAGATTCTTGACAAGCAGGCTTTTGATCATAGCGGATTGATTTACGGTATGGGGCATGCGGTTTACACACTCTCCGACCCGCGTGAGGTTATATTAAAGAAATTTGCGCGCAAGCTTGCTGAAGAAAAGGATATGATGGAAGAATTTGCCCTGTATGAGCTGGTGGAGAGGCTTGCGGGCAGGCTGATCATGAATCAGAGAAAGATGTTTAAAAATGTCTGCGCCAATGTGGACTTTTACAGCGGATTTGTGTATACTATGCTTGGTATTCTGGAGGAACTGTTCACGCCACTCTTTGCGATCGCCCGTATGCCGGGCTGGAGCGCACACCGCCTGGAGGAGCTGATCAACGCGAGCAAGATCATCCGTCCGGCTTACAAATATGTCGGTGTACATACGGATTATATTCCTATTGAGGGGCGGTAATGCTGAGAACAGATACAGATGTCGCGAATACGGATTCGATGTGGCCGGTATATCTGATAGAATGATTGCATCGGATCCATTTATATGCACAGGGGTGTGCAGGGAATATGACAGCTATGCTGTCCGCACCCGCGCGACGAATACGAGGCAAAAGCCGCCTCGTACTCGATTGAATAAAGAAGGGGATTATACTATGAGCAGTTACAAAATCAATACGAAATGCGTTCAGTCCAGGTATCGCCCGGGCAACGGCGAACCCAGATAGATTCCGATCGTACAGTCCACGACGTTTCGCTATGATACCAGTGAAGCCATGGGACAGCTGTTTGATCTGGAGGAGGCGGGGTACTTTTACACACGTCTGCAGAATCCGACTAACGACATGGTCGCTGCGAAGATTGCGGATATGGAAGGCGGTACCGCGGGCATGCTGACATCCTCCGGACAGGCGGCAAACTTTTTCGCACTGTTTAATATCTGTGAGTGCGGCAGCCACATTGTGGCCTCCTCGTCCATCTACGGCGGCACGTTTAACCTGCTTTCCGTTACCATGGCAAAGATGGGGATTGAGGTGACGTTTGTTGCACCGGATTGCACAGAAGAGGAACTGAATGCTGCTTTTCGGGAAAATACACGGGCGGTATTCGGTGAGACAATCGCGAATCCGGCATTGACGGTTCTGGATATAGAACTTTTTGCAAAGGCGGCCCACGCGCATGGCGTGCCGCTGATCGTTGATAATACGTTCCCGACGCCGGTGCTCTGCCGGCCGATCGAGTGGGGCGCTGATATTGTGACTCATTCCACAACGAAATATATGGACGGACACGGCGTAGCCGTGGGCGGAGCGATTGTGGATTCCGGCAGCTTTGACTGGTTTGCTCATGCGGACAAGTTTCCGGGGCTTACGACGCCGGATGAGTCCTACCACGGTGTTGTTTTTGCGGAGAAGTTCGGACAGGGCGGCGCGTTTATCACGAAGTGTACGACGACGCTGATGCGTGATCTGGGCTGTATCCAGTCGCCTCAGCACGCGTTTTATCTGAATATGGGGCTGGAATCCCTGCATGTGCGTATGCCGCGTCATGTGGAGAATGCCCGTGCGGTGGCGCTGTATCTGCAGGCTCAGCCGCAGGTGAAGAGTGTTATCTGTCCGGAACTGCCCGGCGATGCATATTATGATATGGCGCAGAAATATCTGCCGGACGGATGCTGCGGCGTGATTTCCTTCGAATTGAAAGGCGGACGCCCGGCGACGGAAGCGTTTATGAAGGCGCTGCGCCTGGCTGCCATTGAGACGCATGTGGCGGATGCCCGTACCTGCTGTCTGAATCTGGCTACATCCACACACCGTCAGATGACGGATGAGCAGTTGGCTGAGGCCGGCATCCCGGCGGGGATGATCCGGATGTCCTGCGGACTGGAGGATCAGGAGGATCTGATTGCGGATGTTGCGCAGGCGCTTGCGGCGATTGAAGAGTGATATAATAAGAAGTATTGTAACAATCCTCCCGGCTGAGATGTACGGGAGGATTGTCTCATCAGGAGAGCGGGGGAATCGTGTTGAGTCGTGGAAGATTGATGAGTTTCCAGCATTCCTTCAGCCGTTCCATCTGATAGGCTGCGTTGGCCGGACTGGTAGATGGTAGCTTTGTGATTCCGCGTCCGATGTCCGGATAGCAGTATTTCATATACAGTTCGTATGCCTTTGCGCCGTTGGCATAGATATCCTGCACCGGCGCGTGGTCGAGAATGACGCGCATATCGTTGGCGCGTACATTCCGGATGGAACTGTCGCTGGAGCCGATGATTTCACATTCCGCGATCACATCCCATATGGCGATTCCGTTTCGCAGAAGGAAGGCTTTTTTTTCAGGGACTGATATGGGGGCGGATTCTTCTGTCAGCAGGGCGAGCAGCTTCCAGAAGCGGTTTTGCGGGTGACCATAGTAGAACTGGTTTTCTCTTGATTTTACCGAGGGAAACGTGCCGAGGATCAGGAGACGGGAGTGCTTGTCGAAGACCGGTTCAAAAGTGTGGGAGATTTTTTCATATACCTGCATAGGATTTTCCTTTATGTATGTTTGGCTGTTGTTTCTTCGTAAATATTCAGTGTCTTCACGGTTACGTTTCTTCTTCTCAGATCCCTGTATCCCGTTGCAGGATATGGGTGGGGTTTGAAAAGATTTTGCTTCGTTTGTAATTCTCTGATTTGGTTATTATATATGGTGAGATTCATATTTTCAATATAAAACTGTGTCGGTTTTTCAGGGATATTTTAAGGGTGAAAAAAGTTGCATGTGTTTCTGATGCATGTTATACTTCAAACCATACATGGGAACCTGAGGGGACAAATATTTTTAACCCCAACATCATACAGATATAAACAGGAGGGACATATGAGCATTATTACAATAACGAAGGACAATTTTGAGACAGAGGTAGTAAACAGCGACAGACCGGTGCTTGTGGATTTCTGGGCGAGCTGGTGCGGCCCGTGCCGGATGGTCAGCCCGATTGTGGATGAAATCGCCGGCGAACGCACGGATATCAAAGTCGGCAAGATCAATGTGGATGAGGAGCAGGATCTGGCTGTGCGATTCCAGGTTATGAGCATACCCACACTGATGGTATTTAAGGATGGCAAGATGGTGAGACAGGCAGTCGGCGCACAGCCGAAGGCACAGATCCTTTCTATGTTGGATTGATATGACGCATCGGTGGAGGGTATATGTTCGGAAGACGAAAAAAGGCTGAACACAGAGAGTACGACCCGTCCGTCTGCAAGCCGGTCTTAAAATGCAGCATCTGTACCGGTGAGCAGGTGGCGGGCTTTCAGAATCTGAAGACAGGGAAGTTTGATGACGTTGCGCTGATCAGGAATCCGGCGGAGCTTCAGGCGTTTCTGGATTTGTATGATCTGAAGGATATTGAGAAGATATATTAATTTGTTACGGGAACCTTTTTGTATCTGAGTGTTTTACAAGAAGATTTCTGCTATATATGTAGAGAAGAGGTAACATTCAGGACAGTAATTCGCACTTGCTGCGAAGTACTGTCTGATAGCGTAGATTACACAGGGAAAAGTCCCATCGCGAAGCGATTTTAAATGGACTTTTCCCCGTAACTGTGAAGGTACTGAACAGTTACGAGAAGAGGAGATTCGTATGAACAGACAGGAGCTTGCAGATTTAATTTTCCCGAATGCGCGGGAGATTTCTTATTATGAGGAAAAATATCCGGAGCGGAATCTGCCGGAAGGAGCTGTTGTGACGCGGTTTGCACCGAGCCCGACCGGGTTTGTACACATAGGCGCATTAGAACAGTGCATCGTAGAGACGTCTCTTGTGAAAAAGAGCAACGGGGTGCTGATCCTGCGCATTGAGGACACGGATCAGAAGAGGAAAGTTGAGAACGGCGTGCAGGGAATCATTGATTCCATGAAGGATTTTGATATCATTTTTGACGAGGGCATGGTGAGCGAGACGGAGTCCCGCGGTGACTACGGCCCTTATATTCAGTCGCAGAGAAGAGAGATTTATGAAGCATATGCTAAGTATCTGCTGGCGAACGATAAGGCCTATCCCTGTTTTGCCACGGAAGAGGAGCTTGCTGCGCTGCGGAAGCGGCAGGAGGAGGCCGGCGTCAACAATATCGGTTATTACGGCGAGTGGGCGATGTATCGTGATTTCCCGATTGAGGAGGCGGCGAAGCGCATTCAGAACGGAGACAGTTATGTAATTCGTTTTAAAGCTATGGGAAAAGAAGACGGAAAAATCACACATAAAGATATGGTAAAGGGCAAAGTCGAACTGCCGCAGAATATTCTGGATGTCGTGATTATCAAGGGCGACGGCCTGCCCACTTATCATTTCGCACACGCGGTGGATGATCATCTGATGCACACAACCCATGTGATTCGTTCCGGCGAATGGTTCCCCTCTGTGCCGCTGCATCTGGAGCTGTTTCATGCGCTTGGATTTAAAGCACCGAAATACTGCCATTATGCTCCGATGTTAAAGAGCGAGCCGAAGACGGATGAGAACGGAAATGTGATGACGGATGAGCATGGCGACCCGCTTTTGTTGAAGCGCAAGATCAGCAAGCGGAAGGACCCGGAGGCGGCCGTCAGTTACTATCATCAGGAGGGCATTCCTGCTGAGTCAGTGAAGGAATATCTGATGACGATCGCGAATTCGGACTTTGAGATGTGGCGCAGGAATAACGAGGACGCTGATCTCTATGATTTCCCGTTTGCCCTGAAGAAGATGAGTACGACCGAGGGCGCGCTGTTTGACATGGATAAACTGATTGACGTTTCCAAAAATGTGATTGCTGCCTTCTCCGCCAAAAAGGTTTATGAGGATGTATGTGTCTGGGCGGATCGTTATGATGCTGTTCTGGCGGATATGCTGCAGCAGCAGGATTATTCGCTCCGCGTGCTCGGCATCGAGCGCGGTGCGGAGATTAAGAAAAAAAGAAAAGACATTGGCAAATGGTCGGATGTGCGGGATTATATCTCCTATATGTATGATGATCAGTTTGTCGGCGCGAACATAGAATACGAGTATCAGTTGATTTCGGATCGGGAGACGCTGGAACAGATTTTTACACTGTATCCGGATCAATATTATCATCCGGAGGACGACAGCCAGCAGTGGTTTGAGCGTATGAAAGATCTGGCGGAACAGCTCGGTTATGCCCGCGAGGTGAAGATCTGGAGGAAAGCGAAGGATGAATGGCCGGGTCATGTCGGTGATGTGAGCACGGCGATTCGTGTGGCTCTTACCGGTCGGCGCAACACGCCGGATCTGTATCAGATCATGCAGGTGATGGGACCGGAGCGGGTTCGGGAGCGACTGCGTCTGGCGCTGGAGCGGTTGTAGTATCGCCTTTCATACATGATAATGACTGTGTCAGCAGTCATGTCCGTTTCGCATAGAATGATGCCTCTCATATAGACAGGAACTGAAACGGATGGGATACCACTGGTTGCTTTATTTTGTACAACATGAATATTTATATTAAATACAAATGGATTCTCTACGAGGATCCATTTGTTGTTTTAAGGTGAAACTGACTGTTCTCTTTCAGGCCATCCGCCGGTTACCCCTGGTTTTGTTCTGCCGGTTTTTCTATTTTAAAACCGGATAAATATTCAAAAAATACGATGATGAAATTTTTGCATAAAATCATCCGCCTATATGGATTACCTTGGGCATCTTCTTTTGATATGATAAAAACACCAGATGGGCTTTCAGAATGCAGCGCTTGAGGAATGTTCGAGAGACAGGATTTTTGTGACATGTTCAGGAAGTGCATTTATAGAATAGGAGGATATGAGATGAGAGGAAGATTAACGAAATTATTATCAATTATGGTGATTGGCGGTATGGCGGTCGGGTTGGCTGCCTGCGGGAGTGAGACGGCGGATACATCCGGTACGGCGTCGACGGAAGCTGAGTCGTCCGACAGTGATGCGGCGGCGGATACCGGGTTGGAGATCGGTATTGTGGTAAAGACGGCGACGAATGCACATTTTCAGGATATGGCTTACGGTGCGGTGCTGGCCGGTTATGATCTGGGTATTACCGTGCGGGTAGACAATACGACGACAGAAGCGGATGTGGAGGGGCAGGTGACCAAGATTGAGAACATGGTCTCTGCCGGTATGGATGCGGTGATTCTGACGCCGAACGAATCGAGCGGTGTCTCCAATGCTGTGATGGCTGCTTATGACGCGGGGATTCCTTTTGTGACAGTGGATACGACGATTGACAATATCTGGGGCGATGACTGGAAGGAATATATCCCGAATTTTATCGGAGAGGATTACGAAGCGGTCGCGTATGATCTGGCAAAAGCTGTCTGTGAGAAGATGGAAGGCGAAGGCAACGTCGTCATTATCCGGGGCGTGGATGCCGCGAGCTCGTCCATCGCCCGTACGGCGGGTATTGAACGCGCGATTGCCGAGTATGACGGGATTACCGTAGTAGAGTCACAGAGTGCGAATTACGATCAGGATACGGCTGTTACCACGGTCGCTGATATTATTCAGGCGCACCCGGATGTGGATGCGGTGATCTGCTGCAGCGATCTGATGGCTATGGGTGCAGTGACCGCGTTGGAAGAGAATGGTTATGATGTGAGTCCTGACGGGACAATTGTCGCGGGTATTGACGGCAATGTGCTTGCACTGCAGTCGATCGCAGACGGAGAGATGTACGCGACCGCTTACGATTACACCATTCTGCAGGGTTATCTGGCGGTAGAACAGGCTTATGCGCTGATTCAGGGCGAGGAGGTGCTGGAGGAAACACTGGTTCCGGACGTATTGATCACAAAGGATAATGTTAATGACCATCTGTCGCACGGCGAAGAGGTGGCCGCCTGGACCATGGGCGCACAGCTGGAAAGCGTCTCGGATGACGAGAGAGAATATTTGAATGAGGCGCTGGCGCTGATGGAGGAGTAAAGGGTTCTCATATATGGTGATGACTGCATTAGCAGTCATGTCCATTGAGAAACCGGATGTTTTATGAATCATGATACGAGGAGCTGCTGTGCAGGGAACGGAGCAGAGTCATTTCTGACGAGGCCGGGTACCTGCCCGGCGGTTCCGTTTTTTTATTTCCGTACAATTCAATTCAGGGATTGAAATCTTCAACGTTAAAAGTATAATGTTTCCAGAATTGCTCGCGCGCGAAGTACCCACAGGGCAGACTTGCCGCAAGTGACACTTTATTTTGGGAGGTACGAAATTATGAGCATTGTTTTTCATGAAACGACGGGGACATTTCATCTGTATAATGAATCAATCAGCTATATTATGATGATCACAGAGAACAGACAGCTTGCCCAGTTATATTGCGGGAAGCGGATTCATGATAAGGAGGATTTTTCCTATCTGTTCGAACTGGCGGAGCGGCCGATGGCCTCCTGTATATTTGAGCGTGATAAGGTGTATTCCATGGTAAGCATTCGGCAGGAGTATCCGGTGTACGGAAATGGTGATTACCGGCATCCAGCAGTGGAGATCCTGCAGAAAAACGGCAGCCGGATTTCCGAGTTCTGCTATGGAGGTTATGAGATTGTGCAGGGCAAGCCGAAGCTTGCCGGCCTGCCGGCTCTCTATGTGGAGGACGATGCGGAGGCACAGACGCTGATCGTGACGATGCGGGATGCGCTGACTGGTATTCGCATAGAGCTGTTGTATACGATTTATGAAACAGGCGGCCTGTTGGCGCGAAGCGTCCGTTTCGCGAATGAGGGAGATGAGGCGGTATATCTGACCCGCGCCATGAGTCTGTGTCTGGATCTGCCGGATAGCGAATATGACTGGATTCAGTTTTCCGGGACATGGAGCCGGGAGCGCACGCCGCGGGTACGCCGGCTGGAACATGGTATTCAGGCGGTGGACAGCATGCGGGGGAATTCTTCCCATGAACAGAACCCGTTTGTGGTTCTGAAACGTCCGACAGCGGATGAGTTTCAGGGGGAAGTGTTCGGATTTTCTTTTATTTACAGCGGAAATTTTCAGATACAGGCGGAGGTGGACGCTTACTCCGTTACCCGGATGCTGGTCGGTCTTCATCCGGAGCGTTTTGACTGGAAGCTTGATGCCGGCGAGATGTTTCAGACGCCGGAGGCGGTTATGGTATATTCAGATTGCGGACTGAACGGTATGAGTCAGACCTTCCATGCCTTCTATCAGAAGCGGCTGGCACGGGGATATTGGAGAGACCGCGTACGGCCGATTCTGAATAATAATTGGGAAGCGACTTATTTTGATTTTGATGAGGAGACGCTGGTGACGATTGCCTCTAAGGCGAAGGAATGCGGCGTAGAGCTGTTTGTACTGGATGACGGCTGGTTCGGGGCACGCAGAGACGACCGCGCGGGTCTGGGCGACTGGGTGGCAGCGAAAGAGCTTTTGCCGAACGGCATTACGGGTATTGCAGACCGAATCGAAGGACTTGGCATGAAGTTCGGCCTCTGGATTGAGCCTGAGATGGTAAATATGGATTCCGATTTGTATCGGGCGCATCCAGACTGGGTGCTGTCTGCCCCCGGTCGGAAGATGACGCACGGCAGATATCAGTATGTGCTGGATTTTTCCAGAAAAGAGGTGGTCGATCATATCTATGGCATGATTTCGCGAATTTTGCGTGAGGCGAAGGTGTCCTATATTAAGTGGGATATGAACCGCTGCATCACAGAGTGTTTTTCGGGTGCGTATCCCGCGGATCGTCAGGGAGAGATATTCCATCGGTATATACTTGGACTGTACGACCTGTATGAGCGGCTGACCGGAGAATTCCCGGAGGTCCTGTTTGAATCCTGTGCCAGCGGGGGTGCCCGTTTTGATCCGGGAATGCTCTATTACGCGCCACAGTGCTGGACCAGCGATGATACAGACGCAATCGAGCGGCTGAAGATTCAGTACGGTACTTCCATGTGTTATCCCGTCAGCAGCATGGGTGCGCATGTGTCCGTTGTGCCGAATCATCAGGTTCACCGAATGACGCCTTTTCATACCCGTGCGAACGTAGCTATGTTCGGAACCTTTGGCTACGAACTGGATCTGAACCGGCTGCCGGAGGAAGACATTGCACAGGTGAAAGAGCAGGTTGCGTTTGTGAAGAAATGGCGTCATCTGCTACAGTTTGGGACTTTTTACCAGTTGAAGAGCCCGTTTGAGGGAAATGAGGCAGCCTGGATGGTGGTAAGTCCGGACCGCAGGACGGCAATCGTGGGATGGTATCGGATTCTGAATACGGTGAATAACGCATTCACGCGGGTGCGTCTTTGCGGGCTGGATCCGGATTGCCTTTATCATAACAGTATCAGCGGTGTGGATTCTTTTGGCGATGAACTGATGTACGTCGGCATGCAGACAACGGATGAGAGCGCAGGCGTGCGCTCGGAAGATACAGACTTGCTGCAGAGTATGGATTTTGATTCCAGAATATATGTGCTGACTGCGGCAGAGGGATAGATTTTCATAGTATAAAAATTAGAATTTCTGCCATACTATCCTTGTAATTGAAAATGACTGTTTTTCAGTAATTATGACAAGGAGGCACACCATGGAACAATTATCCGAAAAAGAACTGTCCGCTCTGAACGATCTGCTTGCGGACGAAGAACTGCTGACAAAGAAATTTCAGATGCTTGCGAAACAGACGGACGACATGGAGATCAAACAGAAATATGAGCGGATCTCCGAACAGCATCAGGGACATTTCAACGCATTATATGAGCAGTTACGGTAGGAGGTGCGGTATGCAGGGATTTACAGACAAAGAGATTTTGAGCGACGGACTGTCGACACAGAAGGCAACGACGGAAAAATTTAATAACTTTGCGAATGAGTGTGTGCATGATACGGTCAGGACGACCATGCTGCAGATTCTGGAGCAGGAACACAGTATCCAGAAGGATGTGTTCAATATGATGCATGCGAGAGGCTTCTACGAGACGCCTGCAGCGGAGGATAAAAAGATCAACGAGGCGAAGCAGAAGTTTTCTGCAAGTTTTAAATAACGAAAAACGTAAGTGTTCAGCAGAAACACAGATTCAGATTCCGCGAATCGGCATTTTATACAAACATGCTGTCGCGGAATCTTTTTTGTTTATCTGAAAAACAATGGATTTTATGATACGAAATGTTCCGGAAAAAGGGGAGATTCATTTTATCGGAAGTGTTGTTTGGAGAGAGAACTTTTCCTGTGAATGAACGGAAAATTTGTATATAATTACCGAAAATCACAAGATATAGATTTTTTCGTTGCGATAAACCACAATATATAGTAGAATAAATTCTGCAACCACGATATTTACAGATATGGAAAGAAGATGAGAAACGCTGTCGGCGTCATCTTTGTTTCCTTTTCGGTATAAGAATAACGTATAGAAAAGGAGCGGTTTAATGAAAATTATAAAAAGAAGCGGAACCGAGGTTCCCTTTGATCTGGATAAGATTACGGCTGCTGTGGTAAAAGCGAACAACAGCGTATCGGATGTAGAGAAAATGACGCCGGAGCAGATTGCGGTCATCTCGGCGAACATGCGTACGATCTGCGAGGGGATGAACCGGGCTCTGTCCGTAGAGGAGATACAGGACTTTGTGGAGAATCAGATCATGAATCAGCGCGCATTCTCCGTGGCACGTAACTATATTACCTACCGTTATAAGAGAGCCCTGGTGCGTAAGGCGAATTCTACGGACGAGCAGATCTTAAGCCTTCTGGAGTTTGATAACGAGGAGGTGAAACAGGAAAATTCCAACAAAAACCCGACTGTGAACAGCGTACAGCGGGATTATATGGCAGGCGAGGTGAGTAAGGACATTACGAAGCGATTCCTGCTTCCGTCGGATATCGTGGAGGCGCATGAGCAGGGACTGATTCATTTCCATGATTCGGATTATTTTGCCCAGCACATGCACAACTGCTGTCTGGTAAATCTGGAGGATATGCTGCAGAACGGGACGGTGATCAGCGAGACGATGATCGAGCGGCCGAAGAGCTTTTCTACCGCGTGCAATGTCGCGACGCAGGCCGTTGCGCAGATTGCCAGCTCCCAGTACGGCGGACAGAGCATTTCCCTTGCACATCTGGTTCCGTTTGTACAGGTCAGCCGGGACAAGTACCGCAGAGAGGTCGCGATTGAGTTCGAGGAGAATGATATCGAGGCAGATCAGGAGACGATCAACCGCGTGGCTGAGATGCGTGTGCGCAAGGAGGTCAAGCAGGGTGTCCAGATGATCCAGTATCAGGTGATCACACTGATGACAACGAACGGCCAGGCGCCGTTTATCACGATTTTCATGTATCTGGATGAGGTGCCGGAAGGACCGATGCGGGACGATCTTGCCATGGTCACGGAGGAAGTTTTAAAACAGCGGATTCAGGGTATTAAGAATGAGGACGGCGTTTATATCACTCCGGCTTTCCCGAAGCTGATTTATGTTCTGGAGGAGGATAATATCCGGGAGGGAAGCAAATACTGGTATCTGACCGAGTTGGCTGCCCGGTGTACCGCGAAGCGTATGGTGCCGGATTACATATCCGAGAAGATCATGCTGCAGAATAAAGTTGATAAAAACGGCGAAGGACACTGCTATACCTGCATGGGCTGCCGTTCCTTCCTGACACCATATGTAGATCCGGAGACGAATGAACCGAAATATTACGGGCGTTTTAATCAGGGCGTGGTGACGTTGAATCTGGTGGATGTGGCCTGCTCATCCGGCGGCAAGATGGATGCGTTCTGGAAGATTTTCGATGAGCGGCTGGATCTGTGCTACCGTGCGCTGATGTGCAGGCATAAACGGCTGCTGGGGACGCCTTCAGATGTGGCTCCGATTCTGTGGCAGCACGGAGCACTGGCTCGTCTGAAAAAAGGAGAGAAGATTGATAAGCTTCTGTACGGCGGTTACTCGACTATCTCACTGGGCTATGCGGGTCTTTGTGAGTGCGTGCGATATATGACAGGCAAATCCCATACAGATCCGGCGGCAACACCGTTCGCCCTGGAAGTGATGCAGCATATGAACGACGCCTGCGCAAAATGGCGTGCGGAGACGACCATTGATTTCAGCCTCTACGGGACGCCGTTGGAGTCTACCACCTATAAGTTTGCGAAATGTCTTCAGAAACGTTTCGGTGTCATCGCGGGTGTGACTGATAAAAATTATATTACGAACAGCTATCATGTACATGTGACGGAGGAGATTGACGCGTTTGAGAAGCTGAAGTTCGAGTCAAAATTCCAGGCGCTTTCTCCGGGTGGCGCGATCAGCTATGTGGAGGTTCCGAATCTGCAGAATAACCTGGAGGCAGTGCTCTCCGTGATGCAGTATATCTATGACAATATCATGTATGCGGAGCTCAACACCAAGAGTGATTATTGCCAGGAGTGCGGGTATGACGGCGAGATCCTTATCAAAGAGGAGGACGGCAAGCTGTTCTGGGAATGCCCGAGCTGCGGCAATCGCGACGAGAGTAAGCTGAATGTGGCGCGGAGAACCTGCGGTTACATCGGCACTCAGTTCTGGAACCAGGGACGGACGCAGGAGATTAAGGAAAGAGTGCTGCATCTGTAGGAAAGTCAGTGAATGGTGTAAATCTGAAATTCAAAATGGGATATAGTAATTTAAAATGGGATAAGGGAAAC
>JAJQFQ010000037.1 GCA_021201035.1 Clostridiales bacterium
CATATACACGGATAAGCGCATCGGAAAGTCTGCGGTCGCCGCGCGCCAGAATGCCTTCGATAATCGTCACATCAGCCTCATGCCAGTTGTAGCGGATACTTTTTCGGTTCAGCTGGGATTTGATGTTCGTATTCACGATATGCGCCCGATGCAGGAAATCCTCTTTCGTACGGATCGGACTCCATTGGAACGGTGTAAACGGCTTCGGCACAAAAAAGGATGTGCTGACATTGATCTGGCATTTCCCGTTCCGTTTATCTTTCGGTATCTCATAATACCGCTCCGCGATCTTTTCGGCCAGTTCACCGATCGCACACATATCCTCCTCCGTCTCCGTCGGCTGTCCGAGCATAAAATAAAGCTTGACCTTCTGCCAGCCGCCGTCAAAGGCCAGTCCGGCCCCGTGCAGAATATCCTCCTCCGTGAGTCCCTTGTTGATCACATCGCGCAATCTCTGCGAACCGGCTTCCGGCGCAAAGGTCAGGCTGCTTTTTTTGACATCCTGCACCTTACTCATGACGTCCAGAGAAAAATTGTCAATTCTTAAAGAAGGCAAAGATATATTCACATGCTTTGTTTTAAATTCATCAATCAGAAAATTTAAAAGCTCTTCGAGATGCGTGTAATCACTGGAGCTTAAAGAGTTCAAAGAAATCTCGTCATGTCCGGTACTGGTGAGCATCCGGTATGCTTTCTCTTTCAGGAAATCGAGATCCCGCTCGCGTAAGGGGCGATAGATCATTCCCGCCTGGCAAAAACGGCAGCCGCGGATGCAGCCGCGCTGTATCTCCAGCACCACACGATCCTGCGTAACCTTGATAAACGGGACAATCGGCCTGTCCGGATAAACCGCGTGCGACAGGTCCTCTTCCACCTGCCGGGTAACAGTACACGGCACATCTTCATACCTCGGCACAAAGGAGGCAATCGTTCCGTCCTCCTGATAACTCACTTCATAGAGAGAGGGAACGTAAATCCCCGGAACATGAGACGCTTCACGCAGGAACGCTGCACGCTGGTAGTGACCGTTGTTCTTGTGTTTTTTATAAAGATCCAGTAACTCGTCGTAAACCGTCTCACCCTCACCGATATAAAACAGATCAAAAAAATCCGCGATGGACTCCGGATTGCAGGTGCAGGGACCGCCGCCGATCACGATGGGGTCTGTCTCGGTCCGATCCGCACTTTTTAACGGAATCTGAGATAAATCCAGTACCTGCAGAATGTTCGGGTAGCACATCTCGTACTGGATCGTGATCAGAAGCCAGTCGAATTCACGAATCGGATCCTGTGTCTCCAGTGCAAACAGGGGGATATGCTGCTCCTTCATGACCTGATGCAGATCAGGCCACGGAGAAAACACACGCTCACAGTAAACGTCATCACGCTGATTAAACATATGTGAGAGGATCATCATGCCCAGATGGGACATACCAATCTCGTAAACGTCCGGGAAGCAGAAAACTGTCCGGATATCTACCTCCGCCGGATCCTTCACAACCATGTTGACCTCGTTGCCGATATAGCGGGCGGGCTTCTCTATATTTAGTAATATTTCATCATTTAAGGCGAGTTTTCTCATAAAATTCCTCTTGTTTTTTTGTTGCATTTTACCAAAATTTCCGGCATGGTATTTTTCGGGATAGTTTAATGGAATTGGGTTTTGCCATGGTATTTTTCCGGCAAAGTTGAGGGGTATCCAAAATGGTAAAAACCAGCCATATGTAACAGAACCCGATTTCCCCGACTCAGATGCACTACTTTGAATCGTCTGGTAGCAATTGAGAAATTGGACGGTAACACCCCCCCTGAAATCCTCAGTTTTTGGGGCTTTTCCTCTTTTGTATGTGCTGCTGCCAAAATGGTAACACCCTCAAAACGCATGGTAACAGCGGCACATATTTCCTCCGTCAAACGACTTCCATGATATATCTCTCCAACTCATCTTCCATCCCTGTTTCCAGCACAACATTATCTTCCGGCATGATTTCCTTCCAGAAAGACTCTGCCTCTTTCATGCCGTCATATACAGTTTTCTGCTGTGTGACATAAACTTCTTTTGTAAACCCGGCATCAAAATGCCCCATGCACTTTGCGATCACTTTCATAGAAATATCGCCGTCTGCAAGCAGGGATGCATATGTATGCCTGAGCCCGTGCCAGACCATATAATCAAAACCGCTTGCTTCCAATACCCTCCTGTATGGCTTATACAGGTTTGACCGGTTGTGCGGTTTGCCGTTATCCTGGCAACAGACATATCCATAGTCTTTAAACCCTGGCATGCATTGTTTTTTCAGGTCGTAACGTTTCCTGGCAAGGATGACTTCGTCCAGTACAAAATCCGGCAGGGGGATATCCCTGTAGCCGTTGTCCGTTTTAGGTGCGACCGCCTGCAGTGTCAGTTCATCCGTATCCAGGCCGGCATTATCCATGCTCCTGCCGATCTGCTGTTTCAGCCGCAGTACCTTCTTCCCGAAGTCGATATCAGAGAACCGGATGCCGAGGGACTCGCTGATCCGTGTCCCTGCCGTGATCGTAAAAAGCAACGGCATGAATACGGCAGGTTCTTCTTTTTTTGCCGTGTAAAGGATGAAGGCAGCCGGGATCTGGTTTGAGTCTATGATATTCTTTTCCAAAGCGTACTGAAATGAATTTTTTAATACATGGGATCCTGATGTAAACAGGGATTTTGAAGGGAATGTATCCAGCACTGCCCTGCATTCTTCCCGCCCTATTTCCTTCATTTGCTTTCCCCGTCCCCATTGCTTCAGGATATAATTATATATGATGTTCCTGTAGTTGCAAAACGTGCCGTATGTAATCTTTGCTTCGTCTATCTTATGGTAATACAGCCAGTAACCTCCTTTATAAAAGGCTGCCCATACATGAACCAGATACACTGAAAATATCCTGTGGTTATTTTACAACACCACATAAAGAACCGTCAATACGGAAAATGGAACTGTATGGGGCACCTTGGCATGCATCATATTTGTTATGTTTTTGCCTGGTATTTACTCACCGTCGATCCACTGGTCAAAGCTCTTTTTCTGTTAAAGTATTGGCAACACTCTCTGACTGCTGCACTTCCCGTACGTGATCCAGTCCTCCCAGGTATTCCACAAGTTCCTGCTGCATGGAAACATCTTCCATATAGATCTCGTATGACGCTTCATTCGCAAGCGGGTTCACATCCCCGAATGCGGCTGCCGCTTCCTCATCGCCTTCGAAATAAGTCATCTTGTATTCTTCCCACGCCTCTTCCGCGGAAACAAATGTATATTCCAAGACTTCATCTCTGGATGCGATCGCATTCCCGATCTGGTCGATCTCTTCCTGTGTCGTCCCTTCATCGAAGAACACCGTGACAGCCACGCTGGATTCCACGGTCTGCACGACGCTCTGAAAGTTTGCGAGGACTGCATAAAAGATACTGAACAGGAAGATGCAGGCCGCCATTGTTATGAGTGACGCAAGATCTTCAGCTATGAGATCCGAACCGCCACCAAGATCCGGACAAATGAAACCGGCCAGCACGCGATCTGGGCCGATGTACAGCGGCAGAAATACGCGCAGCAGCAACAGGAACAGCAGGAATAAACCGTCAAAAAGGGGGAACCACTCTTTCGCGGTTCCCCCGTAAAACATCTCCCATATCATCCGGCCGCCCTGTTACTCTCTGACACTGCTTATCTCACAGCTTATGGGATTCAACAAGTTCGACCATCCGTATGGCTTTTTCATCGTCAAGACGCTTTCCTGTCCATATTTCCATTGCCCGGATCCCCTGAAACGCGCTCATAGTATTTCCTATATAAACCCTCAGGCCGCGTTTTTTCGCTTCCCGGGGCAGTCCGGCATCCGGATTCGCGTAATTCACATCGTACACAACAGCATCTTTTTTCAGCACATCCAAAAAAGCAAAGTCTTCATAATCATTAAATCCCAGCTGCCCCAGCAGGCTGGCATTTATATATACATCCGCATTTTTTGAAGCACGGATCAGATTCACGGAATCCAGCGGATATGCGGTAAATTTACTTCCCATCCGTTCCACCAGACGCTGTGCCTCATCGGGAAATATATTCACCACGGCCACACTTTCCGCGTCATTGATCAGGAGATTATAAGCGATTGACAATGCCACGCCGCCGGCGCCTGTCATGGTTATCTGTTTGCCTTTAAATTCAATACCCTTTAATTTCAGGCAATTGACCAGCCCCCAGCCGTCCGTGTTGTACCCGATCAGACGATTGTCCTGCACCAGAATTGTGTTTGCACTGCCACATTTTTCCGCAGATTCGTCCAGTGTATCACAGTAATCAATGATTGTTGTCTTATAGGGCATGGTGACAGTAAAACCATCACAGGATTCCTTCAGCCTTGAGACCATGGCGCTCAGGTTATCTTCATCCACGTTGCAGATTTCAAAATCCACCTCAAATCCGAGTCCGGCTCCGATATAATCATAAGCCTTCGGCAAAACAGAATGCTTCATGTTCTTCGCAAGAAGCGCCAGTTTATACTTTCTCATTCCGAGTCCTCCCCGTAAAACCATCTTGAGCTTTCCTGATACAACCGCTGTAAGGTATCCGGTCGGTCAGGTCCCGCCCAGTCATCCATGTTCAATACCCTGCCCTGATCCTGTTTCTGCCTCCATGCCTGATAAAAGTTATTGTTGCGAAACTGCATCAGCTCCTCTCTCGGAACCTTCACGCTGCAATCATGAAAAACCGGGTCGAGGCGGTCATTCTCATAAATTCCCTCAAAATACACCAATCCCCATTTGCCGTCCCGTTTTTCCGCGCGGTAATGCATCTTCCCGCATACCGCCCCGTCGAACCATTCGCCTTTTATCTTCGTACGGATTGTCAGCGTACACATCACCTCCGCCACGGCGCGGCCTTTATTCATCCAGACAACAGTGTTATTCACACGATGGCCTCCACGGCGCATCGTATCTTCATAAGAATCATAATCTGTGCCGCCCGGCCGGAAGCTCGACCGGAAAAATTCATTCACATCTCCGCGGAACCATGTCGTAAAGCATGTCCCGTCCTCAAACCACAGCGTCGGCTCCAGCTCTCTGTTATAATCTCGCAGATAGCGGTCGTACTCACAGAGCGCCGCGACCCGCTGGCGGTCAAGAAGCTCAGAATCACTCAGATTAACTATATCTACATCATAAAACATCTTCATGGCAATCGCTCCCGTCAATCCAGCAGATTTGTAATATGCGCGTGTGAGATTGTGTTGAAATCCCAGGTTTCTGAATCATCCTGAATGTGATTGATGGCACGGACGGCATCATCGGGAAGGGGACCCATCTCCACGGAACGAATATTATCAACAATATGTGCCAGCTCCCTGGCGCCCATACTGTTTGTACTGATATCCTCAAAAGAGAGTACATAACGCACCGCCATCTGAACCATACTGAGATCCAGTTCATCCGCAAGGTCATAAAGCTTATCCAGCTTTTCTCCGAGGATCACATTTTTTTCATTCCCGCTGGCACGCAGCTTTGCCGCCGTCTCCCGGTCCTTCACAACCAGGCCCGTCGTATTCTGTCCCAGAATAGCTCCGACGGTGGCACCGACATTGTGTTCCTTCGCCGCCGGCATCAACTCGTCATAGACACCCCTCTCCAGCAGGCTGATCGCACCGGCCACCATCACCACATCAATGCGGTCAGTCTTAATCAGATTTGTCAGCGCCCCCATGTCCCAGGACGACGCGCCGATATTTTTTGCCAGCCCGGCCTTTTTCACATCCTCCAGCACCTGCATGATCACGGAATCCCCTGTTTTCGGGTCAATATTCCAGCCCCGCTCCGCCTCGTGGAGCATCAGCATGTCAAAAGAATCCTGCCTCAGGACCCAAAGGCTGTGTTTGATCGTCCGCATAATTTCATCATAATTCTGGCTCGCGGACTCCGGATCCTTCGACAATGCCAGAATACCCTCTTTAAAATGTCCGACTTTATCACAGACCACAAGGCCCGCATCCTTATGGCGAAGCAGCGCCCGGCCGATAATCGCCTCGCTCTCTCCCGAGCCGTACAGCTGTGCCGTGTCAATAAAATTAACGCCGTGATCTACGGCATAGTCGATAATATCATCCGCGCTCTTCGGAGACACGCCGTACATTCCCGTAAACTGAAGTCCTCCCAATCCCAGCGCCGAAACCTCAAAACCTGTCCTTCCCAGCTTCCTTTTCTCCATCATTGATGTCCCTTTCCCGCTAATTCTTCAAATTGATTTGTATCCTCCGCATCTACTGCGTACCTGTGAACCGTCTCCCAGTTTAATTCTATCCCAAGCCCCGGTGCGTCCGGCAGGTGTACCAGCCCGTCCGCTTCCCTCTCTATCCTCTTTGCCAGCAATTCATCCCTGAGCGGATAGATATTTTGATCCATCTCCAGAATGCCCGCGTTCGGAATAGAAGCCATAAAATGCATATTTGCCATCAAAGAAACCGCTGTCGAAAAAGCATGCGGATTGCAAGGCAGATGGCTGGCCGCGGCAAAAGCGGCAATCCTCCTGCATTCGGTAATGCCTCCGGACCAGATCACGTCAGGCTGGACAATGTCAACTGCCCTTCTCTCAATAAGCTCACGGAAACGATAAAATCCGATCTCCGACTCATAACCGGCAATCGGCATATCCAGCGCCGCGACGAGCTCCGCCGATCCCTTGATATTATCAACATGCAGCGGTTCCTCCAGCCAGAAAACGCCCATTTCCTGCAAAATTTTCCCGGCTCGGACCGCGGTAAATGTATTCCAATTATTGTTGGCATCCACCATAATTTTCGCACCGTATTTTTTTGCCGTATGGCAGCATGCTTCTACGCGCTCCAGATCATTTTCCAGAGAATAGTTACACCGGTCGCCATACTGCATATTTGAAAGCGGATTCATAAACACTTCCGGATTTCTTCCGATTTTAATTTTTGCGTATGTAAAGCCTTCCTTAAAATAACTTTCACATTCGGCGGCTATGGCCTTCGTATCTTTTCCGTCCGCATAAAATCCTGAGCTTGCGTACGGTGTCAGTACATCGGTATAACCCCCCAGCAGTTTATATACCGGCATCTGGCATCTCTTGCCCTGCATATCCCAGAGAGCTATATCAATACCGCCCATAGCGGCAAGAATGACTCCGCTTCTCCCATGCTGCCTGGTGCGGTCAAACATCTTCTGCCAAATTCGTGCGATTCCGGATGGATCCTCGCCCAGCAGCATCGGCCTCAATTCATTTTCTATTATATATTTTGTCGTCTCGGGAGGGCCGCCGAAGCAGGCGGATTCCCCTATGCCGACAATACCCTCATCCGACGCAACGCAGACCAGGACAGCATTGCGTGCAGAAAAATAATTCTGCGCATCCGCAATGCAACAATCATAATCATATCTGAGAATGGTTGCTTTTACATCTGTTATCTTCATAAAACCCTCGCTTTTATTTAAAATAGTTTTTTATCTGTTCCACACCGGAATCCATGCCGTATAACACATGCATTCCGGCCGCTTCACACTGATGCGCGGCGTCCGTCATAGATACCTGCGCAAATACAATTACATCATATTTTCCAACTGCCTGCTCTGCTTTTTCCCGAATCAGCCGGTCATGTTCAGCCTTATCTCCGCGATTTAAGGCATCTCTGGCTCCTTCCACAAGCAGAATATCCACCGCTGCATCCCTTCCGGCATCATGGGCATATGCTTCGGCGGTAGCTTTTGACACCTCTGCCGTCGGCGCGAAAGTGATAAGCAGCGCCAGATGCTGCCCTGTATGTACGGCTTCCCGGAGCATCGGCCCGTCAATCGAGATCACCGGTATCGTTACCGCCTCCTGAACCTTCCGTATCGCCAGGCCGAGCGTCGTGCACATGCAGACAAATACATCCGCACCCTGTTCTTCCGCGATTTGCGCATATTGGATCAGGCGTCTTATGATCGCCTTTGTCGGCATATTATGATTCGCCAGTACCTCTGGCAGGACACTGTCGTCCAGCATGGAAATCAGCTCCGCATCCGGATATCTTTTTTCAAAGGCATTTTTCATCGACAGTACCGTCGCCGTCGTGGTGTGGAAAAAAGCCGCTTTATTCTTCGTATACTCTGTACTGTCTGTACGCATCGACATCTATTCCTTTCGCTTTCGCCAGATCCGCAATGTTTTCGAAAATTTCCTGAGCGACGCAGACGCCGCTTTTTGCCGCCTCCGCTTCCTTTGTCCCCTCAATCTCCCCGGGATACAGGATTTTTCCGTTTTCTGTCCGCACAGGCTGCGCGTGCATGTAGTCAATATACTGATCCATCTTCTTCCTGTAAACCGCCAGATCTGTGAATGCCCCTATATTGACAGCCATAAACGACTGGCTCGATTTTTCCTGTTCCTCACCCGGCTGATACTGATATCCCTGAAAATGCCCGCCGCTCAGGAAGGATGTCATAGCCTCCATCATTACCGCAAGCCCAAAGCCCTTGTGCCCCGCAAACGGAGCCATAATATATTCTGTAATGTCATATTTGAACGGGTCGGTAATATAATTCCCGTCCGGTCCGAGAAACGCTTTGTCCGGCAGCGGTTCGTTTGCCCGTCTGTAAGCAAAGATCTTGCCGGCCGCCATTGCGCCGCACGCCACATCCAGACACACCGGAGAATAGCTTCCCGACGGGGCGGCATATGAAAACGGATTGCTGCCGACCACCGCCGCCTTGGAATCCGGCGCGGCACACACTGCTATGGTCGAAGTTACGGCAAAGCCGATCATATCATTGCCGCTCTCCGCTATTCTGGTCGACCAAAGGCCTGTCTCTCCAAAGTGATTACTGTTTTTCACAGATGAAAATGCAATACCGTATTTCCGTGCCTTTTCTACAGCGATATCACAGGCTTTAGACGCCAGAACCGGTCCGAGCCCGTTATGGCCGTCTATCACGGTAACCGCGGGAGCATCTGCCAAAATCTCCGGCTCTGTTTTTTTCGCCCATGTACCGTCGTTGATCCACTTGATATAATCCGGAGTCCTTACCAGTCCATGGCTTTTCACCCCGCGCATATCTGACCGGATCAGCGCACTGCACAATGTCTTAGCGTCATCCGGATCCAGCCCATATGCTATATATGTCTTGACTGCCAGCTCTTCCAAAACCTCTTTTTTCACTTGATAAATGATCTCACTCATATAAAACCTCCTCACTGTTTCGCGTATCTGTGGCAGAGCACACGGTGACCCGCATCCACCTCGTAAAAATCGGGAACGCATTCCCTGCACCTGCCCTCCGCATAGGGGCAGCGCGCGGCAAACCTGCAGTCGGCATTTGAATAATCAACATCAACTGCCGCTTTTCCTCCGCTTCTTTTTTCCCACTTCTGCCCGATTTTCGGAATGGAATCCAGCAACAATTCCGTATAGGGATGAAGCGGCTCCTCCAGAACCTGTTTTCCGGTTCCATATTCTATCAAATTTCCCTTGTACATAGCGGCAATATAGTCGCTGACATAATACGCGGTAGACAGGTCATGCGTGATATAGATAAAGCTCACACCCATTTCTTCTTTCAGCTTTTTAAAAATATTCACAACATTCATCCGAAGCGAGGCATCAATCATCGCCACCGGTTCGTCCGCCACGATAATCGCAGGCTGTGGGATAAGCGCCCGCGCAATGGATATTCGCTGAAGCTCTCCGCCTGAAAACTGATTCGGGTATTTTCCCTTGACCATCTCAAAATCTATGCCTACTGACTCAAGCACCTCGGTAATGCGCCGCTCTGCCTCTTCCGTTGTCTTGCATCCCGCTATATTCTTTGCAGTCTCATATAAATAGGTATCTACTTTTTTCATGGAACTGAAGGAAGAAAAAGGATTCTGGAAAATGGGCTGGATAAACTTGTAAAATTCCCTTTTATCAAATTCCTTTAAAGTTCTGCCATCGATCTTTATCTCTCCCGAAGATTTTTCCAGCAATCCGAGAACCATCCTCGCCAAGGTCGTCTTTCCACTCCCGGACTCTCCGACGATACTCAGGATCCACGGTTCATCTTTCGGCAGCCTGATCGTGACACCGTCCACTGCTTTTATCGTTTTTCCGAACAACATGCTGCCAAGCCTGAATTTCTTACACAGATCATCTATTTCCAGCAAATATTCACCCAACGCCGTCTACCCCCTTAACTACATCTTCCGCCAAAGGATACTTCCCGTCTAATAAATGGCAGCACGCCTCATGATCTTTTCCTATCTGATAGCGTCCCGGCTTCGTTGTTCTGCAAAGCTCTTTCGCCTGAGGACACCTCGCCGCGAACCTGCACCCCGGCGGCGGATTGCGCAGGCCGGGCGGCGTACCCGGAATCCCCTCCTTCTGGCTCAGGTCGCCGATTCTCGGCAGCGCGTTCACCAGCATCCTTGTATAGGGATGGGCGGGATTTTCAAAAAGCCGGTCCGTCGGCCCGATCTCTATCAATTCGCCCGCATACATAATTCCCAACCGGTCGGTAATCTGATAATGCACACCCAAATCGTGCGAAACGATCACGATGGAATTCCCGTATTTTTTCTGGACTTCTGATATCATAGTCAGTATTTCACGCTGCACGACGACATCCAACGCCGTCGTCGGCTCATCCGCCAGCACAATATCCGGGCGCTGTACCGTAGCCAGGGCAATCATGACCCGCTGCTTCATACCGCCGCTCAGCTGATGCGGATAAGAATCCAAAACCTCCGCACTCAGCCCAAGCTCGCCAAGATAAGCAATGATCTGCTGCTTTAATTCATCACGCGTCAGGCGCTTGTCCCGGTTTAACGTGTCATAAAACTGCAAGCCAATCTTTTTTACCGGATTCATGACATGCATGGCGCCCTGAGGGACATACGAGATTTCCTGCCATCTGCGGTTCCGGATCTCGCCGGATCGGAAGGAGACCGTTTTGTCCCCCTGTCTGGTGACAAGTTCCACATCCCCCTGCGAAATTTCCAGCGGATATTCTATAAGATCATACATGACCTTCAGCAGAGACGATTTTCCACAGCCGGACTCGCCGGCGATTCCCAGGATCTCATTATCCTTCAACGTAAAGGTTATATCATTTACAGCGTTCACATAGCCGTCCAGCACATCATAACGTGCGCTTACATGGTTCAATTTCAACATAATTATTTACCTCTAATCCGGGAGTTGTACTCCTGAATCCCCGACAGCGTCATAAACAGGCCAAAAAATAACACAACCATGGCGACAACCGGCGCCAGTATCCAATACCATTGCCTCATCATCATCGCCGAATAATTATTCGCCCAGTAGATCATGGTTCCCAGCGTTGCCCATGAAGAATTTGACATGCCGATTACCGCAAGGCTGGATTCTGTCTGTATGGTAAGCAAAATATTATTGATAAACCTTGCCACCGACCAGCTCAGCATATAGGGCAGCATATCTCTGAAAATAATCTTTGACTTCTTCTCTACGTAAAACCGAGCGGTAACTAAAACATCAAATACCCTGATCTATAAAGAAAGATACCTGACCGTCCTGGCCGGCGATGACCAGTTAAAAATGATCATGACGGCAGCCAAAATCACAAACGTAGTCCTTCCTTTTAAAAGGCTTCCTATCAGAATCAGGATGGGCAGCTGCGGAATCACCATAAACGTATCCATGATCAGGGTAAGCACCTTATCCGACATCCCCCGTGCCATACCGGCAAACAGACCGACAATCACGCCGACTACCGTAGATACCAGCGCAACCAGCAGTCCGATATTCAGCGATGTCCGCATAGATTTGCACAAAAGCCAGAAGATATCCTGTCCCAGTGCCGTAGTTCCCAGAATGTGTTCCAGATTTGGTTTTATATTGGCAAAATAGGTCCCCCAGGTCTCCGGATCAGATTCTCCGAACAGAGGCAGTATGTATGCGACAAATACACAGGCGATCAAAATGATGACTCCGACCTTCAGCCGGATATTCCAGTTCTTAAAACTTATTTTCATACTGTCCCTCCTTATGTCAGCTGTAGCGGATCCGGGGATCCAGCAGCGGATAGATCAGGTCTACGACATAAGTAGCAACCGCAACCGCTATAATTGAAGTTGTGATCGTTCCCATGATCAGATTGTAATCCGCCTGTAAAACACTGTTGTACAGCAAGGTTCCGATTCCCGGATAAGCAAACAACACCTCCACGATAATTGAACCCGAGAATATCTTGCCCAGCTGAAGCCCGAGTGCCGTAACCTGCGGAAGCATGACATTGGGAGTCACATAGCTCCACATAATTTTTCGCTTGTTCAGGCCTTTTAGTTTCGCGAATTCAACATAATCCTCCCGTTTGACATCCAGAACCAGAGTCCTCATACTGAGAACCCACCAGCCCAGGCCTACCAGAATGAGCGCTAATGCCGGGAGAAGCGAATTGTACAAAACGCTTCCGATCCAGCGCAGGGAAAGCAGGTCTCCCTTTACATTCGTTGTAAGCGGAAAGATCGGTATAATATACGCGAACAACATAATCAGGAACAGCGCCAGTATATATTGCGGAATCGGATACAGGACGGTAGAAATACCCTCCAAAACCTTGGAGATGGCTCTTTCCGGACGGAATCCCGCCAGCAGCCCAATGATATTGCCGATGATCCAGGACAAAATCGTCGTTGTGAGCAAAAGCCCCATGGTCCAGGGCAATGCTTTGCCGATCAGCGTATTGACGGAGGTCGGATAGTAGGTAAAGGACGGGCCGAAATCAAGTGTGACCGCACGTCTCAGAAAACTGACATACTGTTCCCACAAGGTTCCCTCCAGTCCATAATTCTGGGCCAGGATATGCCGCATCTCATCCAATGCTTCCGCACTGTACTGGCCGGACTCCCCCATCATAGACGCCAGCGCGTTTTCGATCGGATCGGTAGGCATGGCGCGTGTAACAAAAAACACGATCGTTATCCCAATAAAAATGATGAGTATCAAAACGATGGTACGTCTTATAAAATATCTTAAAAAATTCATACACTGATTCCTTTACTGTGAAACCCCTATATAATTATTTCCTTTGGAGGCTGGCCGCCTCCAAAGGAAATACCATGCAAAT
Organism: Clostridiales bacterium; assembly: GCA_021201035.1. Taxonomy (GTDB): domain Bacteria; phylum Bacillota; class Clostridia; order Lachnospirales; family Lachnospiraceae; genus Eubacterium_I. Next base: position 13,103 of record JAJQFQ010000037.1, read on the forward strand.
CTATGCTTACTTTGCTTCAATCTCTGTCAGCATGTACTTGAGATATCCGCCAACAAAATGTCTGTACGCATACGTATTGTCGCTGTCGCTTTCCGCCCAGCCTGTCCAATATGTCGTCATGCACGGATTCTGCGCATTCAGGCCGACCGTGGAAATCATCGGAGACTCTGTGACAACCTCTTTGAAATATTCAATTGCTAGCTCTTCCACCTGCGGGTCATCGGACGGAAGGGAAATCATCTGGCTGATGATATCGTCTACCGTGTCGTTTGCCCAGCGGCAGTTGGAACCGTTATCCGCGCCAAGCGGCGACGATGTACCGGTCTCGGCAATGTTGCTGCTGTCCCATTTACGAATGGTGGACGTCAGGTCACTGAGCGGGGAAATGTTCGGAGTTCCAATCCAGCAGTCGGCAGATCCTTCCGACTGGATCGTCTTGATAACCGCGGAGTCCGCTTCCTGAACCACCGCGTCAATACCAAAGCTTGTCCAGCACTGAACCGCTGCATAAGCCATCTTCAGCTCTCTGGCAACACCGGAATTCACCGCAAGCGTAATCTGGAACGCGGTCCCATCCGGTTTCAGCCACATGCCGTCGCTGTCTTTCGTAAATCCGGCATCAAGCAGTAAACCCTCAGCCTCATCCGTATCAAACTTCCACCAGCCGATACCGAACGCGTCCTCCGCATCCTCCTCGGAAGGAAGCCCTTCTACGCCCTGCTCTTCCAAATAAGCCAGCATATTGGCCGCATAATCCGTATCAAACGGTTTATATCCGTCAGAAAGCTCAAACTCCCCCAGCCACTCTTCCATCGGATACTGGTAGAGCTCCATATCTGTATCAGAGCATCCGATCGCAATCGGAGAAACCTTAAAGGAGCCCTGGTCCATCGCGAGCGTTATGCTCTGCATATCAAGCGCGAGCGTGAGCGCCCAGCGGACATTCTCATCATCAAACGGCTCTTCGCTGCAATTAAAGGAAATACCCTCGATATTTGTCAGCTGCAGGTTGTACGGATACTCATCATCCCAGGTGCTGACCTCGTCCGAACCATCCGTCAGTACACTAAGTTCATCCAGCGTCATGGAATTACTGATGATATGTCGACGTCTGCATTGCAAACGAAGAGGATTCTCAGGATGTTTTCGGGATCAGCGCCGCGGACACCGACTTAAACAGCGGAAAAATAAGCCATAGCGGCTATCTCAGCGTGGCACAGCAGCTGGCTGCCAGATTCCCTTTCAAAAAAGTCGCTATTACCCTGCGCGGAAGTATCTCTGCCAGTATAAACAACTGGGCCGCCATGCTATATGACTCCGCGTCAGGAACCGCTGCCTTCTCACCGGAATACCAGATTATGATCGTTGACCGCGTCGGCGGAGGAGATTCTTTTGCGGGAGGATTAATCCACGCACTCCTGACCGGAATGGATGATCAGAAAGCAATAAATTTTGCCATTGCAGCATCTTGTCTGAAGCATACGATCGAACATGATTTTAATCAGGTGACTATTTCTGAGATAGAAACGCTGGCATACGGAAATGCATCCGGAAGGGTACAGCGATAACACTGAAAATGGTTTTCTTTTTCATTATAATATAGATAAAGCAGCCGGATGATCAGGCAGGTCCGATCGTCCGGCTGTTTTATAAGTTCATGAAACTCTGTCCTCACGCACCACATACGGCCTCTCCGCCGTTAGGCTCTTGTACGCCGGACGGATGATCTTATTCGCGCTCACCAGCTCCTCAATCCGATGCGCACTCCAGCCCGCAATCCGCGCAACCGCAAACAGCGGTGTATACAGCTCCTCCGGTATGCCCAGCATCTGATACACAAAGCCGCTGTAAAAATCTACGTTCGGGCTGACGCCCTTATAAATCCTGCGCTTGTCCGCGATCAGCTTCGGCGCCGCTTTTTCAATATTATTATAAAGAGCCATCTCCTTTTTCATGCCCTTTGCCGCCGCCAGCT
>JAJQFQ010000180.1 GCA_021201035.1 Clostridiales bacterium
GCAGCGTCAGATGTGTATAAGACACATATATAACACAGGAGGCGGATTTGTGAATACCAGAATTATCATAGTTATTGTTGTCATAGCGATACTTGTCGTATTGATCATAGCACTGTATTTACTTGCGAAGCGAAATGAGAAAAAACGGGATGAACAGCAGGCGGCCATCGATGAGATGAAGCAGAACTGCACGATGCTCATCATAGACAAAAAGAAAATGAAGCTGAAGGATTCCGGACTTCCCCAGCAGGTAATCGATGAGATCCCCTGGTATGCGAAGCGTTCCAAGCTCCCGATTGTAAAGGTCAAGATCGGATCGAAAATTTTCACCATGGTTGCAGATACGGATATCTACGATTACATTCCCGTAAAAAAAGAGGTCAAAGCTACGGTATCCGGTATCTACATCACTGACGTGCGCGGGATTCGCGGCCCGTTGGATAAGCCGGAAAAGAAAAAAGGCTTCCTTTCCCGATTCACGGGCGGACGATAACAAAACATAAAACCGGAGCAGATCATAACGGTCTCTCCGGTTTATTTTTTATTCTTTATTTTACAGCGTCTAATAATCTTCTATATGTATCAACTGCGTTGTATCGACACCGAACGGCAAAATCGAGTTTGCAAACTGCCGGAACTTATTCGCGGCATCGCTGACGTAAAACTGATGCATGCTTTCCCCGACAGACTGCAGTCCGTCATTCGCAATCCCTTCCTCCTCCAGCAGGCACTTCAGTTCCCGTGCGGTCTCATAGGCGGGATTCACCAGCGTTACCTTCTCTCCCATGATCTGACGCAGCGTGCCGCGAAGCAGCGGATAATGCGTGCATCCCATGACCAGCGTATCTATACCCGTCGCCAGCAGCGGCTCCAGATATCGGTTTGCCACCTCAACGGTCACCGGATCCTTCAGCCATCCCTCCTCCACCAGCGGGCAGAACAGCGGACACGCTTTTCCGAACACCTGTGCGCCCGGATTATGCGAACGAATCACCTTTGTATATAACTGACTCTCAATCGTACTTTCCGTAGCGATCACGCCGATTTTCCCGTTCTCCGTCGTCTCAGCGGCCACCTTCGCGCCCGGCGTCACTACACCGATGATCGGGATATCCATCTCCGGCTGCAATGTCTCCAACGCCAGCGCACTGGCGGTATTGCATGCGATCACCACGGCCTTCACACCCTTTGTTTTTAAAAAATGGATGATCTGGCGGGAAAAACGAATAATCGTATCCTGAGACTTGCTGCCATAAGGGACGCGGGCCGTATCCCCGAAATATACGATTCTCTCACTCGGAATCTGACGCATGATCTCACGCGCCACGGTCAGACCGCCCATACCGGAATCAAATACACCGATGGGTGCATATTTTAGTTCTTCCATAAACACTGATCCTTTCCGTTATAATATATTTCATTCTGAAATGTCTGTACGGGGGCTGATCCGCATCGTCAGTTCACAACTCGAAATCCGGTCTCCGTCCGCGTCCAGCGTATATTCCATCTGCACCTCAATCTGTCCGTTAGTCTCCCCGATCCTCACGGATCGTGTATCTACACCCAGAAGCAACCGGCCGCAGGGCGTCGGATACTCTGCCGATGTGCGAACGCCCTGCCGGAAAACCATGCGGACTGCCTGACTGCCTTTTCTGTTCAGTTCAACAAAATCCGAACCGATCTTAACCAGATTCGCCGTCATTGAACTGGCATCGTCCGCCTGATCATAGAGAACATAATGTTTTCCGTTCCGGTTATAATATGTACCCGCGGAAATGACTTCCACCGGCTCCGCATCATCCGTACCCGTATTCTGAAGACCGCGGATGAAAATCCATACATCTCTCGTCATAATAATGCTATTATAAAAAAAATACGCAAAAGTGTAAAGACTCATTTCGTTTTATTCCGCAACCCTGTTCAGAAATTTCAATATTTTAAAACTCACCTCATAATCCCCGTTTTTCAGAATTGCCGCATACTCCTCATCTGTCAATTCCACACTCAGTTTTTCTCCGGACGCTTCATCCACCGCATACATGCTCCCGGAAAAACACAGATTCGGATACAGGACGCACCACCAGTTCTGACCTTCTCCCTCTCCGATCACGACACGAAGCGCCTCATAATTTCCGGACGGAAAGGTATAACTTCCGTACGTTTTTTCCGGAAACAGGCAGTTTTCCAGAGAAGCTGTCACAGCATAGTCATACCCCTCCTCCTCTATTACTTCCGAGGCAATCTGCTCAATTTCAGGCAGATTCTCCCGTGCAATTTCCTCGCAATCCTCCAGAGACGAAGCGTCGGCAAGCCGGCCGGACAGATAGATGCCTACTTCATCACGCACCTTCAGTTTGAGTTCCTGGTCTTCACTGCTGTCGCTGTTCGCCAGCACATGAAAGCGCAGAATTTTATCTGAAATACTCTGCTGCAAAACCTGTGCCTGTATGGTATTCAAAAGTATGGTACAGCAAAAAACCGCTGCCAGAATTCCGATTACATATTTTTTCATCATTGATTGGACCCCGCTCTCCTGCCGGCATTTTCGTCCGGCTGCATAATTTATTTCATATCGGAGTATTGCCGGTTTTTTCCAATCTATTCAAACTCTAAAGCAATTCGATTCATAAATATCCTTTCCGCTCAGGATCAATATGCCCCAGCCTCATTCCTCAAACAGAATCAGCGAGCGGGTGGAATCAAACACCTCCTCCATACTCCGCTCCTGAATCACGCTCAGATCACTCACAACCGCGAAACGTTCCACCACCGGCTGACTTTCATCAATACTGACCACGGGAATCAACAGCATTTCATTCCGGTTATAATACTGGCTGATCAGATCACCCACCGTGATCAGGGATCCGGCTTTTAAATGATCCCAGCCTTCGAGCAGATCCTCCAGATAGATTCCGAGGCAGGAATTCAACTGTGTCTCTTCCGAAAATAAATCCTCCATTTCACCGTCTGTTAAAAGTACGTACGCATTCCACGCGACATCTTCTTTCTCAACGAAGAAACGAATCAGGCAATCCGTATTGGCTCCGTCGTCCAGCATACGGCCATCCAGGATCAATACTTTCAGGTGATTCATGTCCACATTCCGGCTGCTGACTTTTGACATGAGATCCGTCCCCTCCGTCAGATCTTCCAGACTCTCATCCCAAAAAGCATCCTTTGAAATCGCCTGTTCCGCCGCATCCGGATCCTCCAGATCTGGATAAGCGATATACATATGAAAACCGCCATCCTGTTCCGCCGCAATACCGAGTGCCAGAGGGAACGCATTGCTCTCCACCTCATTGTTCTCACATCCGCTCAGGCATAAGATCATGACAGCGCTACCTATGATACAAATCCACTTTTTCATTTCATTCTCCATTCTGCAGCACATCTGATCAAAATATTCCTCGCGCACCCCTGCGCATATTCCGGACCAGACAATCGCTCTTTACAAATGCCGGCGCGCTGTGAAAACCATGGCTGCCCGTTTATTTTCTCGCAAAAACATAATATACAAAAGGAAGAACCAGAAGGAGCGATCCTGTCAGACAAGGCAGCATAACCAGATACGAACCGACCGGCTGCTCATGGCACAGCAGCCATAGCGCCCCAAGGAAAACAATCGTGCCGCAGATTACACCCGGGAGCAGCGCACCTGCCGGTTTTTGCATCCGTTCCCTGCTGTTTTCATCCGGCAGCTTTTGATCATTCAACCCGCTCCGGTCTGGTTTTTTTCTGCAAAATCCGTTCTGCAGAGCCTTACTTCCGTAAAATAACAATGAATGAAATAATGCAAACAGACAGAAAAACCATATTCCGACCATAAAGGCATCCTGCCGCTCAAAGAAATTTCCGGGCAGTTTCACAACCGCCATCAAAAGAATGACCGGAAACTGTAATCGTGACAAGAGCGAATCCTGAAAAACCCCGATCAGGATCAGATACACTGCCACATGCAGCACAAGCACCAGAAAAATGCTGCAGCCCGCGCTTTTCACAGCCCTTTTCGGCACACTGCAATGCGGTTTAAAAAACAATATCAGCGATGAGATTGAGAAAAACAGGAAACTGACCCAACAGCTTTTCCCAAATCCCTGAACGGAATAAGACGTGATAGTCCAATACCGCGGATGGACGCTGAAACAGGCCAGAATCAGCATGATCACAAGCGGCACGATCAGAAACCAGAACAGAACCTCATAGACGCGTATTCTCGATTCCAGACCTTTCCGGAGACCAAAAACACCCGCGGCCGTCAGCGTAAGCAGGATTGCCGCCTCATACCTCGCCGTCAGCAGCTGGTCCCGAAGCAATACAGTCAGCAGATAAAGCACATATCCGGCCAGCACCAGCAGACCGGCCCCGCTCATGACCAGCAGGATTCTCTGTATGATCCGGTTTACCGTACCATGCCCGTTTTGCTCCACGCTTTCAAAATCACAGCGTTCCGACAGACAATCCCATATATGCACCAGCACCCAGGCGCCTGCCGCACCGATACACAATGCAGCCACCCCGAGGATTCCGCTCGTTCCTGCCAGACAGGGCGGAAGAAGAAGGCTGCCGGCTCCGAACAATTCCATCGTCAGCGCGCGCCGGATCTGCCGCGGTGAAATTTTATGATTCTGTGAGAAAATCGTATGTGACGCGTCAAAAACATCGCCCGTATCTTCACTTTTCATGACTTCTCCTTCACTTTATGTTTCACAGGATGCGCGCCCCTCTTCTGCACCCGCAGCCGTACCCGGTTTTTTCGGTTTGCATAGACCGGCCGGCGTTTCAGCAGTTCGGACGGCGGCCGGATAAAGGTATCCTTTTCATCCGCATTTTTATTCAGGTCCGCACCGACAAACGGAGTAAAGTACGGCATGCCAAAACTCTCCAGCTGAGCAAGATGAATCAGCACAAACAGCAGACCGATCAGGAATCCGTAGTATCCCCAGGCAGCGCAAAGCCCGATGAAAACGAACTTCAGCAGCCGGAACGCCGTCGCAAAATCTTCATTCGGAATGGCAAAGGAACAAAGAGCCGTAAATGCGACAACGATAACCACCATCGGACTGACAATATTCGCGTCTACCGCAGCCTGGCCGATAATCAGACCTCCCACGATACCGATCGTATTTCCCATGGCTCCCGGCAGACGCACCCCGGCCTCCCGCAGCAGTTCAAAAGACAATTCCATTAAAAGGACCTCTACTACTCCCGGGAACGGCACCCCCTGCCGCGCCGCTGCAAAAGAAAGCAGAAGCTTTGTCGGCAGCACCTGCGTGTGAAAATTCGTCACAGCCAGATACAGTCCCGGCAGCACCATGGCAAAAAAAGAAGCGACATAGCGCAGAATTCTTGTAAATGTGGCAATCTCCCAGCGGCTGTAATAATCATCCGCCGTTTTAATAAACGAATTATAGTCTGTCGGAAAAATCAGCGCTTCCGGAGAATTATCCGTAAGAACCACCATCCGTCCCTCAAGCATTGCCATGGCTGCCCGGTCCGGACGTTCCGTGACCTGAAACTGCGGAAACGGAGAGTACCAGTATTTTTCCGAGAGCTGCTGTATCACGCCCGCATCCTGTACCCCGTCCACAGAAAAACACGCAAGTCTTTGTTCCATCTCTTCCAGAAATTCAGGATAAATCAGGCCGTCATAATACATGAGGTACAGCATCGTATGAGAGCGAACTCCCACCTTCTTCTGTTTCACGCGAACCTCCGGCGAGCGAAGGCGTTTTCGTATCAGCGCCGCGTTCTGCTTCACGGAATTTGAAAACTTCTCATTGCTTCCGCGGACAGATTTCTCCGACTCCACCTCCTGCAGGGACATGGCCGGGTATCCCTTGTCCGGAATTTTTACAGCCCGGTCAAAGCCGTCAATGAACAGAATGCACTCGCCGGCAAGCATCCCGTCAGCCGCCTCCTCCATCGTCGCGAACGGTACGGCATCCGAGACGCCCATTCCGTTTTCCCGGACCTTTTCGATCACGTCCTCTCCCGGAAGCCGGCAGAGTGCCGAGAGCAGGTTTCCCAGCGTACTTTTTTCCAGCATACTGCTCCCGCCGGTTACTTCAATATAACTCAGATAAGCCCGAACATCCATATCCCTGCCCAGACACATTCCCAGCATCTTGATGTCCGCACAATCCGCGAACTGCTTCTCCCACCAGCTGATATTTTCATCCAGTTTTTTTGAAACCGCCTGATTTTCCATCATACAATCCCTCATTTCGTCACGCTTCCGAAATCGATACCGCATACCATAATAAACTTCCATGAAAGTCGATTGATGACACTTTCATAATAAATAGCCGGAGTAAACATTCCGTTTACTCCGGCTATTATCTGCAAAATATATTATTTTATGCATATATAACACTGATATAAAATGCCGTGTGATTTTTCACGCAAATAACCGTACATTCCCATACAGCAAAAATCACTCCTGCTCGCGAATCACCTTTTTCATACTCTCCGTCTGATTTTCCAGATGCATTCTGGTGTAAGCCGCCGCTTTCTCCGCATCCTGCATTTTCACTGCTTCATACAACTGGCGATGCTCTGTAATCAGCTGCTGATATATAGACGGATTCTTCAGATACTCTACACGGTACCGGTACATCTGCTCACGCAGATTATTCAGAAGTCCCAGCAGTTTCGGATTGTCCGCAGACTTGTAGAGAACATCATGAAAATTAACGTCCGCCTGCGCAATGGCAGCAATATCCTCCGTCGTCGTTTTTTCCCGGAACTGCTCCATGGCAACACGCAGCTCCTGCATTTCCATCTGCGTAATATTCTGGCAGGCCAGCCGAACCGCAAGCTCCTCCAGCGAACAGCGGATCTGAAGCACATCCTCCATGTCCTTCTCGGTCATTCGCGCCACTTCCGCACCTTTCCGCGGAATTATGATCGCAAGTCCCTCCTGTTCCAGCATACGAATCGCCTCGCGAATCGGTGTGCGGCTGACGCCCAGCTTTGATGCGAGCTGCAGCTCCATCAGGCGTTCCCCCGGTTTCAGATCTCCCTTTAAAATCGCCGTGCGAAGTGTCTGAAACACCACGTCGCGCAGCGGCAGATAGGCAGCTGTCTGAAGTTCCAAATTATCTGTCATCGCCTGTCCCCTTTCTCCGATATCTCCTAAGTGCTCATAACTGTTCTGCACCTCGCAGTTATGAAAAAATGTATGAAATTCTTCTATCTGCGATTATTATGAATCTCTGAAGTATATACATTTTTGGCAAGCCCGGACTGTTTCAGAGCATCATAAGCCCCCCTGATATCCTTCTCATTATGATATAGTCCAAATACAGTCGGCCCGCTTCCGCTCATAATTGCATTCATCGCACCATTTGCCTTCATCAGATTCCTGATTTCCCGGATAACCGGGTACTGACGAACAGAAACAGTCTCTAAAATATTCCCCATATGCTCAGCCACACCGCGAAGATTTTTACTTTTGATATTCTCAATAATCCCGTCAACATCCGGATGCTGCGTCTGATCCGTCAGTTTGAGCTGTTCATATACCTGCCTGGTAGACAGCGAAACTGCCGGCTTTGCAATCAGAACCGGGCATTTCGGCATGGGCGGCAGTGCCGTCAGCTTCTCTCCGATTCCCTCCGCCAGCGCAGTCCCTCTCATCACGCAAAACGGTACGTCTGCCCCGAGCTTTAATCCCAGTTCCATCAGTCTGTTCTGTTTCAGTCCGAGATGAAACAGGCGATTCATCCCGACCAGAACCGCCGCAGCATCAGAACTGCCGCCCGCCATGCCCGCTGCCACCGGAATAAACTTCTGAAGCGTGATCCTCACACCTTCTTTAATTTTGAACTCCTCTTTCATCAATGCCGCCGCTTTGTAAACGAGATTATTCTCGTCCACAGGCAGATAAAAAAGATTGGTCTGCACGTGAATCTGCGGAGATTTGGTCTTCTTAATCTCCACCCGGTCATACAGATGAATCGACTGCATCACCATGCGTACCTCATGATAGCCGTCTTCGCGCTGACCCAGCACGTCCAGTCCTAAATTAATTTTCGCCAAAGCCTTTAAACTGATCTCGTCCATGTCTTTTCCTCATTCCATATGTATTATGTATACATCCAATGTATTATGATAAATACAATCCGAAGATTTGTCAATCCCATTTTTCGACAGGATTCATTTCGAAATCAAATAAGACTGTCCGGTTTTATTTTGTGCCTTTCATGTCAGCCTTGCCCTGAAATTTCTCATTGTTCACAATAAATCTCTCATGCGTCCCTTCACCGATCAGGCCGGCCTCATCATAGGCTTTCACATCAAAAACAAGCCGGCGTCCATCCACTTCAAGAAGCTCACTCTCGCAGCGTACCGTCATACCGATGGGCGTCGCAGCCAGATGACGGATATTGACCTGTGTGCCAACCGTACCGTTTCCTTCATCCAGATACGGCATAACGCTGTCGCAAGCCGTTTTTTCCATCAACGCCAGCATACAGGGTGTCGCAAAAACCTTTAATACACCGCTTCCCACCGCTGTCGCCGTATTCTCATATACTACCTCTACGCTCTGTTCTCCCCTGATTCCCGCTTTTAACATAATGTTTCCTCCTGTATCTGTCAATTGTTCTTTCCTCATATATTCCCCAAACCTCTATATGTCCTGATTTGCGGAAGTATACTGGTTTGGTTTACATCTGCTAACTATTATACAGATGAATAAGAAAAAGAAAAGTGCTTTTTTCTTTTTCCGCAGAGAAAAACCGGAGATTTCTCTCCGGCTCTTCTCTTTGATGTATACTAACTAAGGGGATTAGATAGTTACCGTAATTATTTTGTATTGCCGGTCGATCAGACTTCAAAAAGCAGATCTCCGTAGGACGGCATCGGCCACATTTTCTTGTCAACGATGAGCTCGAGCTTATCAATCGGATCACGCAGCTCAGCCATCGCACTTCTAACCTCATCTCTGTAATACTCAGCCTGCGCCTTGCCCTCTTCCATGGCAAGACCCTTGTCTGTCACCTCTTCCAGTTTAGCAAGCGCAACCTTAGCATCAGACAGCAGCGCAGAACTCTCGGTAAGCAGTTCTACCTGTACGCTGATCTCGCAGTCGCAGGCAGCCTTCACGGCATTAATCGAATCTGCCAATGAGGTTATGTATTTGATGACTGCAGGCAGCAGGGTCTTATGAGCAATATTGATCATAGCCCTTGCCTCGATATTAATAGACTTTGCGTAGTTCTCATAAAGAACCTCCGCACGGGATCTCAACTCAGCCTCGGTAAATACACCGAATTTTTCAAACAGATTAAATGCTTTCTCTGTCGTCAGTGCACCGATTGCGTCCACCATATTGGTAATATTCGGAAGACCTCTGCGCTCCGCTTCCTCAACCCATGCCTGTGCGTAGCCGTCACCATTGAAAATTATTCTCTGATGTTCAATCGCCTGTCTCTTGATCAGGTCATGCAACGCTTTCTCGAAATTGTCGGCCGCCTCCAACTCATCGCAAGCCTCCTGAAATGCCTCGGCAACAATCGTGTTCAGCACCGCATTCGGCTGGGAGATGGAATCCTGGGAACCGACCATACGGAACTCAAACTTATTGCCGGTAAAAGCAAACGGTGAGGTACGGTTCCGGTCTGTCGCGTCTTTCATGAAATCAGGCAGTGTATCTACACCGGTGTGCAGCACTTCACCCTCAAGAGAATGTGTCGCGGTACCGGTACTGGTGAGCTGGTTAATTACATCATCCAGCTGGTTGCCGAGGAAAATGGAAATAATCGCCGGCGGCGCCTCATTTGCTCCGAGTCTGTGGTCATTACCCACATCAGATGCTGATTCACGCAGCAGATCCGCATGGCGGTCAACCGCCTTCAGGATACATGTCAGCACCAGCAGGAACTGCAGATTCTCATGCGGCGTATCGCCCGGATCGAGCAGGTTAATGCCGTCGTCCGTCGTAATAGACCAGTTATTATGCTTACCTGAACCATTAACCCCCGCAAACGGTTTCTCGTGCAGCAGGCACTGAAGGCCATGCTCATTAGCCTTTTTCTTCAGCACCTCCATCACCATATGGTTATGATCAACGGCAAGATTGCAGGTCTCATAGATCGGCGCCAGCTCATGCTGAGCCGGAGCAACCTCGTTGTGCTGTGTTTTAGCCGGAACACCCAGCTTCCACAGTTCCTCATTGACATCCTTCATAAAGGCAGCGATACGCGGACGGATCGCTCCGAAATAGTGATCGTCCATCTCCTGCCCCTTCGCCGGCATGGAACCGAAAAGGGTACGGCCGGTGTAAATCAGATCTTTTCTCTTTAAATACTTCTCACGGTCAACCAGGAAGTATTCCTGCTCCGGTCCGACCGAAGGAATAATCTTCTTTGAAGTGGTATTCCCGAATAATCTCAGCAGACGCACCGACTGTTCACTGATCGCCTGCATGGAACGCAGCAGCGGTGTTTTCTGATCCAGCGCCTCGCCCGTATAAGAACAGAACGCGGTAGGAATACAAAGGGTAGCACCCGCCGCATCATGTCTGACAAATGCGTAAGATGTGCAGTCCCATGCGGTATAACCTCTCGCCTCACAGGTGGCACGCAGACCTCCGGAAGGGAAAGAAGACGCATCCGGCTCGCCCTTAATCAACTCTTTACCGGAGAAACTCATCAGAACGTTTCCGCCGTCATCCGGCGATGTGATAAAGGAATCATGCTTCTCGGCGGTAACTCCCGTCAGCGGCTGGAACCAGTGTGTATAATGGGTCGCGCCCTGCTCGATGGCCCACTCCTTCATCTCATGGGCTATAATGTCCGCAGTAGCCGGATCTAATTCCGTGCCCTCCTCCATAGCCTTGCGGAGCTTCTGATACGCTTTCTTCGGCAGGCGTTCCCGCATCGCGGTATCGTTAAAGACATACTCGCCAAAGATTTCAGATACATTGAAATATTCACTCATTTCGTTTCCTCTCTTTCTTCCAGTTTTCAAATATATCCCCTTAAAAGTACTCAGGTACACTAAGTAATGCTGCGAACACATTTTTTCAGGAAAACTTCCCTTCAAACGTAAAAAAGGACATTCCTCGATATACCGGAACGCCCTTGTTCTTCACATACTTATGTTATGCAACTAACATAGTACAATTTCCCGGAAAATGCAAGGGTTAAAATAAAATTTTGCTCTTTTTCACAAGAAATATCCGAACATAGAATATTTTTTGTATTATTCCACCATAAAGGTAATCCGTCTGCAATGATTTACAATACGCACATCCTTATGCTCGCCGCCGAATTCCCCGTCCAGCGTCCACGGCACGGCAATCTCACCATGTATCTCAATACGATCGGTCTTGCAGGAAAAAATATAGGGCGTATCACAGGCACGCGGCCGCAGCAGATTCGACATGATTTCGTTGATCTGGAGCGGATTCTGCGGTCTGCGAATGAACTTCACCTCAAACAATCCGTCATTCAGTTCCACATCCTGACCGACCAGATTCTTCACTCCGCCGACCGAAAGAGAATTTGAAATCATGCCATAAGCAAACTCTCCCCGCACCATCTCGCCGTTTACCTGAATTTCCAGAAAATAGGACGGTATATCCGTAAGCTGTTTCGCACCCTCGATCACATAAGCCGCATGCCCCAGGATATGTTTCAGCTTCTGGTTCGTCTGATAAGAAGCACTGGTAAACATACCGAATGCAGCCACATAGATAAAGGCGTCGTCATTGAAACCTCCCACATCACAGGGATAATATGTTCCGTGCGCGGCAATTTCAGCCGCTTCCACCATATTTGCCGGTATTTTCAGGGACTGGGCAAAATCATTGGTTGTACCCGCCAGAATGTATCCGACCGGCGTAAGGGAATCACACAGCATCATACCGGTAACCACTTCGTCCAGCGTACCGTCGCCGCCGCTGCAGACAATCCTGTCATACTCATCCGCACAGGCTGTGATCACACGCGTGGCATCTCCCTTATCCTGCGTGGGATAAACCGTCACCTCATAACCGGCCTTCACAAAAATATCCAGAATATCCGCCAGATGAACCCGGATCAATCCCTTCCCTGCTTGCGGATTATAAATAAAAAACAATCTTTTCTTTTCCATAATCATTCCTTCTTTCCCCGCAGCGTTTCTGCGATCTCCTCCAGTTTTTTCAGACGATGGTTGACCCCGGACTTTCCGACCGGCGGATCCAGATAATTTCCAAGATCCTTCAGGGACTCCTCCGGGTGCTCCAACCGCACCTGCGCCATCTCCCGCAGCGAAGGCGTCAGCCGGCCGAATCCCATTTTCTGTTCAATCAGGCGAATATCCTCCAACTGGCGTGTCGCCGTGCGTACCATTTTATTGATATTCGCCGAATCACAGTTGTACTGCCGGTTTGCACTGTTTTTCATATCCTTAATGATCCGGATATTTTCCAGCTGCATCAGCGCGTTGGCCGCACTCATCACATTCAGAACATCCACAATGGCCTCACTGTCCTTTAAATATACCACATACTTGTTTTTTCTCTGTATGATCTTCGGATAAATGTCAAAGGTTTCTATGATCCGGCAAAGCTCCTCCGCTCCCTGCTTTTTCCGACACACAATCTCAAAATGGTAAGATTTCCCCGGATTGCTCATGGAACCCGATGTCAGAAAAGCACCGCGTATAAACGCGCGGCGGCAGCAGGGATATTCCAGCAGGCACTCTGAAAATCCCGGTTTCTCCCAATCCGCAGTCTCCATCCACACACGTGAAAACTGATCTCCCGCATCAATTTTCGAACAGACTTCTGCCTGTTCATCTTTCTGTGCAGCCGGCTGTTCCTGACGCTGGTCCGCTTCCGGACTCTTCGGATGATCCTCTTCTGAGGACAATACAATCTTATACTGATGGTTCTTTCCGGACGGATATTTCCTGATATTCAGATCAACAGGGATATCAAAGGCCTTTTTGATCAGACGCAGATATTTTCTGGCCAGCGTCACATTCTCTGTCTCTACTATAATCTGCCCCTGATCAGCATCGCCCGATACCGTTCCCGCATAGTGGATCACAGCCGCGATTTCCGCCAGAAGACAATGGTATTCATCGGGAAGCTGGCGGGCAATTTCATTTTTTATATCTCCGGAAAAAGACATCCTGCATCGACCTTTCCTTATCTGTTTTTATTTTCCCCGTTTTGCATCTTTATCCAGATCCCGATGCTCCACCCGAAGCCCGTAGGTCTGATCCTCCTGCAGCCGCAGATAAATGCCGTTGGCCAGCGTAACGGAATGATGCTTTCCGCCGGTACAGCCGATGGCAATCACCAGCCTGTGCTTTCCTTCCCTGACATAATTCGGGATCAGGAAACGGATCATATCCTCCAGCTTATCCAGAAACAGTCCCGCCTCCGGACTCTGCATCACAAACTGCCGTATCTCCGGATCATTTCCCGTCTTCGGCCGCAGCGTCTCTATGTAATAAGGATTCGGAAGGAAACGCACGTCAAACACCAGATCCGCGTCAGAAGGTATGCCATATTTAAAACCGAAGGAAAGAACAGTCACAAACAGATTATCATATTGTCGTTCCAGATGGAAAATATTTTCGAGCGCCAGATTCAGTTCCCATGTAAGAAGCCGGCTGGTATCAATAATGTAATCCGCTTTCTCCTTTAAAAAACTGATCTGACTGCGCTCGCGGGCAATACCCATCTCTATGCGGTCGGTCCCCGCCAGAGGCGGAATGCGCCGCGTCTCCTTGTACCGCTTCAGAAGAACCTCGTCATCGGCATCCAGATAAAGAATGGAGATATCTTTTCCCTCCTCCTTCAGCAGATCGATCGTCTCTGCTGCCGGATGAAGCGACTGTCCGTTGCGAATGTCCAGTCCCAGGACAAGCTGTCGGTGAACCTGATCTCCGCCTTCTGTCAGTTCAAAAAACTTTTCCAGAAGCGGAAGCGGAAGATTATCCACACAAAAATATCCCATATCCTCCAGGAAACGCAGCGCGGTTGCTTTTCCGGCGCCGGACATACCCGTCACAACAACATATTTCAAGATATCGCCTCCCTTCACGATGATTTGTTTCTTCCCCGTATGTATTTCCAATCTCCTGACTGAACTTTTCATTACCGGAGCTGAATTCAGAACCGCCCCACAAACTTCACTTCCGGCTCCAGAGTAACGCCGTACTTCTCCCTGACCGTCTGCTGTACATGACTCATCAGGATCCGGATCTCTGCCGCCGTGGCATGCCCTGTATTGATCACAAATCCGCTGTGCTTTTCCGAAACCTGTGCTCCGCCGCAGGAAAAACCTTTCAGACCGGCATCTTCAATCAGCTTTCCGGCAAAAAATCCTTCCGGACGTTTGAAGGTACTGCCCGCGCTTGGATATTCCAACGGCTGTTTTGAAACCCGCTTTTCTCTCAGTTCGGCCATATAAGCGTAAATATCCTCCTGCTTCCCTTTCCGCAAATTCAGAGAAAGGTGCAGGACAATATAGTGTCTCTCCGGAATCACGCTGTGGCGATAGGAAAGATGCAGCGCCTCCGCCGGAAGCACGCAAATCTCTCCCTCTTCTGTGAGAACCTCTGCTTCCGTCAGAACATCGCGCATCTCACCGCCATAAGCGCCGGCATTCATCACCGCAGCGCCCCCGATGCTCCCCGGAATACCCGCGGCAAATTCAAAACCGGTCAGCCCTTCAGCAGCGGCCTTTGCCGCAACAGCCGACAAAAGTGCTCCGGCCTTCGCCGTCACGCTCGTGCCGTCGACCCGGATATCAGACATCCGCTTCCCAATCTCAACAACAACGCCTTCCACACCGCCGTCACCGCACAGGAGATTGCTGCCGTTGCCGACGATCAGACACGGAATCTCACGCCTCCTGCAAAACGCAGACACTCCGGGCAGACTTTCCCGATCCGGAATTACCAAATAATCTGCCGGTCCTCCGA
>JAJQFQ010000210.1 GCA_021201035.1 Clostridiales bacterium
TTTCGTAATGTTCTCTTTTACGAATCTCCTGCTGGATACCCGCTTTCGCACAGTTGCGTTTAAATCTGCGTAAAGCGCTATCTAAAGTCTCGTTCTCTTTTACGATCACATTTGACATAGAATCCCACCTAACCTCCCTCCAGTTGCTTATTGTGCCTATTCAACTGTTTGGGTAATATTCACTGCACCGTCATTCATTATATCATGAATTTAAAATCCGTCAAGCGATTTTTCGGTTTTATCAGGCAATTTCAGCTGTTTTTACGAATTTTATCCGATCTGGTTCTC
This sequence comes from Clostridiales bacterium, assembly GCA_021201035.1. Classification (GTDB taxonomy): domain Bacteria; phylum Bacillota; class Clostridia; order Lachnospirales; family Lachnospiraceae; genus Eubacterium_I. The sequence continues at coordinate 289 of JAJQFQ010000210.1, forward strand.
CAAAGCATCCTTTGCCGCCGCAAGAGCATCCGGTATTCCCGCCGGATTTTTGCCGCCGGCCTGCGCCATGTTCGGGCGTCCGCCGCCGCCGCCGCCAACCTTTACTGCCACAGCTTTGATCAGATTACCCGCATGAGCGCCCTTCTCCATAGCCGAATCCGTCACCATGGCAACCAGACTGACCTTACTGCCTTTTGCGCTCGCCAGCAAAATAACACCCTCGCCGATTTTTTCCTTCAGCTGATCTCCCAAATCCCGCAGGCCGTTCATATCAACCTCCGGCACGCTTGCCGCCAGCAGCTTCACGCCTTTCACCTCAACAACATTTTCCATGACATCGCCCATAGAGGACTGTGCCAGCTTACTCTTCAATGACTCATTTTCTGACTGCAGCGCTTTGATCTGTTCATGCATGTGCAGAATCTTCTCCGCTACATCAGCAGGCGCCGATTTTGCCGCCCGCGCCGCGGCATGGAGTTCATCCTCCACTTCTCTGTAATAGGAAAAAACATTCGTACCGGTCAGAGCCTCGATCCGGCGAACACCCGCCGCCACGCCATTCTCCGACAGAATCTTAAATGCTGTAATATCCGCGGTATTCGCCACATGGGTACCGCCGCAGAACTCTTTGGAAAAATCTCCCATGGAAACCACGCGGACAGTCTCGCCGTATTTTTCCCCAAACAATGCCATCGCGCCTGTCTTCTTCGCCGCCTCTACGGTCATCACGTTTGTCTCAACAGGAATCCCCTCGGCAATTTTCTCATTCACGATCCGCTCCACCGCCTGAAGTTCCTCTGCGGTCATCGCCTGAAAATGAGAAAAATCAAACCGCGTACGATCAGCATCCTGATAAGACCCCGCCTGTTCTACATGGGTACCGAGCACCTCCCGCAGCGCTTTCTGAAGCAGATGCGTCGCCGAGTGATTCTTGCAGGTTGCCGCACGGCGCTGCCGGTCAACAGCCAGAGAAACCTCATCTCCTGTCCGAATCATTCCGGAAATCATCCGGCCGACATGTCCCACCCGGCCGCCTGCCAGATGAATCGTATCCTGAACCTCAAATGACCCGTCTGCAGAGGAAATCATACCGTGATCTCCCATCTGTCCGCCCATCGTCGCGTAAAAAGGAGTTACATCCGTAATAATTGTCCCCGCATCTCCATCGGTAAGGACTTCCGCAATCGCGTCTTCTTCTGTATCAGAAGCAGCCATTTTCACAAGAACACTTACTTTTCCCTGATCATCCGTCCGGTCATAACCGGTAAACTCTGTTGTGACGGAAGGATCGATCTCATCATAAACGCTCGCCTCGTGGCCGGCATAATTTGTCGTCTTTCTGCTGCTTCTGGCCTGCTGCCGCTGTTCCTCCATGGCAGCCGCAAATCCGGCCTCATCGTAAGTAAATCCCTTTTCCTCCAGAATCTCCTCCGTCAGATCTACGGGGAAACCATAAGTATCATACAGCTTGAACGCATTTTCACCGGAAAGAATCTTCTCTCCGCTTTGAGCCATCTGTTCCTCCATATCATTCAGGATGGCCAGCCCCTGATCCAGAGTCTTCGCGAAACGCTCCTCCTCCTGAGTAAGCACCTTTAAAATGAAGTCTTTCTTTTCTTCAAGTTCCGGATAGCCGTCCCGGCTCTCATGAATCACGGTCAACGCCATATCAGCAAGAAAGGATCCTTCGATGCCGATCATCTTCCCATGGCGCGCAGCACGGCGAATGATACGCCGAAGTACATATCCTCTCCCCTCGTTGGTCGGCATAATACCGTCAGAAACCATGAAGGCAGCGGAGCGAATATGATCGGTAATCAGGCGAATGGACACATCATCCATAGCGTCAGTATGATAGGTTTTGCCTGAAAGAGCGCATACTCTGTCACGGATCGCCTTCATGGTATCAATGTCAAAAACACTGTCTACATCCTGCATAACGACCGCCAGACGTTCCAGTCCCATACCGGTGTCAATATTTTTATGTTCCAATTCCTCGTAGCCGCCCTTGCCGTCTCCGTTAAACTGTGTAAATACATTGTTCCATACTTCCATGTAACGGTCACAGTCACAGCCGACTTTGCAGTCAGGAGAACCGCAGCCGTATTTCTCCCCGCGATCATAGTAAATCTCAGAACACGGCCCGCATGGTCCCGCGCCATGCTCCCAGAAATTATCGCACTCGCCGGTCTCGGGATCACGATAAAAACGAGTTATTTTCTCTGCTGGAACACCAATCTCCTTCGTCCAGATCTCGAAAGCCTCCTCATCCTCACCGTAAATAGACGGATACAATCGTTCCGGGTCCAGCCCGAGCGTCTCCGTTAAAAATTCCCAGGACCAGGCAATCGCCTCATGCTTGAAGTAATCCCCAAATGAAAAATTACCGAGCATCTCAAAAAATGTCAGATGACGCGCTGTTTTGCCGACATTCTCAATATCGCCGGTACGAATACACTTCTGGCAGGTCGCCACACGCTTTCTCGGCGGAATCTCCGCCCCCGTAAAATACGGCTTCAATGGAGCCATACCCGCATTGATCAGCAACAGACTGTTGTCATTGTGCGGAATCAGGGAAAAGCTTTTCATAACAAGATGTTCTTTACTCCGAAAAAAATCAAGATACATCCTGCGCAGTTCATTTACTCCGTATGATTTCAATTTTTATTCCTCCGTCTTTTCATTCCCGGGTTCTCCCTCATAACGGTTACATATCCGCTCTCCGGGAACACGTAAATATTTTGATTTATCATCAGCAGATGCCGAAACGTACAGTTATTTATGTTAGCACACGAGCCTCCTGTTTTCAAGACTTTTCCGTCCGCCAATCATTCATTGCACATCTGTCGCATCCCTTTTATTCACCTGTCGTCAGTCTTTTTTTCCTTTCTATGTATCAGTCCGTAGATAAATCCCTTATTCTCCTGATTGAGGCGAAGCGCAGACGGTATGGGAATACAACCCGCCACAAAGCATATGACAGTCATCCATCCCAACTCCTCAACAGGGAAAAAGATAACCATCAAAGCCAGGGCTCCGATCGGTTGCTGTAATATTGTTCCCAAAAGAGCAGCCGTCACCACGACAACACTTAAAATCTGACTTGTTCCGAGAAGCGTGGACAGCCCGTATCCGATACTCAACCCGGAAAAAATCACCGGAAAAAAATGCCCGCCGCGCCAGCCGGACTCAATACATACATTTGTCAGAAACAGTTTCACTACGCCGATCAAAATCAGCAGCCAGGGTGTATACTGATAATACTCATACTGGATCAACTGCATATCACTTCCGCCTGAAAACATCGTCATGGGAAGGGCTGTCCCGATCAATCCGAGAATCAGTCCTCCGAGAACAGTATTCAGGATATCCAGCTTTTTCGTGCGCAGTTTCCCGAAAAACAGAGATGTCAGCTTCCGCGAAATCAAAAAAATATAACCGGCACCGATACCCGCTGCAGCCAACAGAATCACAGAAAAGCGATCCTTCATGTATATCTCCCCGGCCTCCAGATGCGGAATCGTAAAGGCACTGCCGAATAATCGGTTCATCAGCAAATAGATAAACAGAGCCACTACGCCTGTCGTCACACCTGTTGATATCTGTTCCGATCGTTTCCACTCCGGATTCGACCCATCATTCGAGATCCGATCCGCAGAATAAAACAAATCTTTTAACATCTGACGGAACACATATCCTCCGGACAGACCGGGGTGTTCCGCAAAACAGGTCTGCATTTTATTCCGGGCCAGACGAAACTGCGCCATCGCCCAGAAACAAAGTCCCAGAAGCAGACATACCAATCCCGATTCCGGTCCGACCGCACCTCCGAAAAACAGTGAAAGAAACGCAGCGATAATCGTAATATAAAGGTTTTTAAACGGATAAAATCCCGTCTCTCTCACACGTCTGACCGCATCCGCCATGCTCTCCGGATAAGGACCGTAAAAATGGTGAAATATGCCGACAATCAAACCGCCGATCAAACACATGATCAGCGTATAATGTTCGATCTCCATATGAGAAGGGATGATCTCCCAGATAACCGTGATACCCGCATTTGCCAGTTTCAGATACAGCCATACGAGAACCGCAATCACGACTCCCGTCACCGCAGCAAAACCCAATTCGAGCATCCGGTGATTCTTTTGTCTCTTCATTCTGCCACAGTATCCTCTAATAAATCTTCTCCATCAGCCGCTCCTGTCGCCAGCCGGTCACAGCGCTCATTCAACGGATGTCCGTTATGACCCCTGACCCATCGATACTGTACTTCATGCGGCTCCATCGCGGCAAGAAGCCGTTTCCACAGGTCAATATTTTTAACCGGAGACCGGTCCGATTTCTTCCATCCGTGTTTCTGCCAGCCATCGATCCAATGACGGTTAAACGCATCCGTCAGATACTTTGAATCGGAATACAGTTCTGCCCGGCATGGACGCGCCAGAGCCTCCAGTCCGGCAATGGCAGCCATCAGCTCCATACGATTGTTCGTCGTTCTTTTATATCCGGCGCTGAGTTCTTTTTCGTGCAGGATGCCGGCGGCATCTCTGAACTGTAAAACCACGCCGTATCCGCCCGGGCCGTCCGGATTGCCCCGGGCAGCACCGTCGGTATAAATATCTACTTTCATATAACTATTCTGTCTTTCCCGGGGATCATTCGCCTGTATATCGCTCAGCAACGACTGATGACACAGATTGAAACAATCCGAACTATAAATTCATCAGGTCATACTCCGGATGATACCGTTCACTTCCCGGTACAGATCATCCGGCTCCACGCCGATTGAAAACTTCTGATTCTCATACAGAATCCGGCCGTTTACCATCGTCATAAGAACATTCTGCTTGCTGCCGCTGTAAACCAGATTTTTTACAATATTATTCTCCGGCTGCATATTGGGCTGCTTTAAATCGATCAGGATCAGGTCAGCCAGCTTCCCTGCCGCCAGCCGGTCGCAATCCGGCAGATTCATAGCCTTCGCACCGCCCGCGGTCGCCATATAAAGAATCCGGTCAGCACTGATGCACGCGGCGTCCATCTCAGTCACCTTTGCCAGAGCGGATGCAAGGAACATTTCCTTGAACATGTCCAGACTGTTATTGCTCGCTGCACCGTCGGTACCGATGGCAAGATTGATTCCCTCATCGTAAAAATGTTTCAATGGCGCAATCCCGCTGGCCAGCTTAAGATTCGACGCAGGACAGGTCACCGCCGTCAGCCCGCGTTTTTTAAATATTTCAAAATCCCTGTCGTCAAAATAAACGCAATGGAATCCTCCGCCGCCGTATTCATACATGCCGTAATCGTCTGTCAGCTGTGTCGGCGTCTTTCCGTACCGCTCCAGACATTCCGATACTTCCTTTGTCGTCTCAGAATTATGCATGTAAAGAGGTGAGTGGTACTTGCGGGCAAGATCCGCAATCCCCGCCATCAACTCCGGCTTCGTCGTATATTCCGCATGGAACCCGATCAGGAAGGATGTCAGTTCACTGGTCTCATTCACCTTATGGTAATTCTCCTCCACGACATCCAGCCGGCCGCCGAAACTGTTGACGCCGGACACCTGAACGGCACGGAAACCGCAGTCTGCCGCCACCTGCGCATAAACCGGAGGAAAATAGCACATATCAAAGCTCGTTGTAATACCGCTGGTAAGATACTCCATGATACCGAGAATCTCCAGCGGACGGATATTCTCAGTCGTCAGCTGATCCTCCTTCGGAAAGCACATCCCGTACAGCCAGTCCTGCAGCGGCAGATCATCCGCGTAGGAACGCAGAAATGTCATATAGGTATGTGCATGAGCATTTTTAAATCCCGGCATCAGGAGATTGCCTCCGCAGTCTATCTCCCGTTCCCAGATAATCACAGGCCTGTTCATGGACGCCAGAATCTGATCCGGCTGTCCGCCATCGCCCACATAAAGAATGCGGTTGCCGGATATCCAAAGTTCCCCCTCTATAATCTCGAACTCATCATTTTCCTTCAATGTGAGTATTTTTGCATTATAAAAACGAATATTCATAATTGTTCTCCCGCCATTTCAAGAATACTCTCTGTCACAAGCTGTCGAAACAACGGAGCGACACGATCCGCTGACTCCTGTACTTCAGCATGCGTCAGCGGTCTCGGGGAAATCCCGGCAGCCAGATTCGAAATACAGGAAATGCCGCATACACTCATCCCCATATGATTAGCAGTGATCGCCTCGCAGGCCGTGCTCATACCCACCGCATCCGCACCAATCGCGCGGCACATGCGAATCTCCGCCGGCGACTCATAATTTGGTCCGGTCAGTTGGATATATACCCCCTCTTTCAGCGGAATGTCCAGGCGGGATGCAGCCCTGCGCACTACATCCTGCAGCTCTTTTCGATAAATATGACTCATATCCGGGAAGCGATCGCCCAACTCATCCGGATTCGGTCCGATCAGAGGAGATGGTACGAAATCCGAAATCTGATCCGTAATCAGCATCAGATCACCCGCATGCATCCCCTCCTGTATACCACCGGCCGCATTTGTCAGAAAAAGAATCTTCGCACCGAGCATCCCCATCAGCCGAACCGGAAGAACCACATCCGACATGGGATATCCCTCGTAATAATGAACTCTCCCCTGCATAATCACCACCGGGGTGCTGCCTATATATCCAAAAATGAATCTTCCCCTGTGTCCCTGCACGGTAGAAACCGGAAAACCTTCAATATCCTGATAATCCAGTGCAGCCTCAACCTGTATATCATCTGCGTAATCACCCAGTCCCGACCCCAGGATCAGGGCAATCTCCGGTTTGAAGTGAATCTTCTCCTCCACACTGCAACAGCACTGAAGCAGTTTTTCATATACTTTGCTCATATATCAAACCTTTCCATGATTCAAAATATCCAAACAATACGTATGTTATTCTAAATTAAAATAATACCACAAACCATATACATTCACAAATATTTTTTTCTTTGAGGAGTGATTTCGGTTGATTTTACCATAATTATTTGATATAATTCTAATATCTTTAAATGTTTTTTATCACAAAACCTTTACTCTACTCATTGATAAAAAGCGTTAATAAAGTTTAATAGGAGGAAACCATTATGAGTCATTTAAACGAAAAAATCAGTGTTGATCATCACCGCGATCTGGAGCGTGCCGTCATCAACGAGTACGGACAGATTATCATCGAAGGCGAACTCGGCAAGAAAGCAGCCGCGAACTACGACAAAAAGTTTTATGAAGACGGCGTAACAGCCACCGAGGATTGGGCGAATGTTCCCACATCCGATGTGATTAATGAGCATCAGAACATCTTCTTTATCCTGATGCCTCTGATTCCCGGATTTAATTTAACCAGAAATTTTTTCCGTGAATATGTGGACACAAAAGAAGGCGATACAATCGTACTTACTCACAAGAGAAACGAGCTGTAGGCTGATCTGACTTTATTTTCCATATGACAATGACCCCCGACGGATCTGTTCCGCCGGGGTTTCTGCTGTCATGATCATATAATAATGCAAACCAGTCCGCCATTACTGTCATTTACAATTTTCTGCATCGTATCCTGCAGCTTCATCTGACTCTCCTCATTCATCATTGTAATCTTTCGACGAATCCCGTCCTCCACCAGTTCTCCGATTGATTTTCCGAATATATTTGTCTTCCAGAGTCCGTCAGCATCATCCTGATTATCTTTGATATACTGAATCAAATCCTGTGCCTGCTCCTCGCTCCCGATAATCGGCGCGATCTCCGTCTCAATATTTGCCCGTATCATATGAATCGACGGAGATGTCGCCCTTACTTTTACACCGTATTTATTTCCATGTTTCATCAACACCGGCTCTTCTATGGAAATTTCACGGACAGACGGAGGCACCACGCCGTATCCGGTACTGCTCACACTGTCCACCGCAGCGCCGACTCTCTCATATTTCTGCTTTTGCTCTGCCATCTCACGAAACAGAGCAATCATTTCATACTCATTATGAACCGGAACTCCTGTCAGTTCACTCATGTTCCGGTAGTACAATGCTTCTTTTAACCGAATCCGGAATCGTACTGCTCCTCCGGATAAATCAATTTTTTCCTTTTCAACAGACGCAATTTCATCATGATCCGGTTTCCATGCCAGTCCGATCACATCCCTCATCTGTCCGGCCGTCTCCAACATTTTCGTTGCCTCTGCTACCACAGCCGATTTTACGGGATGTTCCATGTCCAGCATTTCCACCCACCCCGGCAACAGGAATTCCATGCGGGCCACCGGAAATTCATACAACACCTGCTGCAATATTTTCTGAATATCATCCATTTTCATCTGTTCACAGTTAATCGGAAGCACCGGAATCTGATATTTGGCAGCAAGTTCAGCCACCAGAGAATCCGTTTGAGGGCTATACGGTTTCGATGTATTCAGCAAAATCAAAAACGGTTTTCCTATCTTTTTCAATTCTTCTATCGTCTGTTCCTCCGCAGGAAGATACTTTTCCCGCGGAATATCAGTAAAACTTCCGTCTGTCGTCACAACCAAACCGATCGTAGAATGATCCCGTATCACCTTCTCCGTACCGATCATTGCCGCCTTTGCAAAAGGAATCTCATAATCGTACCAGGGAGTTTTCACCATACGCTCTCTGCCGTCTTCCATATGACCATTCACACCGTCAATCAGATATCCGACACAATCAATCAACCTGAGCCGAACAGGAAGATTTTCTTCTAATAATATTTCTACCGCGTTTTTTGGAACAAATTTCGGTTCAGTCGTCATGATCGTTTTTCCCTGAGCTGACTGCGGCAGTTCATCCACCGTCCGCCTCTTTTCATCCGATTCTTCCATCCCGGACAAAACCATCAGATCCATAAACCGCTTAATAAAAGTCGATTTCCCCGTACGAACCGGTCCTACCACTCCCAGATAAATATCTCCGCCGGTCCGCATGGCGATATTCCGGTAAATACTTGTATTTGGCATACTTCCACTATCCTCCCTGATGATGAATATAACGGTTTACGTATTCTTTTTATATCCTTATGCAGATTCAGCGGACTTAGAACCAAATGTCTATTTTATAAAATTTTTTTAAATTTTTTGAGATTATAATTGCAAAACAGAAAGTAAGCTGATACAATATAGCATGTTAAGTTACCTTAACGACACTAAATGACTTATCGGTTAGTGTGATTCAAAAATGGGGAGGTGTCAATTTTTTATGGAAACAGTGAATCCTTATCATTTTGTCACAAACTGCATCTCCGGCAAGTGGAAAATGACGATTCTGCATCACATTCATCATTATGGAAAGATTCGCTTTAATGAAACGAAAAAGACTCTCGGCGTCAGCGAGAAGGTTCTCAGTCAGCAGTTAAAGGAACTGACAAAAGACGGTCTGGTGGAACGGATTCAATATAACACGATTCCGTTGAAGGTGGAATATATCCTTACCCCGCTCGGCAAAGATCTGATTCCCGCTTTGGATATTCTGTATGTCTGGAGCATCCGTCGGCTGAACGAATTGAATCTGCCGATTGATCCGGACGCTTTCAAAGTTCATAACGAAATGAAGTATCAGGATCAGCTGATGGATATCATGGACTCCTATCTGAAAAACCAGAATATGTCCGATGAATGAGTTGCCCCTTTCGAGCACAGCTTTCTTTATCGAAACAGCTGATTGCAATCATTTTAATCAAATCATTTATATACCATAACAGAGCCAACCGTCTGCAGATCCATTTGCAAAACAGTTGGCTCTGTATTATCCGGTATCATCATCTGATAAAACCATATCAGGAAAATCCGATTACTTACCCGCAGTTACGGCAGACGCCAGAACCAGCGAAAGGTATTTCTCCTTTGCGGAAGATCCTCTGGATGTAAGAACAATCGGTACCTTCGCGCCGACAATGAACCCTGCCATATTGCCGCGCGCAATCACAGTAATAGACTTGCCCAGGATATTACCAACCTGAATATTCGGGACAAGTATAACATCAGCATCACCGGCTACCGGACTGTCAAATCCCTTGAGATCCGCAATTTCTTTACTCAGAGCGATATCCAGTGAAATAGGTCCCTCTATCACACAATCTGTTATCTCACCGTTCTGGTTCATCTGCTTTAACGCATCCGCTTCCACTGTCTCCGGCATTTTCGGATTAACCTTCTCCACCGCAGCCACACAGGCAATCTTCGGATTCTCATATCCGAGAGATTTGAGCGTCTCCACTGTGTTAATAATAATATCCTTTTTCTGCTCCAGTGTCGGATAAGTCATCATGCCGCCATCGGTAGTAACCAAAAGCTTGTGGTAATACGGAAGTTCATCAAACACAAAATGGGACATGACACGGCCGGTACCTAATCCGGTCTCTTTGTTTACAACCGGTTTTAATATCTGAGCCGTCTCCAGCTTGCCTTTCATGATGAAATCACCCTTACCCTCATGAATGAGGGCGACGGATTTCTGCGCAGCCGCAACCGCATCCGGCTCATCATAAATGTCTTCTTCTGCAACAGTCAGTCCGATTTCAGCAGCGATCTCAATAATCTTCGCCTTGTCCCCCACCAAAACAAGCTTTACAATGCCTTCATCAACCGCTTCCTTGATTGCCTCCAACGTATGAGCATCACCGGCAGCCGCAACAACGACCTTCTTCGGTTCTGGAAAACTCTTTACTTTCTCAATCAATACATCAAAGTTCTGTAATACCATTGGTTTCTCCTCCTCTTTAAAATATTTTTAACATTAATAGTATACCATTATTCCCATCACATGACAATACAAAAAGATGCAAGTCATATATTATATATGATTTGCATCTTTCTTAACTGTCTCCAGATTTTTTATAATATATTCACGGGACCACAACTGATGACCCTCCAGTGCATCACAAATCTTCGTAAAATCGCGATCTGCCACAGCCTCCTGAATCTGTTCAAAATAAATAATGCCGGAATGATATTGTCCGCCGCTGCCTCCCTTTTCTCTTGGTATGGCAAAAAGATTGTGCAATATATCATCCATACTGTTCAGGGACGTCACCTTCGCAAGCAGCCTGTCATTATTAGTGTTCTTATAAAACACATTCAGAATGCTCCTGATGCATCTGCAGCTCTCAACCACATTCGTAGAATGCCTGTATTCCTCAATATATCGACCGATTTCCTCCGTCATTGCCTGCAGATCACCGTTTCGCATGGCATTCCGCGCCGCCACAATCTGATATGCGTAGGATAACTCCTGTACCTGCCGTACATCGTCCTCCGTAAAATCAATCACACGTGCGCCGACGTTATTCTCAATCTCAATCAACCCGTCGTTCCGCAAACGATTCAATGCCTCCCGCACCGGCGTGGAACTCACGCCGTATTCTTCCTGCAGTTTACTGACATTCAATTTACTGCCAAACGGAATTTCAAGAAATACGATACGTTCTCTGATTTTCTCATATACCTGATCCACAAGGGATAATCTTTTTATTACCGTCATTATGTATCCTGTTTTATTAATTATTTTATCATTGCTCCGTACGTTTTCTTTGTCGGAACAAAACCTGTACAGCCCTGCAGGGCAATCACTCCTCTTCGTAACTGTTCAGTACCTTCACAGTTACTCTACTTCAAAATATTCATTATCATCAAGCTGACGCGCGCCCTCTTTTTCATAGATGCCCGGCACCTTGCACTCAGGGCAGCAGCCAAACTGGTCACCGAACTCCGGCATCACGTCAAGCGCATATTCAAACTTTAATCCGCATTTCGGACAATGGTAGTACATATATAAAGCTCCCCAGGTCATAGGAATCCTCCTTTATTTGCATACTCCCGGGATTGCCGTCTTCATCCGGATCCATGGGAATAAATTGATAAGATAGCCGGACACCCGCAAAGGCATCCGGCATTTCATTCACTATACAGGTTCTATTATTCCTGTTTTGTATTCAGGGTCAACCTCTCAAACACAAGGATTATTTCGTCAGTCCAAGCATCTCACGAGCTTCAGCCGGAGTAGCAACCTCATTGCCATACTCTCTGATCACGCGTGCAGCTCTCTCTACGAACTGAGCATTGCTCTCTGCAAGTACACCCTTGGAGTACATAACATTATCTTCCATACCAACACGGATATGTCCACCCAATGCTACCGCGCCGTAAAGCATCTCCATAGCACTGTGTCCAACACCGAAGCAGGACCATGTAAAGTTGCCTTTACCAACAAGCTCCTCAGCAGTCTCCTTCATGAACACAAGGTTCTTCATCGTTCCGGCAATACCGTTCGCGCAGCCCATGCAGAACTGGAAGTGAAGCGGAGTCTTCAGAATGCCTTTCTTTACATAGTAAGCAGCATTGCCGATCATGCCCGGATCAAACGCCTCAATTTCCGGCTTAGTATTGGTCTCCTGGAACAGAAGTCCGCAGTCTGTCAGGAACTTCGGAGAGTTGATGAACAGTCCGCTGTGCAACCAGTTCATGGAACCGCAGTCATAGGAAGCCATCTCCGGTTTCAGATCCTTTACATGCTGAACACGAATGTCATCATCTGCGTGAATATCACCGGATGTCGTCATGTTGATGATGATATCACAATCCGGGTATCTCTCTTTTAACAGTTTTACGGTCTCAGCAAACTTAGCCGGATCCATAACACCGTTGCCCTCATCATCTCTCATATGAATATGAGCGATCGCAGCGCCTGCTTTCCAGCATGCATATACGTCATCAGCAATCTCTGACGGAGTCATCGGTACATTCGGGTTATTCTCTTTCTTCGGCCATGCACCCGTTACAGCAGCTGTAATAATTGTTTTCTTTGCCATTGTTTTTCCCTCACTTTTTCTATATACATTTATTGACACACTAAACCCACCGAATGCCCAGACGTCCGGACGCAGATCAGCGTCCGTCCGCTTGGGCATAATATTGGGTCTGTCCTTTTAATTAGATAGCCGGATCAGCAGCGAATTTCTCATAATCAAGGAAACCATAGTTCTCTCTATCCTGGCATCCGGTACCGCAGTACAGATAAGTTCTCTCCGGAACGTCGTTTACATCGTCCTCATCGATACGTGCAACGCAGCGAGCCATGGAACCGTCACCCATGTACCAGCGAAGCGGGAAGCAGAAGAACTCGAACTCTTTGCCGCAAACCTTCTCAAGGTCGCCGCCCAGGTTCTCAACACCAACGATGCCGTGGCCAAGCATGGTCTTGTGGCAAGGCTCCCAGGTGCCCCAGTTGCCGATCGCCTCAAGCGGGCCATAGAACTCGTCGTATGCTTCCTGACCATAATATTTTACATAGTATTCTTTCTCAAACGGAGCGTATGCTTCCTCACCGAACTCCTCGATGAACTCTTCGATGATCGGTTTGCCGGAAGCGCCGAGAAGATTCATTCTCGTCATACCGTTGTTGCCCATAGCAGTGTGAAGCGGATGATCCAGAGCCTGCATATCCATAGCTACGCACTTAACGCCATGCTTAACGAACCATATACCTGCGGAACGTCCGGTACCGCATGAATAATGATAATACTCTTTGGAATCATCAAACTTCAGATGCATACCTGTGCAGAGGCAGAGAACCTTGTTCTGAAGGTAATCAGAATCCGGATCAATACCCATATCACGGCAAGCCTTGTCAAGATGCTCAGCGGTGATCAGCTCCCAACGCTTTACAAAGTGAAGATCCAGACATACTGCATCGCCTGTGTAAGCATCGATTGCCATCTCATGTGTATAACGTGCTCTTCTTCCGTCGAACTCACGCTCCATAACGTGACGCGGTGCGTCGCAATGTGTACCTGTATGCATTGTGCATCCGATGTACTGTGTCAGAACGCCACCCTTTGCCATAGAATGCTTGCTGTCAATAACCGGTTTGTCAAAGTAAGGCCAACGCGGAATCTCAGCGCTGAATGGATGAGTAAGGTCAACCCAAATTTTCTGTCCCATTGTTCTTTACCTCCTGTGATAAGTTTAAATTTAGATAATATTTCAAACACCGGCCGTCGGGACGACGCCCGGTGTTGTGAACATTTTAATAGCAGGATACAAAAATCTCACATCCTGTTTTATTTGTCATAAAGCATCTTGATCAGGTATTCATTCAGGCCGCTGTTAATGTCATCAATCTGATCCTTGGTATAATCCATGAAGCCATGATAAATTCCATTCTCATCCGGCTCAGCACGGAAACCGAGCTCGCCCTTGTCGATCATATCCTTCACAATCGGTGACGGCTCATGGTTGTCTGCCAGATGTTCCAGCACATAGCTGTGAATATTGTACGTAAGCTGCGTGCCGACCATATCGGAATTCACCAGCGGCGGCAGATACGGAAGTCTCAGGCCGAAGCTTGTCTTGCAGGCCAGATCAACGGTAGCTGCATCAGCTATACCGTCATTTACGATAGCAATAGCTTCACGCCACAGCGCATGCTGCATCCGGTTTGCGATAAATCCGGGAACATCCTTCTTGCAAAGGCAGGGCTGTTTGCCGGCCTCTGTCATAACTTCCATAACGGTGTTGATAACC
>JAJQFQ010000125.1 GCA_021201035.1 Clostridiales bacterium
GCATCATGACCGTAGACCGACGGGGGAAGATTGTCGATCATGAGATTGCGGAGCCTGTCATCCGTGTCGACCGCCGTATGACTTATACGGATGTCAACAGAATCATTACTTTGAGGGATGAGAAAACATCGGCGGAGTATGAAGACTTTGTGCCCATGTTTTTCCTGATGAAAGAGCTCGCGGATCTGCTTCGTGCAAAGCGCAGAGCGCGCGGATCCATTGATTTTGATTTTCCGGAGACGAAGGTGATTCTGGATACAGAGGGGCGTCCGACAGAGATTCTTCCTTATGACAGGAACCCGGCGACCCGTATCATAGAGGATTTCATGCTGGCGGCGAATGAGACAGTGGCGGAGGATTATTTCTGGCAGGAGAGTCCTTTTGTATACCGGACGCACGAGAAGCCGGATGTGGAAAAAATTAAAAAGCTGAGCGCCTTTATCAATAACTTCGGTTTCCATATCCATATCGGTTCTGATGAGGTGCATCCGAAGGAATTGCAGAAGCTTTTAGAGAGAATAGAGGATACTCCGGCGGAACCGCTGATCTCACGCCTGACGCTGCGTTCCATGAAGCGGGCGGCTTATTCAGTAGAATGTGTCGGTCATTTCGGCCTGGCGGCAAAATATTACTGTCATTTTACATCACCGATCCGCCGATATCCCGATCTGCAGATACACCGTATCATCAAGGACGGGCTGCGCGGGCGCATGGATGACAAACGGCGGCAGCACTATGAATCGATTCTTCCGAATGTGGCGAAGCAGGCCAGTGATCTGGAGCGGCGCGCCGATGAGGCGGAGCGTGAGACAATCAAAATGAAAAAAGTCGAGTATATGGAGAGCCATATCGGAGAGGTTTATGAGGGCGTCATTTCCGGTATCACGCAGTATGGTCTGTATGTGGAACTGCCGAATACCATTGAGGGACTGGTACACGTGACGAGCCTTCAGGATGACTATTATCAGTATGTGGAGGATACGTATGAGCTGGTCGGGGAGCATACCGGCAGGAGTTATAAGCTGGGACAGACGGTGACCGTCCGGGTGACGGGTGCGGATCGGCTGATGCGGACGATAAACATGGAGTTGAAAAATGGGAAAAGACACGATAAAATTGATTGCAAATAATAAAAAGGCATATCATGACTATTTTATAGAAGAGACATACGAGGCGGGCATTGCCCTGCACGGTACGGAGGTAAAATCCGTCCGCATGGGAAAATGCAGTGTCAAGGAATCTTTTATCCGTATCGAAAACGGCGAGGTGATTGCTTATGGTCTTCACATCAGCCCTTATGAGAAGGGGAATATTTTTAATCGTGACCCGCTGCGTCCGAAGAAGCTGTTGCTGCACCGCCATGAGATCAACCGGATTGCCGGCAAGATAAAAGAGAAGGGATATACGCTGATTCCGCTGAAGGTTTATCTGAAAGGCAGTCTGATCAAGGTGGAAATCGGGCTGGCACGGGGGAAGAAGCTGTATGACAAGCGGCAGGATATCGCGAAGAAGGATCAGAAGCGTGAAGCCGAGCGGGAATTCAAAATGAAGTTATAAATGCGGCAGATAATGGCATAAGTAAGATGGAAAAACGACATCACTGATGCGGATTCCGGGCAGTCTGGTCAGAAGTGCAGAGTAATTGATTTTTAATAGATGACGTAAACAGGATAAGAGAGACGAAAACATGGGAAATATACGATTGGAACAATTGCGTGAAGAGATGCGCAAAAGAGGCATCGATATCTATGTGGTGCCGTCTTCAGATTTTCATGAGTCGGAATATGTGGGCGAATACTTTCGTGCCAGAGAGTTTCTGACCGGATTTACAGGCTCTGCGGGAACTGCCGTGGTGACGCGGGACAAGGCGGGGCTCTGGACAGACGGACGTTATTTCATACAGGCGGCCGCGCAGCTTGCCGGATCCGGCTTTGATCTATACCGGATGGGTGAGGAGGGAGTGCCTGCGATACCGGACTTTCTGAAAGCCGAGCTTCCGGAGGGCGGCGTTCTGGGCTTTGACGGACGGGTTGTCAGCGGATCGTTAGCGGAAACGTTTCAAAAAGCTGCGGACGACAGACACGGCAGCCTGTATGTGACAGAAGATCTGACGGATCGAATCTGGACAGACCGGCCGGCCATAGCCTGTACGCCGCTTTGGATCCTGACGGAGGAATACAGCGGCGAGTCAGCTGTTTCCAGGCTGGGACGTATACGGGAGAGGATGGCGGAGGAGAAGGCGGATGTCCATATACTTTCTTCCCTCTGTGATATTGCGTGGATTTTAAATCTCCGTGCAGATGATATTGAACATGTGCCGGTGTTTTTATCCTTTCTGTTTATTTTTAAGGAAAAAGCGGTTCTGTTCGTTCAGCCGGATGCGGTGGGAGATGAGGCAGCGGCGTATCTGAAAAACTGCGGTGTTGAGGTGGATTCCTATTGGAATGTCTACGATGCGGCGTCGCGGCTTTCGGAAAACACATCGGTTCTTATGAACCGGAAAATGGTCAATTATCGTCTGATCTCTTCTTTATCGAAAAGGGTGAAGATTATTGACAGAGAAGATCCGTCAGAACTGATGAAGGCGGTCAAAAATGAGACGGAGCTTCGAAATACCCGTCAGGCGCACCTGAAAGACGGCGTTGCCATGACGAAATTCATGTACTGGCTGAAAACCAATGTGGGACGGATTCCCATGGATGAGTATACAGTCGGGTGTTATCTGGACGGTCTGCGCAGGGAGCAGGAGCATTTCCTGGACCTGAGTTTTGAGGATATCTGTGCGTACGGGCCGAATGCCGCCATGATGCATTACGCAGCCACGGCAGATCAGAAAGCGTCGGTTCAGCCAGAGGGTATGCTGCTGGTGGACAGCGGCGGACATTATCTGGAAGGAACGACGGATATCACGCGGACTTTTATCCTCGGGCCGGTCACACCGGAGATGAAGCGGCATTTTACTGCGGTTGTCCGGTGCAATCTTGCACTGGCGAATCTCCGTTTCCTTTACGGTTGCGGCGGGATCAGTATGGACGTAGTATGCCGGGAGCCTCTTTGGGAGTTGGGGTTAGATTATAAATGCGGCACCGGCCATGGTGTGGGACATATCCTGAATGTACATGAGGGACCGAACGGTTTTCGCTACAGGGTTGTTCCGGAGCGCAAAGACAGCGGCGTGCTGGAGGCAGGGATGATCACGACGGATGAGCCGGGCGTTTATCTGGAGGGAGAATACGGCATCCGCATTGAGAACGAACTGATCTGCGTGAAAGATGAGAAAAATGAGTACGGTCAGTTTATGCGTTTTGAACCGATTACCTGGTGCCCCATCGATCTGGACGGTATAGAACCGGAACTGATGAATGAGAAAGAAAAGCAATGGCTGAATGAATATCACGCGATGGTGCGGGAGAATATTTCTCCGTATCTGACGGAAGAAGAACGGGACTGGCTGAAGGTATATACAAGAGAAATTGTATAAGGGTGTTATTATATTGCGGATCGCGGGATAAATGAGGGAATTGCGCAAATACATAATGGCGAAATGGAGATAGGTGAAGATGAAAAAGATGGTTCTGATTGACGGGCACAGCATATTAAACCGCGCTTTTTTCGGGGTTCCCGATCTGACGAATTCGGAAGGGCTGCACACGAATGCGGTCTACGGTTTTTTAAATATCATGTTTAAAATTCTGGACGAGGAGAAGCCGGATTATCTGACGGTGGCCTTTGACCGCAGTGAACCGACATTTCGCCATGAAATGTATGCGGAATATAAGGGTACGCGCAAACCGATGGCGGAGGAGCTGCGTCAGCAGGTTCCCGTGATGAAGGAAGTCCTTCATGCCATGAATATTGTGACGGTGGAACAGGCGGGACTGGAGGCGGATGATATCCTCGGCACGATTGCCGGCCGCGCGGAAGCGGCGGGGATGGAAGTCAGCGTTATCTCCGGCGACCGGGATCTCCTGCAGCTTGCCACCGAAAAGGTGAAAATCCGTATCCCGAAGACGAAGCAGAGCGGGACGGAGATCGAGGATTATTATGCTGCTGACGTGGAGAGCCGTTATCTGGTGACGCCGCGCCAGTTTATTGATGTCAAGGCATTGATGGGCGACAGCTCGGACAATATACCGGGTGTGCCGGGCATCGGGGAAAAGGGCGCGACGAATATTATCTCTGTATATAAAAGTATTGAGAACGCTTATGCGCATGTGGATGAGATCAAACCGAAGCGGGCGCAGACAGCGCTGGCGGAGCATTATGATCTGGCGCAGATGAGCAAGGAACTGGCGGCGATAAGAACGGACGCGGATATCGATTATGATATGGAGGCTGCCGCGATTGGAGATTTTTATACACAGGAAGCCTATCTCTGGTTCAAACGGCTGGAATTCAAACAGATGCTGCTGCGGTTTGAACAGAGTGAACATACGGGTAATCCTCTGGAAGATTCTTTTCGAACCATACATGACAGGACAGAGGCGGAGCGTTTTTTTGCAGGGTTTTCGGTGAAAGAGACGGCGATTACGGTTCTGGAGGAAGGCATGCACACGGCTGTTCCGGGGACAGAATATCATTTTTACGGGGCGGCTGTCGCTTATCGGGATTCGGATGCTCCCTGCGTTGTATATTTTCCCTGTACAGAGGAAATGCCGGCAGATTTTCTCGATCTGCAGCTGCAGCAGATCTGCGACGTCTGCGAGTCGCTGGTCACACCGGATCTGAAAGCACTTCTGAAGCATGTCCGTATCGCGGAGGATAAGCCGGCGGCGGATGTCAGTCTGGCTGCCTATCTTTTGAATCCGCTGAAAAATGAATATGCCTATGATGATCTCGCGAAGGACTATCTGGGGCAGATGCTTCCTGCAAAAGCTGATCTTCTGGGGAAATTAAAGCTGCCGAAGGCTGTGCAGGAAAAGCCGGAGGCGGTGGAAAAGCTGGCCTGTTTTACGGCTTACACGGCGTTGTGTGCGAGGCAGCCTTTGACGGAAGCACTGTGTGAGAGCGGTATGGAACCGTTGTACCGGGAGGTAGAGCTGCCGCTGGTGCGGGTGCTGGATGATATGGAGAAGGCGGGCGTTCTGGTGGAACGCGAATCACTGCTGGATTACGGCGAACAGCTGGGAGGGCGCATCGCGCAGCTGGAACAGGACATTTATGAGAAAGCGGGGGAGACTTTCAATATTAATTCTCCGAAGCAGCTGGGTGTGATTTTGTTTGAAAAGCTGCATATGCCGAACGGTAAAAAGACAAAGACCGGATATTCTACGGCGGCAGATGTGCTGGATAAACTTGCGCCGGATTATCCCATTGTCGCGGAGATTCTGGAATATCGGCAGCTGACGAAATTAAAATCCACCTATGCCGAGGGGTTAAGCGCCTGCATAGCGGCGGACGGACGGATTCATACGACCTTTAACCAGACGATCACGGCGACGGGACGTTTAAGCAGCACGGAGCCGAACCTGCAGAATATCCCGATTCGTATGGAGATGGGACGCCTGATCCGCAAGGTATTTATACCGGCGGACGGGTTCGTGTTTATCGATGCGGATTACTCACAGATTGAACTGCGTGTGCTCGCTCACATGTCGGAGGATCAGAACCTGATCGAGGCTTATCGGCATGCGGAGGATATTCACCGGATTACCGCATCACAGGTGTTTCACACGCCGATCGATGAGGTGACGCCCTTGCAGAGGCGGAACGCCAAGGCGGTGAATTTCGGCATCGTTTACGGCATCAGTTCCTTTGGGCTGAGTCAGGACCTGAGTATTTCCCGCAAAGAGGCGGAGGAATATATTGAAAATTATTTTGCCACATTTCCCGGGATCAAGAGTTATCTCGACCGCATGGTCGCAGACGCAAAGGAGACCGGTTATGCCGTGACGATGTTCGGACGCCGCCGGCCGGTGCCGGAACTGTCTTCCGGCAATTTCATGCAGCGCTCTTTCGGGGAGCGTATTGCCATGAATTCACCGATTCAGGGAACGGCTGCGGATATCATCAAGATTGCCATGATCCGTGTGTATCGGAGACTGAAGGCGGAGGGACTGCGGTCCAGGCTGATCCTGCAGGTACACGATGAACTGTTAGTTGAGACGGCGCGGGATGAGATCGAACAGGTGAAGATGATTCTTTCGGAGGAGATGCGCCGGGCGGCGGAGCTTTCCGTGGATCTGGAAGTGGACATGAACGTGGGTGAGAACTGGTTTGAGGCGCACTGAGGCGCATCGGTTTTTGCGGGACAGGTTAAGTTTTATGGATGTTGGCATACTGCGTCAGTAGTTCATAAAGGTTTATAAAGAAATTCGGAAGATATGAAAGGCGGATGATAAGTATGAAAGTTTTGATGTTAAACGGAAGTTCAAAGAAAGACGGGAACACGAATCGCGCTTTACTGGAAATCGGGATGCAGTTGGAACGTGAGGGGATTGATTATGAGATTTTCCAGATTGGAGGCGCACCCATCCGTGACTGTATCGGTTGCGGTCAGTGCAGTGAGCAGGGCTGTGTGTTTGACGATGACAGTGTCAATGCGTTTATCGCAAAGGCGAAGGAGGCGGACGGCTTCGTATTCGGAACGCCGGTATACTATGCTCATCCGAGCGGACGCGTCCTCTCATTTCTGGACAGGGTATTTTACAGCAGCAGTGCGTCGTTTGCCTTTAAACCGGGTGCTTCCGTCGCGGTAGCCAGAAGAGGCGGGACAAGCGCGTCCTTTGATGTGATGAACAAATATTTCGGCATTTGCCGGATGCCGGTGGCGGGTTCCACCTACTGGAATCTGGTGCACGGCCGTGTGCCCGGGGAAGCGGAGGCGGACGCTGAGGGGATGCAGACCATGCGCAATCTTGCCCGGAATCTGGCGTGGATGATGCGCTGTTTTAAAGTGGGTTCTGAGAACGGCGTGCCGCTGCCGGAGACGGAGCGGGAGTATGTGACGAATTTTGTCAGGTGATTTTGCGGAAAGGACAGAGACAGATGTTTTTTATCGGAATCACAGGCGGCGTCGGAGCCGGGAAATCCGCGATTTTAAATTACATGAAAGAGAATTACCGCTGCCGTGTCATGCTTGCGGATGAGATCGCTCATGAGCTGATGCAGCCGGGAAGCGTCTGTTATGACAGGCTGCTTCTGATGTTCGGCATGGAGGACGTATGGCAGCCGGACGGAAATTTTGATAATGCAAAGCTTGCGTCCGTTCTTTTTTCAGACAGCGAAAAGCGGGAGGCTTTAAACCGCGTGGTTCATCCTGCGGTCAAAATGTATGTGGCCGAACAATACGAATATGAAAATGAAAGAGAGCAGTTTGATTTTCTGATTCTCGAGGCGGCGCTTTTAATTGAAGAAAAATATGATGCAATCTGTGATGAACTGTGGTATATTTATACATCAGAGGAAAACAGACGGAAGCGGCTGAAACAAAACCGCGGATATTCGGATGAAAAGATTGACCGTATGTTTGCGAGTCAGATGTCCGAGGAGACATTCCGCACGCACTGTGCGGAGGAGATTGATAATAACGGTACGCCGGAGCAGGCGTTTCGTCAGATTGATTTGATTTTAGAAAAGAAATGTTTTCCGCAGGCAGAGTCGTAACATGTCGGTACGGTTAAGAGGATGAATATATTGGATGATCAGACCGGTATGAAACAGTGGAGGAATACATGGAACTTTGCAGCATAGCCAGCGGCAGCAGCGGGAACTGCATTTACGCGGGGACGGAGCACTGTCATCTGCTGATTGATGCCGGAATCAGCGGGAAACGGATTGAGGCCGGCCTGAATGAAATCGGCCTGAAAACGGCTGAGATGGATGGTGTTCTTGTGACCCATGAACATTCAGATCACATCAAAAGTCTTGGTGTGATCGCCAGAAAATACGGACTCCCCATATACGCCACACAGGGAACGATCGATTATATTCGTGATCATCATTCCATCGGGAACGTCGATGACACCCTGTTTCGGACGGTTTCGCCGGAAGTGCCGTTTCGCGTCGGCGATATGACGGTTACACCGTTTTCAACGTCTCATGACGCGGCAGAGCCGGTTGCTTATATCATGAGAAAGGAACAGAAGTCCATGGCGGTCGTCACAGATCTCGGCATCTATGACCATTCGGTGGTGGACAGGCTGCAGGGGCTGGATGTACTATTACTCGAGGCGAACCATGATGTACATATGCTTCAGGTCGGCGTTTATCCGTATTATCTGAAACAGAGGATTCTGGGCGAGAAGGGTCATCTGTCCAACGAGCTTTCCGGGCAGCTCCTGGGAGAAGTGCTTCATGACCGCTTAAAGAAGGTTGTGCTGGGGCATTTGAGTAAGGAGAATAATTATCCGCAGCTTGCCTGCGAGAGTGTGAAGACGGAAGTGACATTGGGAGATAATCCATATAAAGGCTCGGATTTTCCCATTGAAGTGGCGAAGCGGGACACTGTCTCTGAGATGATTGTTTTTTAAAAACCAAGTAACAAGAAGGAGATTTGAAAATGGCAGAAAACACGGCAGAAAAAATGACAGACAAAACTGTAATTACCGTTGTCGGTAAAGATACCGTCGGGATTATCGCGAAAGTGTGTACCTATCTGGCAGATCAGCATATCAATGTACTGGATATTTCGCAGACCATCGTACAGGACTATTTTAACATGATGATGGTCGTGGATCTGAATACTTCGGATAAGCCTTTTGATGAGTGTTCCACGGAGTTGGATGAGATCGGAAAAGAGATCGGTGTAGTGATTCGATGCCAGCGCGAAGAAATATTCGAAATGATGCACCGCATATGAGCGTAGGCAATGAGCCGTGTGAATTAAGAAACTGACAAATCGGCTGCTTGCAGACGTATTTGTCAGTTCCTGAATTCATAGGGCGAAGCCCGGACAGTCCGGGAGCCGCAGGCTCACGGACGTGTACGGCGGAGTGTAGAGATTTTTACAGGGCGCACAAGGAGATACACCCATGATTAATATATATGAAGTCAACGAAACAAATCAGATGATCAGTCAGATGAATCTGGATGTCCGTACCATCACTCTCGGCATCAGTCTGTTGGATTGCATCGACGCGGATTTGGATAAATTAAATCAGAAGATTTACGACAAAATCACAACGGTGGCCAGGGATCTGGTTTACACAGGTCAGGAGATTGAGAAGAAATATTGCATTCCCATCGTAAACAAGCGGATTTCCGTCACACCGATTGCGTTGATCGGAGCTGCGGCATGTAAGTCTGCGGAGGATTACGTGGAGATCGCGAAGACACTGGATCGTGCGGCGCACACGGTAGGCGTGAACTTTATCGGCGGCTATTCCGCTCTGGTGGCCAAGGGAATGACGACGGGTGATGAGCTTCTGATTCGCTCGATTCCGAAGGCGCTGGCCTGCACAGAGCGCATCTGCAGCTCGGTTAACCTCGGATCCACCAAGACCGGCATTAATATGGACGCTGTCCGCATCATGGGAGAGATTATCCGTGAGACGGCGGAGTATACGAAGGAGAGTGACTCTCTCGGCTGCGCCAAGCTGGTTGTGTTCTGCAACGCACCGGATGACAATCCGTTTATGGCCGGCGCGTTCCATGGCGTGACAGAGGCGGATGCTGTCATCAATGTGGGCGTCAGCGGACCGGGCGTGGTGAAAAAAGCCATCGAATCGGCACGGGGAGAGAGCTTCGAGGTATTGTGCGAGACGATTAAAAAGACCGCGTTCAAAATCACCCGTGTGGGACAGCTTGTGGCAAAAGAAGCTTCTCAGATGCTGGGGATTCCGTTCGGTATCATAGATTTATCTCTGGCTCCGACGCCGGCGGTCGGCGACAGTGTTGCGGAAATTCTTGAGGAGATCGGACTGGAATACGCGGGAGCACCGGGAACGACGGCGGCTCTGGCCATGCTGAATGATCAGGTGAAAAAAGGCGGCATTATGGCATCCTCTTATGTGGGCGGCTTAAGCGGTGCGTTCATTCCGGTCAGCGAGGATTAGGGAATGATCGATGCGGTGGAGGCGAATGCCCTGACGATTGAAAAGCTGGAGGCAATGACCTGCGTCTGCTCTGTCGGGCTCGATATGATCGCTATTCCCGGCGACACGAGTGCGAGCACCATCTCCGGAATTATTGCGGATGAGATGGCAATCGGCATGGTGAACCAGAAGACGACAGCCGTGCGTCTGATTCCGGTTATCGGAAAAGGCGTCGGAGAGACGGCGGAGTTCGGCGGTCTGCTGGGATATGCGCCGATCATTCCGGTCAATCCTTATTCCTGCGAGGCGTTTATCAGCCGTGGCGGACGGATTCCGGCGCCGGTACACAGCTTCAAGAACTGATATGATGATACAAGGGACAAAAGGTCAGAAATCGGATGCTCGCATCCGTATTTCTGACATTGGGGACCGCAAAAACATGAGGAAGTAGCAAATTTGACCGTTTTCGGGTCAAATTTAGCGGATTCCGAATGTTTTTAGGATTGTGGGGTGCTGAACGTCCAGTGGACGTTCGTTTAGCACCGACCGAAGCGGAGCGGAGACACGAAGTGCGGATAAGTGAGATAGGAAATCTATGATTTCCGTAATCGAACTTATGCAAAGCTGCAATCCGTAGTATCATACCCTTTTGTCGCTCGAATCATATGATGATGATACCATGACTTTGGGACCCGCAGGTATCATGTGATAAATGTAAAACGGCAAGTAAAAGGAGGAAACGAAATGGAAATGAGATCCATCGCAGAGCAGCTTAAGAACAATTCTTATCCGGGACGGGGCATTATTCTCGGGAAAACACCGAACGGTACAAAGGCAGTGGCCGCCTATTTTATTATGGGTCGGAGTGCCAACAGCCGCAACCGCATTTTTGTGGAGGATGGGGAAGGTATCCGGACGGAAGCCTTTGATCCGGCGAAAATGGAAGACCCCAGTCTTGTCATCTACGCGCCGGTGCGTGTGCTCGGAAACAAGACGATCGTGACAAACGGCGACCAGACGGACACGATTTTTGAAGGCATGGATAAGCAGATGACTTTTGAGCAGTCACTCCGCACCCGTGATTTTGAGCCGGACGGACCGAACTATACACCGCGCATCTCCGGTGTTCTTCATGTGGAGAGCGGCGCTTACAGCTATGCGCTGTCCATTCTGAAAAGCAATAACGGCAATCCGGCCGCGTGCAACCGGTTTACGTTCGCTTATTCTACGCCGATCGACGGAGAAGCTCATTTTATCCATACATACATGGGAGACGGCAATCCCCTGCCCAGTTTTGAAGGAGAACCGGAGCTTGTGGACGTTCTGGATGATATAGACGCTTATACGGAGCTCTTATGGAGCAGCCTGAATGAAGAAAATAAGGTATCGCTTTTTGTCCGCTACATCAATATCGCTGATGGAACTGTTGAAACCCGTATTGTCAATAAGAATCACTGATACAGCGTGCGACACTTTCATAGTATAAGGAGAAAAATTCATGAAAGACCTCACATTAAAATACGGCTGCAATCCGAACCAGAAGCCTTCCCGGATCTTTATGGAGGACGGCAGCGACCTTCCTGTTAAAGTTTTAAATGGTAAACCGGGCTACATTAATTTCCTTGACGCTTTCAACGGCTGGCAGCTTGTCCGTGAATTAAAGGCGGCGACCGGTCTTCCTGCGGCGACATCCTTTAAACACGTTTCCCCCGCCGGCGCGGCCGTGGGACTTCCGCTGACGGAGATCGAGAGGAAAATCTACTGGGTCGGAGAGGATAAAACGCAGATGTCGCCTCTGGCCTGTGCTTATGCGAGAGCGAGAGGCGCGGACCGCATGTCTTCTTTCGGGGACTTTATTTCCCTGTCTGATGTCTGCGACGCGGATACGGCGCTGCTGATCAAGCCGGAAGTATCAGATGGTGTGATCGCACCCGGCTATACAGAGGAAGCTCTGGCAATCCTGACTACAAAGAAGGGCGGCAATTACAATGTGATCGAGATTGATCCGTCCTATGTACCGGCAGAAGTAGAGCATAAGCAGGTGTTCGGCGTGACCTTCGAGCAGGGCAGAAATGAATTGAAGATTGATCGGGATTTCCTCGGAAATATCGTAACGGAGAATAAGGAAATTCCGGATTCTGCGAAAATCGACCTGATCATTTCACTGATTACACTGAAGTATACGCAGTCGAACTCCGTCTGCTACGCAAAGGGCGGTCAGGCGATCGGTATCGGCGCCGGTCAGCAGTCGCGTATCCACTGTACGCGTCTGGCAGGCCAGAAGGCGGACAACTGGTATCTGCGTCAGGCACCGCAGGTGCTGAATCTGCCTTTTAAAGAGGGCATAAAGCGTGCCGACAGGGACAACGCGATCGATCTCTATATTGGTGAAGAGTATATGGATGTTCTGGCGGACGGTGCGTGGGAGAGCGTGTTTACGGAGAAACCGCCGGTGTTTACGGCTGAGGAGAAACGGGCATGGCTGGCGGGAAATACAGATGTCGCCCTTGGCTCGGACGCATTTTTTCCATTCGGTGATAATATTGAGCGCGCGCACAAGAGCGGCGTGAAATATATCGCGGAGCCGGGCGGATCGATCCGTGATGATAATGTAATCGAGACCTGCAATAAATACGGCATGGCCATGTGCTTCACGGGCATTCGTCTGTTCCATCATTGATTTTGCGTTACATTCATTGTGAAAAACGCATAAAAACAGATGCGAAAACTATACAATTTCTCCAAAATGACGAATTTGTAAAAATTTAACAATATTTATTGACATTTTATTTAAACAGGAATAAGATACCTAGTATCAAAGGCAAGGGTGCTGAGAAGAATGACTTCCGGTGCCTTTTTCTTTTGTTTACAGATGGCACAATGGCGTGTAATCCGCAATGCTGGCAGCGGACGGCACGCCTTTTTTGTTTTACAGGAAAGTTCATTCCATGAAACAAAGCCATCTGTAAGGTGCCGGAAGCGGCATACATTTTTACTAACATAAGGAGGTAATTATGAGTCAGGAAATTATGAGTTTTGTAAGCGACAATGTATTTGGCGTATGGTTTCTGATCGGCGCTGCGCTGGTATTCTGGATGCAGGCCGGATTCGCCATGGTGGAGGCAGGATTTACCCGGGCCAAAAACACCGGCAATATTCTGATGAAAAACCTGATGGATTTCTGTATTGGCACTGTGATGTTCATTCTGATCGGCTGCTCTCTCTTGTTGGGGGAGGATATGATCGGTTTTATAGGGAAACCGGGCATGGATCTGTTTACATCCTACGCGGATTTCAGTTTTTCCGATTTTGTGTTTAACCTGGTATTCTGTGCGACAACGTCAACAATCGTATCCGGAGCCATGGCAGAGAGAACGAAGTTTCTTTCCTACTGTGTATATTCCGCGGTTATTTCCAGTTTGATTTACCCGATCGAGGCGCACTGGATCTGGGGCGGCGGCTGGCTCGCACAGCTTGGCTTCCATGATTTCGCGGGATCCTGTGCGATTCATATGGTCGGCGGTGTATGTGCCCTGATCGGCGCGGCAATGCTTGGTCCCCGTATCGGAAAGTTCAATAAAGATAAAGACGGCAAGGTGACAAAAGTCAATGCTATCCCCGGTCACAATCTGGCACTCGGCTGCCTTGGATGTTTTATCCTCTGGCTCGGCTGGTATGGCTTCAACGGCGCGGCGGCTACGACAGTTTCCCAGCTGGGAGCTATCTTCCTTACCACGACGATCGCGCCGGCGGGTGCTACGGTGGTATGTATGATCTTTACATGGTTAAAATACGGCAAGCCAGATGTTTCGATGTGTCTGAATGCTTCCCTTGCCGGACTGGTTGCCATCACGGCCCCCTGTGATGTAACGAACGCGGCGGGTGCTGTAGTCATCGGTGGTGTCGCCGGACTGCTGGTGGTCTTTGGCGTATGGCTTCTGGATTATAAACTTCATGTCGATGATCCGGTCGGCGCTGTAGCAGTACATATGATGAACGGTATCTGGGGAACCATCGCGGTCGGACTGTTTGCGACACCGAGCGCTCCGGAGTACGCGATTGCGGATAAAAACGGCGTGGAGATGGTCGGCCTGTTTTACGGCGGCGGCGTGAAGCTGCTCGGCCTGCAGCTGCTTGGTATTGTCACGGTAATCGCCTGGGCGGCCATAACTATTACGATCACATTCCTGGTCATTAAGGCAATCTTTGGTTTGCGTGTCACCGCTGAGGAGGAAATCATCGGTCTGGACGAGACAGAGCATGGTCTGGCAAGCGCTTATGCGGATTTCGCGCTGGCTTCCAGTATTAACAACTTCTCATCTCATGTGCCGGTTGAGATTCCGGAAAACGCGGTTCCGATCGACGATGCCGTACCGGTTCAGGTACGCACACCGGATCCGTCCGTTGCGACAGCAAGCGATGTGAGCATTACGAAGATTACGATTTTTGCAAAACAGAGTCGTTTCGATGCGCTTAACGAGGCGATGTCCCAGATCGGTATTACCGGTCTGACAGTGACGAATGTACTTGGCTGCGGTATTGAACGCGGCAGAACCAGTCAGTACCGTGGTGTACCGATGGAGATGAATCTTCTTCCGAAGATTCAGGTAGATATCGTAGTCAGCAAGGTATCCCCGAGACTGGTCATCGACACTGCGAAGAAAGCGCTCTATACCGGTCACGCAGGGGACGGCAAGATCTTCGTGTACAACGTGGAGAATGCGGTCCGGATCAGCACCGGAGCCGAAGGCTACGAGGCGCTGCAGGATTAGGCTT
>JAJQFQ010000050.1 GCA_021201035.1 Clostridiales bacterium
ATTATGGATACAAAGAAACGATGTAATTATCTTTTATTTTAGTCAGACCATCCCCGAATGTAAAGCGATTTATTGTTTAAAAAGAAGAACAAGATATTATTCTGATACGATCAGCGTCGTGTAGCCGTGCTGCCGGAGCTTTTGCTGGAGTTCGACTGCTTCGTCCAGAGAACCGGCGTTTCCAGCCCAGACGGCATAGTATGGTTTTTTGTTGTGAATTTTTCCCTCAAATCCCTGCATGTTCAGACGTTCCAGCTGATAGGCTGCGTTTACGTCATATTTGAAGACGCCGGTCTGTACATGGTATTTTTCCGGAAGTGCCTGCGCCGTTACAGGAATGCTGTTCTCTATGCCGGAGGCAATGGCCTCTGCGATCAGATTAAATTTTTCGTCGAAAAGACGGTTATCCGCGTCATGGTTGAGAAAACCGACTTCCACTAAGACGGCCGGCATTTCCGTTTCCCGCAGAACGATCAGATCCGGTACTTCTTCGATACCGAGATTTTGAAATCCGATTTCAGCGAGCTGTGTGTTGATGTTTTCCGCAATACGGTTTACGGTTTCGTTTTGCCGGTAAACGAGAGACTGAACACCCCGGTAAAGATTATCTTCCATACCGGAGTTTCGATGAAAAGAAATAAAGTACTTTCCCCCGGATTGATTCGCCAGCCGGGCTTTTTCGGAGGGCGAATGGTAGATATCATCGGTGCGTGTGTAGTATACGTTGTAGCCGTCTTCCTCCAGTATTTTTCCGACTGCGAGCGTCAGACGCAGTACGTCATCTTTTTCCGCGCGTCCCATGTAGGAGGCGCCGTTGTCAAAGCCGCCGTGCCCGGCGTCTAAAATAAGGTCTGCTGCCATGTCTGTATCCTTTCTGAAATTCAGTGTTTGTATCAATATATGAAGTCAGAATTTACTTAGTACAATTTTTTTGCCGGTGGAGGTTATTCGTTGACAAATGGGAGTGTGTAATTTATACTTTTAAAGTAAAACGCTGATTTACAGAGGAGGTCAAATGATTTTGACCTGAACATCATAAATTCGGAGGCCAATATGAGAGCACAGATTATCGGAACCGGCAGTTGTCTGCCGAAAAAAATAGTGACAAATGATTTCCTTTCCACCATTGTTGATACGAGCGATGAGTGGGTCAGCAGCCGGACGGGTATCCGTCAGAGACATATTTCGGTTGATGAAACCACGGTTTCAATGTCCGCTGAGGCGGGACGGCGCGCCATGGAGATGGCGGGCGTCACGGCGGATGAGATTGACCTGATTATCGTTGCGACATGTACGGCGGATACGCTGGTGCCGAGCACGGCCTGTCTGGTACAGGATGAGCTTCATGCGGTTCACGCGACAGCCTTTGATATCAATGCGGCATGTTCCGGGTTCGTTTTTGCTCTCAATCTGGCGGATGTTTATATGCAGGCCGGCGTATACCGGACAGCACTGGTGATCGGTGCGGAGACCCTTTCGCGTATTGTGGACTGGAAGGACCGGACGACCTGCGTATTGTTCGCGGACGGAGCGGGAGCGGCTGTCGTACGCGCGGCTGAGACAGGCGTATCCTTCTCTACGCTGGGCAGTGACGGAAGCAGAGGCGGGGCGATCTATGTGAAGAGCCGTGAGAATTACAATCCTTTTGTTATGGAGAAAAAGCCCATGGATTTCCTGTATATGGACGGCGGTGAAGTCTTCAAGTTCGCGGTAAAGAAGATTCCTGAGGCGATTCTGGAGACTCTGGATAAGGCCGGTCTGTCGGTGGATGACGTTGACTGGTTCCTGCTGCATCAGGCAAATGCCCGTATCAATCAGTCTATTGCCCGTAAATTAAAAATCCCGATCGAGAAGGTTCCAATGAATGTAGATCATTGCGGCAACACATCCGGGGGAAGTGTTCCAATTCTCCTTGATGAGGTGAACCGCAAGGGTATGCTGAAATCCGGAGACACCATTGTATGCGCAGGATTCGGATCCGGTCTTACCTGGGGTGTGATGCTGATGACGTGGGCCTGAGAGAAAAAGGGAAAAATGGCATCATCACAAATTTATTGCTTTACAGAAAAAAGTGTGCTATACTTTCGAACAGAGTTTGCATAATTGCACAAATATACAATATATCAGCAGAAAGGAGCTTTCATTATTATGAAGCATGTAAAGACATTAAATACAAAGAAACTGCAGAATACGGTTAAGAAGGGCGGTTGCGGCGAGTGCCAGACATCCTGCCAGTCAGCCTGCAAGACTTCCTGCACCGTGGGCAATCAGAGCTGTGAGCACAAATAGACATTTTCGTTCAAATAAGCGAAACAGGCCGTATGCCGGAATGCATGCGGCTATTTGTTGTAAGAAACAAAAAGAGAGACACATATGATTCATCAATATAAAAACAATGGTTATAATATTGTTCTTGATGTGAACAGCGGAGCGGTTCATGTAGTGGATGATCTTACTTATGAGATGATTTCTCTGTACGAGGACCATTCCCGTGAGGAGATGTTCTCTTTGCTCTCCTCTTCTTATCCGGAACAGGAACTGATCGAGGCTTATGATGAGATACAGGATCTGGTTCGGGAGGGACAGTTATTTACGGAAGACGAATATGAGTCATATATCATGGATTTTAAAAAGCGCCCGACAGTGGTAAAAGCACTCTGTTTACATATTGCCCATGACTGTAATCTTGCCTGCCGTTATTGTTTCGCGGAGGAGGGAGAGTATCACGGACGCCGGGAACTGATGAGTTTTGAGGTGGGCAGACAGGCACTGGATTTTCTGATTGCGAATTCCGGGAACAGGAGGAATCTCGAGGTGGATTTCTTCGGAGGAGAGCCTCTGATGAACTGGCAGGTCGTGAAGGATCTGGTGGCTTACGGCCGTGAGCAGGAGAAGATTCATGATAAGAATTTCCGTTTTACGCTGACGACGAACGGGATTCTCTTAAATGATGAGATCATGGAGTTCGCCAACCGGGAGATGGCGAATGTAGTTCTGAGTATCGACGGCCGAAAGGAAGTCAATGATCACATGCGTCCGTTCCGCGGCGGTCAGGGCAGCTATGACCGGATCGTACCGAAGTTCCGGAAGTTTGCCGAGAGCAGACATCAGGATAAGTACTATGTCCGCGGTACGTTTACACATTATAATCTGGATTTCTCTGAGGATGTGCTTCATCTTGCGGATCTGGGGTTTAAGCAGATTTCCGTGGAGCCGGTCGTGGCTGAAGACTCTGAGGCTTATGCGCTCCGCAAGGAGGATCTTCCGAAGCTGTTTTCGGAATATGATAAGCTTGCCGCTGAGATGGTCAGACGGCGGAAAGAGGGAAGAGATTTTAATTTTTTCCATTTTATGATTGATCTGGAGGGCGGTCCCTGTGTGGCAAAACGCTTATCGGGGTGCGGTTCCGGAACCGAGTATCTCGCGGTGACTCCATGGGGAGATCTTTATCCGTGCCATCAGTTTGTGGGAAATGAGGAATTTCTGATGGGCAATGTCCGGGACGGTGTGATACGGACGGATCTTCGTGATGAGTTTAAATCCTGCAATGTCTATGCGAAAGAAAAATGCCGAAGCTGTTTTGCGAGATTTTACTGCAGCGGAGGCTGTGCCGCGAATTCCTGGCATTTTCACGGACATATCAATGATACCTATGAGATTGGCTGCGAGTTACAGAAAAAACGAATCGAATGTGCGATTATGCTGAAAGCGGCAGAGGCGACGGAGCCGTAGAGCCGGATGATTTTACGGCAGTCAGCGAAAATCATTCATAAGCAATTGTTTGACGTGACATCCGCAGGTGGTGAAAAGGGGCTTTTCAAAACTATGTGGAATAATTCTGGAGGTAATTATTAAATGAAGAAAAGGAAATCAATAGTGGTTTTTGTCATATTGCTTGCGATTGTGGCATTGCTGGGCTACTATTGCTTTGGCATCATCAGGGGCACTGTGGCAAAGGACAGTGATTCCGGTATCAAGCTGGGACTGGATCTGGCCGGAGGTGTGAGTATCACGTATCAGGTGGTGGGCGATGAGGAACCGTCTTCCGAGGATATGTCCGATACGATTTATCAGCTGCAGCAGCGCGTCAGCGCATACAGCACGGAGGCAGAGGTTTATCAGGTCGGAGATGACCGGATTACGGTGGAAATCCCAGGCGTGACGGATGCCAATGAGATTTTATCCGAGCTTGGCTCGCCGGGTTCGCTGGAATTCCAGACACCGGACGGTGAAGTCTATATGACCGGAGAGTATGTGGCGGACGCACAGGCTGCGACGACGACGAATTCGACGACCGGCGTTACATCCTATTGTGTGGAGCTGACATTGACCGATGAGGGCGCAGAGATTTTTGCCGAGTATACAGAGGAATATCTCAACGATTATCTGCCGATTTATTATGACGGCGAATGCATTACCTATCCTGAGGTACAGTCGGTGATTTCGAACGGCGTGGCTCAGATTACCGGTATGGACAGTTATGAGGATGCGGAGATTCTGGCCACACAGATCCGGAGCGGCGCCCTGACGTTGGAACTGGAGGAGCTGCAGTCTGAGGTGGTAGGCGCGAAGCTTGGTTCTCAGGCATTGAGCACCAGTATCATTGCCGCCGTTATCGGTATCCTGATCATCATTGTGTTTATGCTGTTTGCATATCGGATTCCGGGTCTGGCCGCTGCAATTGCGCTGCTGATCTACACCGGCATTCTGCTTTCGATTTTACATCTGTATCATATTACGCTGACGCTGCCCGGTATCGCAGGTATCATCCTGTCCATCGGTATGGCCGTGGATGCGAATGTGATTATCTTCGCCCGTATCAAGGAGGAGATCGGTGCCGGTAAGAATGTCAGCACGGCGATCACGTCCGGATTTAAAAAAGCGTTTTCAGCGATCCTGGACGGTAATATCACGACTCTGATCGCGGCCGTGGTACTGTATCTGCGCGGTTCGGGTTCTGTGCGCGGATTTGCGATCACGCTGGCGCTCGGTATTATCTTCTCCATGTTTACCACGCTGGTGATTACGCGTCTGCTGCTGAAATCCCTGTATGGTCTGGGATTCCATGATAAGAAGTTTTACGGTGAGAAAAAGGCCAGGGAGCCGATCAATTTCCTCGGGAAGCGTTTCATCTGCATCGGTATTTCCGTGGCGGTTATCGCGGCCGGCTTTATCGGGATGGGTGCGCAAAAGGCGGGCGGCAGCAATGTTCTGAACTTCAGTCTTGAGTTCATGGGCGGTACGTCGACGACGGTTACCTTTGATACAGATTACACGATAGAGGAGATTGATGAGGAGATTGTTCCGTATATCGAGGAGATCACCGGCGACAGCAATGTTCAGACACAGAAGGTATCTGACAGTACGGATGTCATCTTCAAGACACGGTCGCTGACGCTGGATGAGAGAGAAGAACTGGTAACGGTTCTGGAGGAGAACTTCGGTGTGACGGAGGACGATATCGCTGAGTCTCAGAACATCAGCTCTACGATTAGCGGCGAGATGAGAAATGACGCTATCTGGGCAGTGATCATTGCAACGATCTGTATGCTGATCTACATCTGGTTCCGGTTTAAAGATATTCGATTTGCGGGCAGTGCGGTGATCGCGCTGGTACATGATGTGCTGATCGTGTTGGCGTTTTATGCTCTGTCACGGACGAGCGTTGGAACCACATTTATCGCCTGCATGCTGACGCTGGTAGGTTACTCTATCAACGCGACCATTGTTATCTTTGACCGTATCAGGGAGAATATGGCGCTGGAGGCGGGCAGCCGCGAGCTGGATTTGAAACATGTGGTGAACAACAGTATTACGCAGACGCTCTCGCGAAGCATCAATACATCCCTGACGACATTCATCATGGTTTTCGTGATTTTCATTCTGGGTGTATCGTCTATCCGCGAGTTCACCGGTCCTCTGATGATCGGCGTGATTTGCGGTGCATACTCGTCCGTATTCCTGACCGGTTCGATCTGGTATATGTTTAAAGCCCGGTCGTTAAAGAAGCAGACTGCGCAGATTGAGGCGAAGCCGACGAAGTCGAAGAAAAAAAAGAAATAATAAGGACAGTATAGAATGGCAGGGACCCGGTAGAAAAGCCAGGTCTTTTCCAACCTGTTGACACACTGCGGCGCTGCATCGGAATGATTCCGGATGGCTGCTGAAAAGATATATCTAACAGAGGTTCAAATGATTATTACGGGAATTGTGATCGGATATCTGATCCTGATAAATATGGCGGGTTTTTTGATGATGCGTGCAGACAAGAGGCGTGCGGTCCGGCACAAATGGCGGATTCGTGAGAGAAGCCTGTTTTTATGTGCGGCAATCGGCGGCAGTGCTGGGAGCTGGATCGGTATGTATGTGTTCAGGCATAAAACAAAACATCTGCGTTTTGTGTTGGGAATACCGGCGATTCTGGTGCTGCAGATTGCGGCCGCGGCGCTGCTGATCCGACAGGTTATATTGTGATTCATTCAGCGTTTATACCGGAATACATTTTAATCTGAAACGACATACTGTTTATAAAGAAGGAGGAGACAGATGCAGCAGTATATGGAATGTCAAAACGGCGCTTATACGATCCGGGGGACCGTTTATATACCGGAACAGGCGTCGCCGGATCATAAAGTACCCATGACAGTGCTCTGCCACGGCTTCACGGCGGATCGGAATGAGACGCTTTTTATTCACCGGCGTCTGGCAAAGATACTTTGTACGGCGGGGATAGCCGCGCTGTGCTTTGATTTTATGGGAAGCGGAGAGAGCGACGGTACATTTGAAGAGATGTCTGTGCTGACGGAGACGGCGGACGTGCTGGCGGTTTTGAATTATGTCCGTACATTGGACTACGTGGATACTGGTCGGGTCGCGCTGCACGGAATGAGCCAGGGCGGACTGGTGGCCTGCCTGGCGGCGGCGCGGGAACCTCAGAAAATCAGGGCGCTGAGTTTGTGGGCGCCGGCTCTGTGTATTCCGGATATGTGTAAAAAAGGATATCTTCTGAAGGTTTCTCTGGATAAAATAGAAGAAATCGGATATATTGATTATCAGGGTGAAAAACTCGGGCTCATTTATGTGAGAGATGCACTGCAGACGGATGTATGGGAAGAACTCAGATCCTACGCGGGTCCGATTCAGACGGTTCACGGGACGGCGGATCAGACGGTTCCCTATGAATATTCCCTGAAGCTGTGCGAGCAGTTTGCCGGACAGTGCATGCTGAAGACGGTAGAGGGAGCCGATCATGATTTTGAGACGCTTGCTCATAATCAGCAAAGGCTGGAGTATGCAGCGGCATTTCTGAAGGAGCATTTGTCAGCATAGTTACAGTCATATGTAACAGCATATTGGCAGAAAAACGTAAAGAAAAATTCAGGGTGTTTGTTTTACAGAATCAGGGAGGGACTGCATGTGTTGAGGATGATCATATTATTTTTGTGGAATTGGTCGAGATCCTTCTTCGGGACAGTGTTTGTCGTGTGCGTGCTGATCAGCTTTGTTTTATTTCTGGTGGAACTGGCGATCTATCGCGCAAAGCAGAAATCAGAGAAATTGCAGTGATAGCCGAATGTGCTGTCGGAAAAACAGGTTAGCTTTTTTTTGACGATGTGTCGGGCAGATTATTTATGATAAGAGCCCGGCGGGAAAGAAGGTTGCTTATGCGTATTGCGTTGATTACGGGTGCATCCAGCGGTCTGGGGAAAACGTTTGCTGAACAGATTGACCGGACAGAGCCGGATATCGATGAAATCTGGCTTGTGGCGCGTCGCCGTGACAGACTGGAGAAGACAGCGTGCAGCCTGTCTCATCCGGCGAAGATACTTTCGCTGGATCTGCTCAGAGAAGAAAGTATGCAGACGCTGGAGGATCAGCTGAAGCAGGATGTGCAGGTCGGGCTGTTTGTTAACTGTGCGGGCTATGCCAAGATCGGAAGCTATGAAAAAGTGAGCCGTTCTGACTCGGAAAAGATGATCGATCTGAATTGTCGTGCGGCGGTCAGCACGACACTTGCGGTTTTGCCTTATATGCGGGCGGGAGACCGGATTCTGGAGATTTGTTCCACATCTTCCTTTCAGCCGATTCCTCATCTGAATATTTATGCGGCGAGCAAGGCGTTTTTGTACAGTTATACGCGTGCGCTGCGTATGGAGCTTTTGCCGAGGGGAATTGTTGTGACTGCGGTCTGTCCTTGGTGGGTGAAGGATACGGAATTTATCCAGGTGGCGCGGGATAATCGTGCGAATCCGGATGTGGCGGCTTCCATCCGCGGTTTTCCGCTGGCAACGAAAGAGGAAGACGTGGTGAGGCGTTCGCTTCGGGACAGCAGATGGAAGCTGGCTGTATCGACGCCCGGGGTGATGTGTTTTTTCCATCGTATTTTCGCGAAGATTATTCCGCGTAAGTGGCTTCTGTATTTCTGGGAAATCTTCCGGCGATTCTGAAGAAGATTCCCAAATCAGTATCATCAGTAAAGGCTGTTGTTGCCTTAATTATAGTATTTTTATAGATATAACAGGGGAAATGAAAAGTGATTTACAATAATGTTTTAGAAGCGATCGGACATACGCCGATGGTGCGCCTGAATCGTATGAATCAACCGGGGAACGCACAGATACTTGTGAAGTTCGAGGGATTGAACGTCGGCGGATCGATCAAGACGCGTACCGCGTACAATATGATCATTCAGGCGGAAAAGGAAGGGAAGATCGGTCCGGACACCGTGATTGTAGAGCCGACCAGCGGCAATCAGGGAATCGGTCTGGCTCTGGTTGGTGCGGTGAAAGGATACCGGACGATCATTATTATGCCGGATTCGGTCAGTGAGGAGAGAAGAAAACTGGTGCGTCATTACGGTGCGGAGGTGATGCTGGTTCATGACGCCGGTGATATCGGAGCCTGTATCGAAGAATGTCTGCAGACGGCGCTTCGGATGGAGGCGGAGGATGATCATGTATTTGTACCGCAGCAGTTTGCGAACGAAAACAATACAAAGGCGCATCGTCATCATACAGCGCTGGAAATCATGGAGCAGGTGGCAGGACCGATTCACGGGTTCTGTTCCGGAATCGGAACCGGCGGCACGATCACGGGGATCGGAGAGGTCCTTAAGGCTCAGAACCCGGATATTCAGATCTGGGCGGTGGAGCCGGAGAATGCGGCGATTCTGGCCGGCGGCAATATTGGCACACATCTGCAGATGGGTATCGGCGACGGGATTATCCCGGATATTCTGAACCAGCAGATTTATGATGAGATATACATAGTTTCAGATGAGGAAGCGCTGCAGACGGCTAAGGATCTGGCTAAGAAAGAAGGAATCATGTGCGGTATATCCAGCGGGACGAATGTGGCCGCAGCCCTGAAGCTGGCGGAGAAGCTGGGTGAAGGAAAAACGGTCGTTACGGTGCTGCCTGATACGGCTGAGCGATATTTTTCTACGCCTTTGTTTGAGGAGCAGTGAACGGAAAAGACGGTACAGATATAAGGAGGAGGATACTGTTATGTATGGGATTAATAAGATTACGGATGTAGAACTGAACGTCCAGCTGGTGTATGTCGCTTTAATTCACGAGTATGCGTATGAGGGGCCGTGCCGTTTCGGACCGCCGGAAGCGTTGACGACAGAGTTTGACGAGATGAATCAGGCGGAGATTTTCAAGGCGTGGTCCGGAGGTTACGGCGGAGCAATCAGTCATACGCCGGGTGTTCATCTGATGGAGCCGCTGTATATTAAGATGTCAGATGAGTTTTTTATTCGTGCGGAGGATGAAGCCCGTATGGCCGCACATACGGCGGAGACGGATCTGTACATATTTACCGGTATGCGCTGTGAAAATATCGCAAAGGAATTTGCCATGAAATACCGCGTGCCCGTTGCCTGCGAGGGAATGTTCGGCACTACGGTTCTTCACGCGGTTCTGGATGCGAGAGGATATGAATCTTATGCGGTTCTGGATGTGCCGGACTGTATGCAGCTGCTTGGTGCACTGCGGGCGAGAAAAGCGCTGCGTAATATGCGGATTCTGGCTGTAACCCGCAATAATTCCCAGTATTCACTGGGCGCTCTCGATGCGATGCTTTCTAATGATGAGGCGACAAAGCGTCTGGGTGTGCGCTATAACTATTTCAGTGTCCATGAGTTTCTGGACATGATGCATGAAGGTAAAAACAGCAGTAATTCAACGCTTCCGGGCAGAGAGGTTTATAATTTGACAGAAGAGGATATGGCTGAGGTCAATGAGATTACGGACCGCTATATGAATGGCGCGGCTGAAAATGATGTGAAACGCGAATATGTGGTGAATTCCGTCAAGGCATCCGTTCTGGCCCGCAAGCTGATGAGCCACTTCCAGTGTAATGCTTTTACTGCGCCCTGTCCCGATGCCTGTGCGACAAGGCGGATGAACGAAGAGAAGTTTACGTTCTGCTTTACTCATTCTCTGTTAAATGAGATGGGCATTCCGTCCGCCTGTGAATATGATCTGATCGGTGCGCTTTCCATTGCATCACTGGCGGCATTGACCGGAAAGGCTCCTTATCAGGGCAACACGCAGCCCTGTGTGTACCATGACGGCAGGGTAGAAAGTGAATTTGTCGGAATTTCTTACATCTCTGAGATGGACAGAACCCCCAATATTTATTATACAGGGCATGCAACGCCAAACAGAAAAATGCACGGCTTTGATGCGCCCGCCTCCCGCTATGCGATTCGCCCGTTTACGAACAGCGGCTGGGGAGCAACAATGCGGATTGATTTTGACGATTATAAGGGAGAGACGATCACTCTGATGCGGTTTAATCCGCAGTGCGATAAGATTATGGCCGCAAGGGGAACGGTTGTGGGAGGATTCGGTTATAATAGCACCGGTTGCTCTGAGGGAATCTATTTTGAGGTGGAGGATAAATATGATTACTTCCACAAGCAGGCGAAATTCGGGCTGCACATGCCCGCCGTTTTCGGAGATCATATAGCGGATGTGAAACGGCTCGGTGAAGTGCTCGGCATGGAGGTGGTTGTCGCTTAATACTTTTTTTCCGGGGTCAGACCCCAGGAGGAATTTATGAGGAAAGATATAAAAGAACAGATTTTAAGCAGAAAGAAGTCGGCATTGCATTATGCCGGCTTCATTTTGAAAAAGAAGAACCTGACATATGAAGAATTTGACCGGGCTTTTACGGCATATTTGTGTGACAAGTTTATGCTGGAACCGTCGGAAATCAATACGGATGATTTTTATGAGATCTGTCAGATTTCCGCGGATAAGGCGGCGAACCTGCCGAAAGGAGCACTGGATGCGTCGGAGCTGGCGTCGAAATGCGGGGGCGCGACGACGGCGATGAATAAGAAGGTGCTGTTTTTACTGGCGGTGAACCGTGAGTATGGGATAGAGATTAAAGCGGAAGAGAGCGTGAGGATTGAGACGTTTTCGGAATTAAAAGAGTTGGTATACGAGAAAATCCGGAGAAACAAATCAGCTTCGACAGAGGGTGCGGATGACTAATGGATGATTTAGACAGTGTATAAACCGGGCTGTGCTGAGAAATTTTCCGCTATGCTGCCGGAAAAATATGCCGGGCTATTTGTACAAGGGGTTGCGATACGATGCACCGGAGAGGAGACGGAAGATGAAGATGGCGGAAACAGAGAAAGATATACTGAATGATCTCAGGGAACTGGGAGATTCCATCAGTCAATATACATTTTTGATCGGCTGTGCAGGGGAATGTCTGCCTTTTCCGGAAGAGTATCGTACGGATGAGTATCTGATTCGGGAATGCCTGGTAAAGACATGGGCATATGCCGGTTGGGAAGATGAACGGTGTGTGTTCCTGGCGGACAGCGAATCGTTGATCGTGAAGGGAGCCCTGTCTTTGCTGCAGGAATTATATGCCGGAAGAAGCAGAATGGAGATCGCGGGCTATCACTGCGGGCTGCTGGATGAGGAGATTTTCTGTCAGCATTTTACGGGAGAGCAAATTGCGGGATTGCGGGTGATCTTGAAAAAATTGTGTTCCTGATTCTTTTTGTATGGTTGAGTTTTTTTCCTTTGTGCGCTATGATAAATGTCGGAGAACAGATAAACGGAAAGGAAGTGTTGATATGCCATTACCTAAAGAACAGGTTTATACGACAGATGATATCTATTGTTTGCCGGACGGAACGGGCGCGGAACTGATCGATGGTCGGATTTATGATATGGCACCGCCAGACCGGAGACATCAGCGGTTGGCCGGCGCCCTGTATCGTAAAATTGCGGATTATCTAGATGCAGGAGGCGGCGGATGTGAAGTGGATATCGCTCCGTTTGCTGTCTTTCTTAATGCCGATAACAGAAATTACGTGGAACCGGATATCTCGGTTATCTGTGATCCGGCTGGTTCCGAATCTTGACTCCGCGCTTATGCAGATGCGGATGGGAAAGGGATAATCTGAATCCATTTCTGCCGCTGTTTGTGAATCATCAGACGGTGGAGCTGCAGGTGAAATGATCACATATTTTCATTCCTTTTCATATGATAGAAAAAATGAATGCAGGAATTCATCATGAAAAGCTTTGGAAAAATTATTGCCGCGTTCTGTTTATCCGCGGCGATTATCACTTCCCTGTTGGTGGCAGGGTGCGGAAAAACGGATCGCAATGCCGACATTTCATCGGAGACGGATATTGAGGAGGAAGCTGTCGGAGATGAATCGACGCAGGCAGGGGAGACTGCCGGAGATACTTCAGATTCGAGGGATACTGCAGGGACAGAGACGATAACCATTAATTTAAATGAGGTGGCTCATTCTATTTTCTACGCGCCCATGTATGTGGCAATCGAGGAAGGATATTTTGAGGAAGACGGGATAGATCTGGATCTGGTCTGCGGATACGGTGCGGATAAAGTGATGGCTGCAGTGCTTGCCGGTGAGGCGGATATCGGGTTTATGGGACCGGAGACTACGGTCTATGCGGCGAATGAGGGTGCAAATGATCAGGTGGTAAACTTCGCACAGCTGACCCAGCGTGCCGGGAATTTTCTGGTGGCGCGTGAGGATATGGAAGATTTTGAGTGGAGTGATCTTATAGGAACTACTGTTCTGGGCGGACGGGAAGGTGTAGTACATATATCAATGTAAATTACGAAGCGATTGTAATTTTGTGCAACTGGGTGAATGGAATGACACAAAATGTAATATAGCAGAATGATAGCCGCGGAAATTTTGCACCTGCGGCTATGTTTATATTGATATTTTCTCGAATCCTGCATATAATAAAAGTAGGGAAATTCCTACTTTTCATGCCAAATTTAAATGGAGGTGCAATTAGATGTCAAATAATACATTTGTTGATAACGCGAAAGTAATGTCAAAGGGACAGGTCACAATACCCAAAGATGTCCGCGATGTTCTCGGAGTATCGAGCGGTGATCGCGTAACGTTTGTCGTAGAGGGCAACACGGTCCGTATCGTCAATTCTGCTGTATATGCTATGCAGGTACTCCAGGCGCAGATGCAGGGTGAGGCAGAAAAAGCGGGGCTTACGTCTGAAGAGGATATTCTTGCGCTCGTAAAGGAAGTACGGGCAGAAAGCGAGGTGTAAATGAGAATACTCATTGACACAAATATCCTGATTTCCGCGGTACTGAATCCAAAAGGAACACCGTTCCAGGCATATCTGAAAGCTGTTACCTATCCAAATCACGGAATGGTCTGCGAGCAGAATGTTGATGAAATGCGAAGAATCTATAATCGCAAATTCCCGAAGAAGATTTCTTCTTTTGAGCAATTTCTGTCTATCGCTCTGATGACACTGGAACTTGTGCCTACGCCGGATGAAGAAGATGATCGAGAACAGGAAATCCGGGATGTAAATGACCGCGCTATTTTACGGGCAGCAATCAATGCTGATGCCGATATTCTTCTGACCGGCGACAAGGATTTCCTTGAATCCGGCGTAACTCATCCTAAAATTATGAATGCTGCGGAATTCCTGTCGTCATAATCCTCTCCTTTCCGCATCAGAAAAATTTACTATTTTTGATTTTACCGGTCGCCTGTCGATAACAAGACAGGCGGCTTTTCTATTCATCGACATTTCTGCCGTCTATTATCTCTATTCCCATGAATCAAAAAACTGATGATTTTCAAAAATTTTTTCACGAATTGGCCTT
Source organism: Clostridiales bacterium (assembly GCA_021201035.1). Classification (GTDB taxonomy): domain Bacteria; phylum Bacillota; class Clostridia; order Lachnospirales; family Lachnospiraceae; genus Eubacterium_I. The sequence goes on from JAJQFQ010000050.1 coordinate 14,161, forward strand.
CTATCCGTCCCCATCTATAAAGTGAGGGAAATTTTTTAAAAAAATTTCCAAATGGAGGGGACATTTTTACAATTAACCGTCCCCATAAAGAATATGGGAGGGTATTTCCCCGATTGGACATTGACAATTTCATATACAGCATTCCAACTACTTTCCGTATGTGCAGAGCAGCCGGTATTCTGACGCGATGACCTGGGAATCTCAGAAGGCGATCTACAGAGATACCGAACAGACCAGACGGCATGGTCTGACTGCCATGAAGCGCATACGGGACAATGATACTCCTGTCCGGCCATGTATGTGGGGGCAGCCCGGTGAGAACCACGGGGAGGTGAGACGCCTGTGACGCGCTGGCCACGCGCGGGTTGGAATGTTCCCGGCAGTTCGGGGGCAAGCGTCAAATAGGACTGCAAAATAACACGAAACAAATATTAAAAATATTATTCGTCAATCGGTAAAGTGAAAAATGATGGCAAAGGTATACTGGAATACCTTTAAGTCCATAATCCATCAAAACTGCCGATTGATACATCACTCTAAACGCCACTTAAGTCAAGCGATTGTCGCAGAATAATGTACCC
>JAJQFQ010000207.1 GCA_021201035.1 Clostridiales bacterium
ATCATATTGTCGGGACTGATATTGAGGTCGCATCATCGACTGAAGATTATATTCGGTACAGGAGTGAAATGAGGCCGCTTCTTCAAGCTGTCGGATCTCAGTTTGAAAAATGGTATGATTGTCAGGATGATTGTTATGCTGCGGCTGAAAATTTTTCCGAGATTTTTTATGCTTTGGTTTATCCTGTCATGGACAGGGGCGTGCAGATCCTGACGCAGCAGGACGTATATAGTGTGTCGGCGGAGATGCTGTACCGTTCATTTGCGGAACGCGATGTGCTGTCGAATATCTGTGACCTTTTTGATGCACTGACAGAAGAGATTGAAGAGATCGAATACGGGGCGCAGGCAGCGGCGCAGCGGAGACAGCAGCGCAAAGCATCCCGCACCAGAGCGGTGGGAGTCGGATATGGCCTGAAGGGAACTGTCAAAGCTGCCGTGACAGCCGGCACCATTAATGCGGCGACCGGCGCCATGCATTCGTTTGGAAATGCGGTGGGAAATACCGGGACAGCGATATCTTCTTTTGGTGAAAAAATGAAGGTTTATAAGAAGTATAAACCAAAGCTGTCACAGGAAATGTATGATATTGCAGGCAAAGCGGTTGCTTTCGTGCAGACGGCTATCTCCGATCAGACCGGTCAGTCCTTCCGTTTTCTGATCAATGGAAAAGTCAGAAATGTGGGCGCTTCGGATGCCATCCTGGCGAATTATCTGGCGGGAAGGATTCAGGAATCCCGGAAGAAAGAGCAGATTCTGGAGTCTCTGCAGCTGAATCCGTTAAATATAGAAATATACAAGGTCGTCTGGGACGCTTACGGCGACAACAACGGGGAATTACGTCTGCTTGCCCGGTTTTTTGAATTGCCGCTGGATGATTATGTGCAAAAATCGGCAAACGAATACTGTCAGCGGCTGTTTCAGAAAGTCTGCGGAGATTATCTGAAAGCGAAAAATCCGCTGAAAGAGTCGGTTGCGCATGAGGCGGATTTTTGTGCCGTGCTGGAAGAAATCCGGGAGTATTGCCGGGAGCAGATGATTGAACCGGATGAAGTTGATGTGATCGGAACCATAGAAAAATATCTGAGCGACGTTGACCGGGAGCTCAGGAAAGTCAATGGGGTTCTTTATGATTCCAGAGAAGAAGCCGTGAGTGTCCGTTCGGATATAGAGGTATTTTCTGCTTTTTTGACATCACATAGCATGAATGAACCGGATATTTATGAAAAACTCAGCAATGTGTCGTTTTCATCTGCCTGTTATCGGACGCATCTGAGAGAGATTTTTGAGCGGGAAGTTTCTTATCGGGATCCTGTGCAATTGACCGGGTATCTTCGGGAATGCGCGTCAAGATATTTTCCGGACGAGAACACACGGAAGATGATCGAACCGGCGCAAAGTCCGGAAAACAGGGAAAGAAAGAACAGGATATTTGAGAACATTCTTTCCTTACAGGAAATGGAGGCTCCGATTTTGCTGGTTAGTTATAAAGCCAGCGGAAAAGCAGGATTGCTTATTACAAATCAGAATCTGCATTCATATAGTAAGGGACTGCTTTCGTCCTCTGATCAATGCATACCCATTGAAAAGATCAATCATGTGGAATATATGGGTGATGATGTCCTGCGTGTATATTCTGAGGGAGAAAAGATTGATCTTACAATCAGGAAAGTCCTTACGTTTGATGAAAAGAATTCTCTCGGCGGGATGCTTCAGGAAGTATTGCACCGGGTGATGAATTTGCGTCAGACAGACAGGGAGAATCTGAAATATATTGATGAAAACAGTGTGCGGTGCAGGTGCGGCGCTTATATTCCCAATACCACGAGAATCTGTCCGTCCTGCTTTTGCATGTATATGGACAAAAATCTTTTTGAAGAAACTGTCCCGTGCCATTTTTGCGGCCGGCGGAACCGGGTTAATGCAAAGTTTTGCAGTCATTGCGGAAAAAAAGCGGGGATTGAGCAGGAACAGGCTGCAAAATGTCCGGGGTGCGGAAATCTCGTGCATCAGGGACAGAAGTTCTGTAAGTATTGCGGAACAAAACTGGTTGATGTGCCGGATGATGACAGAATATGAACTTATCGATTATTTTTCACAGGGCTTCCGCATCAAAAATATATTCCAGTCTGGAAACAGCTTCCCGCAGCACATCTTCTGACAAGTCGGAGTAGTTCAGTATCATGATATGCTGATACTGAACTTCGTTTTGCCCGCAGAATTCAGACAGGCAGGAAATATTGATATTCATCTCTGCCGCAAACTATTTCAGCACCGTGTCCGGCAGTTCTGTGTCAAGATATACGAGCAGATGTGTGCCGCTGTCGTCGCCGGTTATCTTTTTGACCGGCATTTTTTCTGCATTCTGAATGATTCCAAGCAGCAGCTCCCCTCGTTCGTGATAGTGTTTTTTCAGCCGGCTGATCTGCCGTTCAAAATATCCCTGTCTGATAAAATTTGCCAGGGCATATTGCTCGCAGGACGAGGCTGTGTTGGAATAAAATGTGGCACGGTCCAGATATCGCTGCATCAGCTTCTCGGGAAGAACCATATAGCTGATGCGGATCGCGGGAGCGAGCGTTTTGCTGAAAGTATTCATATATATAATTCTGTGGTTCTTATCCGTGCTCTGCAGGGTGGGTATCATTCTGGAACCGTAACGGAATTCACAGTCGTAATCATCTTCAATGATATATCCCTCAACCAGCAGCTGGTCGTAGGCGTTCATCACGGTTTTGACGCTGACGGAGTTGTTCCTCGCGAGTTCCCGTTTGGAAGGCAGTTTTGTTTTGACGGGAAGACGGCCGCTCAGGATGTCTTTTTTCAGACATTCATATAAATATTCATACAGCGGTTTTCCATTTCGTTTTTCAAAATCATATCGAAGCATCTGGTTACCTGATTTTATTTTGTTCTGGTTATTTAAAAGTGACCAGATTTTATTATAATAAAAATCGTTCCACTTGTAAATAGTATGATTCGAGTGACAAAAGGATCGAAAAAGGATACGATACTGCAGGTTGCTCCCGCAAATCCGAAAACCGGAAAATCCCGGCGTGGAGTATAATTACAAAGCAAAAAGGAGGTTCATATGGGCGTATATGCGATCACAGGCGGTTCCAGCGGAATCGGTGCAGAGACAGTAAGACTCTTGAAGGAGAGAGGACATGAGGTTGTCAATATTGATATGAAAGGCGGAGATATCGAGGTCAATCTCGCATCAAAGGAAGGCAGGCATAAGACCATCGACGAACTGCACCGGATGCATCCGGAAGGACTGGACGGCATGATCTTGAACGCCGGTGTCTCCGGCGCCTGCGGCAATTTTGAACTGATCATTTCATTGAATTATTTTGCCACGACGGAGTTGGCCAGAGGAGTCTATGATCTGGTGCAGAAAAAACACGGCGCGATGGTGGTGACATCCTCCAATACTATCTCTCAGGGGCAGATTCGGATGGATATCGCAGATCTTCTGAATAATAATAACGACGATGAGCAGAGAGTGCTGAATATTGTCTCCAAGATGGATAAATCCAATCTGCAGACCGGCCATTCTCTTTATGTAGCCACAAAATATGCGCTGGCCCGGTGGGTGCGCCGGCATTCCGCTTCCTTTGCGGCAAATGGCGTCCGCATCAACGCGGTGGCTCCTGGAAATGTCAATACAGCGATGACCGCGGCGTTGACTCCGACTGTAAAGATGGCTTATAACGCCCTCCCGGTTCCGACGAGATACGGGCATGAGGCTCTGATGGATCCGGATGAGATTGCTTCTGTCATTGTATTTCTCACATCCGATGAGGCGCGCGGCGTCTGCGGAAACATCATGTTTGTGGACGGCGGAACAGATGCGCTTCTCAACACGGAAAAAGTATACTAGAAAGGAGATCACAGCATGAATACACTTGAAAAATATATCGACGCAGCACAGAACAAAGATTTTGAGGGAGTGGCGCAGCTGTTTACAAAATTCGGCCACTACAATGATTATACGCCGAACGGTGCTTCGCAGCATGAGTTCCATGTGTACGGCAGGGAGGCAATTTCCATGTTTTTCCGCAATAAATTCTTCTTCCGTCAGTATTCGCTCTCGGAGCCGAAGATTTTAAACGATCATCAGGTAGAGTTTGTGGCTTCCTTCGGAGACTTTTATGTGGTGGCGCTTGCCAATCTGGAGTATGCGGAGGACGGACAGATTCAGAGGATGACGGTACGGCCGCGATAGAGCGGAAATATAAAAAATATCATTCTTCCTGAACCAGAATTTTATATAAGAAAAATGATAACAAAGGCGATAAACAGGGCAGAAAACACACGGCTTTTAAAGAGTGTGTTTTTTGCCCTGTTTCACTACTTAAATAAGTAATAATGCTTCAGTGCGTTGAAAATAACAGGGGTGCAGTGTATAATGTGGTTATAAAAATCGTGAAACACGAAAACATGACCCGGTTAAAGATGAAGGTGCCGTGCGGAGTGACAAAAATTCAGTGAATAATGAGCAGAAGAGGGGGAGTAATTTGTGAATATGGGGTGGATAGCATCCATATTTTATTTAATTGCATGTGTTTTGGCAATTGTAAGGTGGCGTAAATATAAAACGCATGAGAATATTGATAAAAATAAGGATATTATTTTGACATGTTTTATATGTGCTTTTTCAGTTATAGGTATAGTTTTTACACGTTTAAATTTAATACAACTCCAATAGAATAAAGGCAAAAGATCCGGATGTTTTTTGAGCGGCAGCAGGAGGGAGTTGGATGGGGCTCTTGCGGATTTGTCGGATTTTACTGGTTTCACAACGGAGGATTTTGATTTGACAGACTGGCTGGACAAACCATATTATTCTTTAAACGCATATTTTAAACACACCTATGGGCAGAAATGTTATAAGATTGCAGTAGATACAGGATTGACCTGCCCAAACCGGGATGGGACATTGGATACGCGGGGGTGTATTTTCTGCAGCGGCGGCAGCGGGAACTTTGCGGTAAATGCAGATATCGGAAGCGTAGAAGAACAAATCAGGACAGGGCTTTCAAAATTTAACAAGAAATCCGGCGAGCGGTTTGTCATTTATTTTCAGGCTAATACTAATACTTACGGGCCGAAAGCGTATTTGCGGAAGGTTTTCTCAGCAGCGCTGTCGGAGTCGTCGGTGATTGGAATTTCAATTGCCACCCGGCCGGATGCGCTGGGATCGGAAATTCTGGAGCTTTTGCATGATTTGCAGCAGATTTACGAGACGGAGGGTAAATTTATCTGGGTGGAGCTGGGACTGCAGACTATCCATGAAACAACCGCAGATTATATTCGTCGGGGTTATGACCTGTCGGTTTATGAGGAGGCAACTCGCAATCTTACTTCTCTGCACATACCATACATTACACATGTGATTCTGGGACTGCCGGGAGAGAGTACGGAGGATATGCTTGCCACGGTCGCATACTTGAACGGGACAGAACGCTGCCCGAAGCCTTTTGGGGTGAAGCTGCAGCTTCTCCATGTGCTGAAAGGCACGGATCTCGAGCGGGATTATTTTGATGGAAAGTTTCAGGTGTTTACGGAAGATGAGTATGTGGATGTGGTGATCCGGTGTATTCAACATCTGGATCCGGGCATTGTGCTGCACCGTGTGACCGGGGACGGTCCGAAGTCTTTGCTGACGGCGCCGCTGTGGTCCGGCAATAAAAAGCAGGTGCTGAATCATCTGCATCGGGAGATGAAAGCGCAAGGCGCAAGGCAGGGAGATTTTGCTTGATTCTATCCCCACCTGCCATAGGCAGTAACGGGGTGCTAACGCAGAAGAAAGCATTCACTTTGTCTGAGAGATGCAAATAACAATGGTTAAAACGGGAGACGCCCATCCGGACGTCTCCCAAACATTTTTATGAAACATGGTTACAGAATATCTATGTACTCCCCCGACAGCGCCTTGTTCATGCTGCGGACCGCACAGAATTTCCCGCACATACTGCAGGTGTCGCTGTGATCATCCTCGGGCAGGCGATCATCGCGGATGGCCTTTGCCGTCTCAGGGTCAAGCGCACAGGCGAACTGTTCGTCCCAGTCGAGATTGCGGCGAGCGTCCGCCATACGGTCGTCGATATCCCTCGCACCGGGAATGCCCTTGGCGATGTCAGCCGCATGCGCAGCGATTTTTGAGGCGATGATACCCTGTTTTACATCTTCGACATTGGGCAGCGCCAGATGCTCCGCCGGTGTGACATAGCACAGGAAGGCTGCGCCGTTCATCGCGGCTACCGCGCCTCCGATGGCGGAAGTGATGTGGTCGTATCCGGGCGCAATGTCGGTCACCAGAGGGCCGAGTACATAGAAGGGAGCGCCCATGCAGATGGTCTGCTGTACCTTCATATTGGCGGCTACCTGATCGAGCGGAACATGGCCGGGACCCTCTACCATGACCTGTACATTGTGATCCCAGGCGCGCTTGGTTAGCTCGCCCAGACGGACCAGCTCCTCGATCTGGCACACGTCGGTGGCATCCGCCAGACATCCCGGACGGCAGGCGTCCCCGAGGGAGATCGTCACATCGTACTCCTCGCAGATGTCCAGTATTTCGTCGTAATATTCGTAAAACGGGTTTTCTTCGCCGGTCATGGACATCCAGGCAAAAACCAGGCTGCCGCCGCGGCTGACGATATTCATCTTTCTTTTATGCTTTCGTATCTGTTCGATCGTTTTCCGGGTGATCCCGCAGTGCAGCGTGACGAAATCAACGCCGTCCTCCGCGTGCAGCCGCACCACGTCGATAAAATCCTTTGCGGTCAGTGTGGCGAGATCGCGCTGGTAGTGGATGACGCTGTCGTAGACCGGTACGGTGCCGATCAGAGCCGGACATTCCTGTGTCAGCTTCCGGCGGAACGGCTGTGTGTCTCCGTGGCTGGATAAGTCCATGATTGCTTCGGCGCCGAGCTTCACGGCGCTCATGACTTTTTCCATTTCAATATTGTAGTCTTTGCAGTCCCTGGAAACGCCCAGGTTGACGTTAATCTTCGTGCGCAGCATGCTCCCGACGCCCTCCGGGCTTACGCAGGTGTGGCGTTTGTTCGCGGGGATGGCGACCTTGCCCTCCGCGACCAGCTGCATCAGCTTTTCGACCGGCATGTTTTCCTTTTTTGCTACGGTTTCTATCTGCGGTGTGATAACGCCTTTTCGTGCTGCATCCAGCTGAGTGGTATAAATGCTCATAAGTTCCTCCTTTTGCACGTTTTATATAGCGACAGAAAGTGGTGTCCCCGATCGGCCGCTTAATAAAAGTATACTCTTTCTCATTTGTATTGCAAGGGTTTTTGAAAATTCACTCTTTCACATTTACAACAATGGTGGTAAGATAAGATTCGCTATGAAAAGAAAACTCAGTATATCGAAAGAAGATTTATTATTTTCCAACCGGGATCTGTATTTGCTCCTGATTCCGCTGATGATCGAACAGCTTCTGAATGCCCTGATGGGAACGATTGATACTGTGATGGTGAGCAATGTGGGAAGTGCGGCGATCTCCGCGGTTTCCCTGACGGATTCTATCAACACGCTGGTATTGCAGGTGTTCGCTGCTCTGGCGGCGGGCGGGGCGATCGTATGCTCCCAGTATCTCGGTCAGCACAATCACGATGCCTGCCGTCGGGCGGCCAATCAGGTGTTTCTTACCATGTTTCTGATATCGGTCGGGCTTATGGCGGTATGTATTATTTTTCGTTATCCGCTGCTTCGTCTGATTTTCGGACAGGTTGACGCGGACGTCATGGAGGCTTCGCAGATTTATTTTCTCGTGACGGTGCTCTCCTATCCGTTTATTGCTCTGTTTAACGCGAATGCTTCTTTTTTCCACGCGGAGGGGAACTCCCGTCTGCCGATGATGGTATCGGTCGCCTGCAATTGTGTGAATATCGCCAGGAACGCCGTTATGATCTTTGTTTTGGATATGGGGGTGCTTGGCGCAGCTCTTTCGACCCTGATTTCGCGTATCATCATGGCGGTTGTCATGATCTGTTTTCAGCGGAGGGACAGGCAGGTGATTGTCATCCGGAATTACGCGAAAATCCGGCCGGATCCGAAGCTGATTCATGTCATTCTTGCCGTGGGTATTCCCTCCGGTATTGAAAACGGTATGTTTCAGTTCGGGAAGCTGGCGATTCAGTCCACGGTTTCCACGCTGGGCACGGTCGCGATTGCGGCGCAGGCCATGACGAACATCCTGGAATACCTGACCAGCGTGTCCGCCATGGGGATCGGCATCGGTCTGATGACGATCGTCGGGCAGTGCATCGGCGCTGGGAAGAAAGAACAGGCGGTCTATTATATCAAGAAGCTGAGTGTGTTTGCCGAAGTGACGGTGATTGCGTTTTCTCTGTTGATCTTCGCACTGACAAGGCCGGTCGTGCGTCTGGCGGGGATGGAGGCGGACAGCGCGCAGTTATGTATTTTCATGATGTCATGGATTACCGTAATTAAACCGATCATCTGGACGCAGGCGTTTATACCCGCTTATGGTCTGCGGGCGGCGGGAGATGTAAAGTTTTCCATGCTGACATCCACACTCTGTATGTGGATTTTCCGTGTGACGCTGTGTATCTACCTGTGCCGTGTGCAGGGGTTCGGACCGATGGCGGTATGGATCGGCATGTTTGCCGACTGGACGATGCGCGGCATCATCTTCGGCGTCCGGGTTAAACGCCGAAAATGGCTGCGCCACCGGGTGGTGTGATGTTACATTAGTGCATACCTTATACCTGCATAATTCGGAAATCCCTTCGGATTTTGAGCCACTGGAATGATGATTGAAAATCAGGTAGATTCTTCCCCCTCTTTTTTGAGCAGCGGCGGAGGATAGGGATACAGATTCTGGTAAGATTCCAGTTCGGCGTCACTTTTTACGGCGGATGGAATCAGGCCGGTCTGGTCGTTGGATGAGGCAGAGTGCGTCAGATAATCGTAGTCATCCGCCTCTGATTTCTTTTTTTCAGACATAGTAAACTCCTTTTGCAAACATGTTTTTATTTCATAGGAAAGTTCATCCTGTGAAATAAAAAACTCCGTGAGGATGCGCAGCTCGCGGATAGGAAATTTTGCGATGCAACCGCTCGCGCGCGAAGTGTCGCAGAGCGACACTTTATTTTATGAAAACAGTATCCGCAAAAGGAGTTTTTTATACGTGAAGTTTTCAATCAGTCGGAAAGCAGTACGGCCTGCTCCAGAACAAACGACAAAGCCTTGTCCATCAACAGCTGATCAAGGATGCTTTCCAGTTCATCCTCTCCGAGCAGCCGGGCAAAGGCGTCAGGGTCTTCGCCCTCCTCTTCGGCCAATGCGGCAATTTCTTCTGCAAGTTCTTCATCGGATACCCGCAGATGCTCCCGGTCCGCAATGGCGTGAAGAACAGATTCGGATTGAATCAGGCGAACGGCCTCTTGTTCCTTGGATGCGTGAAGCTCTTTTTCACTCTGACCGGAGCGTTTCAGCCAGATTTCCAGAGACATCCCTTCCTCTTCCAGATCCAGTATGAAATCTACATACAGGTCATCGGCGATCTCCTGTTTCAGTTCCGGATCGATCGGAATGACGGAATTCCGGATAATCTGATCCATCAGCTCCCGCGCCATTTTTTCGTTGGCGGAGATCATTCTTCGCTCTTCCAGTTCCGCATGTATATCCGCTTGCCAGTCGGTCAGGGTGTCAAATTCGGAAAAATCACGGGCAAAATCATCATCGATGGCCTGATATTCCGGCAGACGGAGCTCTCTCAGGTGTACATGAAACACGGCGTCCTGTCCGGCCAGATCTGATATGCGGTAGTTATCCGGAAAAGTGACGGAGATGTCAAAGCGGTCTCCGGGCATATGGCCGATCACGGCGTCCTCAAATCCGCTGACAAAGGTGCGGGAACCCAGAAGCAGCGGATAATGGCGGCTTCTGCCATTCGGAATCGGCTTCCCTCCACATTCCGCATCTAAGTCCAGTACAGCTTCATCTCCCCAGTCTGCCGCGCGGTTGTCTATGTGAAAGACGATGGCATTTTCGCGCTGTTTGTTTTTTAATATCCGGTCAATTTCTGTTTCCCGAATCGTGAGATCCGGCTGTCTGACAGACAGGCCTTTATATTTTCCAATTTTCATATTTTCTGAATTCTCCGTATTTTCCTCGCTGAGAGATTAAGCAAGCTTTTGTAAGAGCCCTTCCTGGAGCACCTGAGAGCAGTTGATTCCGCGCTGGTCAGCAAGATTAGCCATCCACGCGGGGAGGGAAACATTCTTTCTGACAGCTCTGGTATCAATGGAGGCACGGTAAGCAATGGTGTCAACCTGAATCATCGTAAGGATCGCATTATCCGGGTGGTCTAGTTCGCTTTGTACAGTAGGTGAATGAATATCTTCCGGGTGGTCGTCTTCGGAGTCAACGAGCCAGATAGATGCGGCGTCAGTGATCTGTTCAACAGCATCCGGAATGTCTTTGCCGGTGGTAATGCATCCGGGAAGATCGGGGATTCTGGCAAAGAAGCCGGAACCATTCTCTTCTGGAATGAGAATGGCAGTGTAAATGTATTTCATGGTGTTCTCCTTTCTGGAGAAGGGAGCCGGACTCCCTTCTCATCACCTTGTTTCTGTTTGATTTCTTTTCGGATATATTTTAAGTCGTTTTCATTGAAATCATGCCGCTTCAGTGGAATCATGCTTTTGGATTCGGGGTTGAAATATATATCATGATTCCCACCGTGCCTTTTAAAAATATATCCAGAGGACGCGAGGTCTTTCAGGGCCTGATCTCTTGGTTTCATATGTAGCTCCTTTATGATTATATTATACACAAAAGTGTGTAGTGATTCAAGAATAAAATACATAAAAACACACAATTATGATAAAGATGCGGGGGGTGAAGATGTTCAAATCGCTGATCTCCTAAACAAGTGAAAACCTCTTTGCCATAGAAACGGTAACGTATATTTCAAAAAAGTGTGTTACTGATTTGGCCCTAATTGACGCAATCTGACAGGATTTTATGGGGGCTTCTGTTTTTGATAATTCGCTAAAATCAGGGCTTGTGGGGGGTTGTAGATAAGGGCTGATTTATGTTATGATATATAAGATATTTCGTATACGATACGGCTGTCAGATACTTATAGGACGGAGTTGAATAATGGCAAAGGAAAATAAATTTGCACTTTTAATTGATGTGGATAATATATCACCGAAATACCTGTCGGTGATGCTGAATGAGGCGAAGTCTTACGGCGTTGTCAGCGTGCGCAGGGCATACGGAGACTGGACGGATCACCAGAAGAAGACATGGAAAGAATGCCTGCTGGATAATTCCATCATCCCGATGCAGCAGTACAGCTACACGTCAGGGAAAAACGCGTCCGATTCTTCTATGATTATCGATGCGATGGACATCCTGTATTCGAACAATGTGGATGGTTTTATCATCGTTTCATCTGATAGTGACTTCACGAGACTGGCGATGCGCCTGCGCGAAGCAGGCAAGATCGTCATCGGCATGGGTGAGTCCAAGACGCCGGCGGCTTTTGTCCGCTCCTGTGAGGAGTTTAAGGTGCTGGATGTTTTATTTAAGAATACCATATCTGATGAGGAAGAGCAGTCGGCAGGAGCGGAATCGGCTTCCGCTGAGGAGGACTCCGCTCCGGAGGGATCTCCGATTACGAAATTATCAAAGATTCGCAGAAACATATTTGATATTCTGGATAAAAATTCCGATGAGGACGGCCGGATGCTTCTGTCCGAACTGGGACGTCTTCTGACAAAAAAATTCCCGGATTTTGACGAGCGCAACTACGGCCGGTATCGGAAGTTCAGCGAGTTTATCAAAGTCATTGACGGGTTGGAAATCGAGATGGTCTATTTTGACGATAATAAAAAGACACCGATTGCCTATGTGAAAAAGAAAACGGACACAAAGCCTGCCGTACCGCGCGGGAAAAAATCTAAGCGGAGCCGGTAATATGACGTTTCGGAGCCGGATTTCATTTTCCGGGACAGGTCATATGCGGATTTATCGAACCGTTTGCTGTTACATGGCGATTCATATGCGGATTTGCCGAACGTCTAGTTGTTGCCTTGTTCTTCATATGCGGCGAGGAGCGCTTTGGAGAGCTGATCGCCGCAGGAGGTCGGCCGCATGCCGCAGCGGATGCCGGACAGCGTATTTACCACCTCATCCACGGTGCGCCCGGCGACCAGACGGGAAACTGCCTGCAGGTTGCCGTTGCAGCCGCCGGTAAATTTTACTTCTTTTACAATATCTCCGTCCAGTTCTACCTCGATGCGGGTGGAGCAGGTTCCTTTTGTTCTGTATAAATAACTCATGATCATTCCTCTCATTTCTTTGCGGATTTTGCATTGGACTATTGTAGCATGAATCGGGAAGTCTGGCAAATGCTGATTTGATGATACAAGGGACAAAAGGTCAGAAATCGGATGCTTGCATCCGTATTTCTGACATTGGGAACCGTAGTATCATATCTTTTTATCACTCAAATCATTTGATGTTAAGCAGAATTATATATTCGAAGAGAAGTCTGAGCGGTTGAATTAATACATTTTCGAAGATTCATCATCTTCATCGTAATAGGTCGCGATATCCTCTATTTTGCAATTCAGAATACGGCAGAGTGTATTGATGGTGTGCATACTGACACCTTCATTATTTTGAAGCCGATGAAGAAGGGATTTACTGATCTGATATTTTTGCGTCAGGGTATATTTGGTGATACCTTTTTCGTCCATGGTTTCCCAAAGCCTGTCATATTTAATCATGGTACCCTCCTTCCGTTTGTATGCCATTTTTTACATTATAAATTCAATACATGTGGAGATATAGGTTCTGTTTTTGGAACCCATATATAGAAAAACAGGAAATATATGAATAGATTTTTTGCTTTCCGACATACTATTTTCAGGAAAAAGATGTTTAGGAAGAAAGGAATCAGATTTCATGTCAGATCAGATTGGGAAACAGAGTTTGTGTTTTTCACAACCGCCCTGTATCGTCAGCAGCAGCTCTGTCGTCGGAACAAAGGAAGGGAAAGGTCCGTTGGGAGAGATGTTTGACATTGTCGGGGAGGATGATAAATTCGGCAGTGGTAACTGGGAGGCTGCGGAGAGCGCTCTTCAGAAGAAAGCGATGGAGGTGCTGATTGATAAGAGCGGCATCGAGCCGGATGATATCCGGTATCTGTTTGCCGGCGATCTGCTCGGTCAGTCGGTGGCGTCCTCTTTTGCGCTCCAGTCCTTTGGTATTCCCCTGTTTGGTTTGTATGGCGCCTGTTCTACTGCGGGTCTGGCGCTGTCTCTGGCAGCGATGACGGTAAGCGCCGGGTATGCCGATCTGGCCGCTGCAGTAACGTCCAGTCATTTTGCCAGTGCGGAGAAGCAGTTTCGTTTCCCGTTGGAATATGCCAATCAGAGGCCTTTGTCGACGACCTGGACGGTTACCGGCAGCGGAGTTTTGCTTGCCGGAGAGAAAACGCTGAAGGAATTGAAGGAGCGAAACGCACGGGGAAAATTATTTGCGGAAAATGAAACGGATCCGGTCAGCGGACGATGGGCAAATGAATATTATGTAAAGGTCACCGGCATAACGAGCGGAAAAATTCTGGATTACGGCGTGCGGGATTCCATGAACATGGGGGCGACGATGGCTCCCGCGGCGATGGATGTGATCGAAGCGCATCTGAAAGATTTTAACAGAGCGGCGGACGATTACGACAAAATTATTACCGGCGATCTCGGAAACGTCGGACGTGAGATTCTCATTGACATGCTGCATGAGAAAGGAATTGATATATCCGGGAATCATACGGACTGCGGAATTGAAATCTTTGATAACGAAACACAGGGAACCGGTTCCGGCGGAAGCGGCTGCGGATGTTCCGCCGTAACTCTGAGCGCTTATTTTCTGCCCATGCTGTGTTCCGGTAAACTGAAACGTGTTCTCTTTGTCCCGACGGGAGCGCTTCTGTCCAAAATCAGTTTTAATGAAGGGGAAAATGTGCCCGGTATCGCGCATGCGGTTGTGTTGGAATGTGATACGGCGTGATGACGCCGGAGGATTTGAGTGATACAAACGGTTTTTATAATTATCATATGGTCGGTTCCGGAACAGGAATCAGAATTCGCATGAAAATGTTAAAGGCAGGAAGGAGATACTATGGATTATTGGAATGCATTCTGGGTGGGAGGCGTGATCTGCGCGCTCGTTCAGATTCTGATTGATAAAACAAAAATGCTGCCCGGCCGGGTGATGGTTCTGCTGGTCTGTACAGGCACGGTTTTAGGCGCTGTCGGTATTTATGAGCCTTTTGTCGGGTTCGCGGGCGCCGGGGCGTCCGTTCCTTTGCTCGGTTTCGGAAATGTGCTCTGGCAGGGAATGAAAACCGCGGTAGATGAGAATGGATTTCTCGGCTTGTTCATGGGCGGATTTACTGCCTGTGCGGTGGGCGTTTCCGCAGCTTTGATTTTCGGCTATCTGATATCCCTGATTTTCCAGCCGAAGATGCGGAAATGATGATACCAGGGTCAAAAGTATAAAAAAATGAAAAACGTTTATATTAAGAATGTGTTTAATAGGTAATTGCGATACGAGT
>JAJQFQ010000215.1 GCA_021201035.1 Clostridiales bacterium
GCCATCTCTGGCCCGGCGAAGGATATCCAGAGATTCCAGAACCCGTTCTTTCTGCTCCATCGCTCCGCCCATCAGCGGCGTAAGCGCAAGCGGAACCAGGTCTTCCTTCGTCAGTGGTTCCCCGGCCGCCATTTTTTCCCAAAGCTTTGCAATCTCCCGGTCTGCGTCCTTTCCCTGCATGATATGGAATCACAAGAACCAAAAGAGAAAAATCTGCCGTCTGAGAATCAGACAGCGATACTGCTGCTATCAGGAATATTCTGTTCTTCTGCCGTAGCCATCACCTGATGATAAGATACCACGATCTTCTTTCTGACGCAAGATGATTTTTATTCTGTAAAAATTATCCTGAAGCACTTGACAAATCCAACCGTACGTATTATTGTATTAATCAAGTAGTACAATAATACAAGTCACACGGCATTCCGTACAACTTTTCGCAATGAACCGGACTTTATGTGCAGACGATTCGGACATTACGAAAATGCCGTCAAAAACAAGGAGGACGCGCATATGGCATGGTATTTTGAAAATGACCGCTCTATCTATATACAGCTGGTCGAGCAGATTCAGAACCGCATCGCCACCGGCGATTATCCGCCGGGAAGCAGACTGGCTTCCGTCCGTGAACTGGCGCAGGAGGCGGAGGTCAACCCAAACACGATGCAGCGCGCACTGGCGGAGCTGGAGCGTATGGGACTGGTACATTCACTGCGGACCAGCGGACGGTTCGTCACCAAGGACGAGGGGAGGATTCAGAGTATGAAACGAGAGACAGCGAAAAAGGCCATCCGGTCATTTCTGGAACAGATGGCGCATCTGGGCTTTGAGCAGCACGAGATTTTAGACCTGATCAGGGAGGAACAGGAGGTGAGCGAGGATGAGCAGTAGATTACAGTGCAGCGGATTAAGCAAAGATTACGGGAATGTACTGGCACTCAACGACTTTAACCTCACACTGGAAAGCGGAAGGATCGTCGGCCTCCTCGGACCGAACGGAAGCGGCAAGACGACGCTCTTAAAGCTTGCGAACGGACTGCTGCAGCCGACAAAGGGTGAGATTCTTCTGGACGGCTTCGAACCCGGACCGGAGAGCAAAGCGTTTGTGTCCTACCTGCCGGACGCAAATTACCTGCCGACATGGATGAACGTGCGGTCGCTGGTGCAGATGTTTGCTGATTTTTATGCGGATTTTGATACGGCAAAGGCACAGAGCATGCTGGAACAGCTGGGAATCTCTGAATCAGCCCGCCTGAAGACGCTCTCCAAAGGCAATAAGGAGAAGGTGCAGCTGATTCTCGCCATGAGCCGTCAGGCAAAGATTTATTTTCTGGATGAGCCCATCGGCGGCGTCGATCCGGCAGCACGGGATTACATTTTAAACACCATCATACAGAACTATTCCGAGGACGCGCTCGTACTGATCTCCACACACCTGATCGCGGATATCGAACGGGTACTGGACGAGGCCGTATTTATCGACAGGGGAAGTCTGGTGTTCCACCGGAGCGTGGACGATATCCGGGAAACAGAACACAAATCGGTGGATGAATTATTCAGGGAGGTATTCAGATGTTAGGGAAATTATTAAAGTACGAATTCAAATCCTTCAGCCGTCTGCTCGGCGCTATCTATATCGCCGTTCTGGCTGTGGCCGTCGTCACCGGACTGCTGCTGCGCGGAAGCATCTGGTCAGAATCCGTGGCCTCCGGCAACGAGACCGCTCTGATTATTTTCGTTATCGCATATGTCATAGTCGTTCTGGCCCTGATCCTGATTACCATACTGATGAACATTGAACGTTTTTACAACAGTATGCCGGGCGGTGAAGGTTATCTGGCCCACACGCTGCCGATTCCCACATGGATGCATATCTGCGCGAAGACAATCAGCGCTTTCATCTACACGATTTTGTCAGGCGTCGTTTTAGTTGTCTCCGCTCTGTTGATTCTCACGTGCAGCAATCTGGGCGACATCCTCTCCTATGGCCTGTCGCGGATATTCGCAGAATTCAGCAGCTTTTTCTGGGAAGACGGCGCTGCGATCGTCCTGTGTGCCATCGCTGTATTGTTAAGCCTTGTGCGGCTCATCCTGATGTTTTATACCTCTATGGCAATCGGGGGCTCCGCGAGAAAGAATAAGATATTCTTAAGTGTCGTCACTTTTATCGTGATTGTCATCATTGTTAATGTCATCAGCAGCCTGACCGAGCAGGGACTTCTGAATGAAATGTTAAACAATAGTTACAACGTTAATTACAGCGCTTCCGCGACTACGGATCTCCTGTATGATACGGAATATACCGGATCCTCGTTGTTAGGCAACATCTATTACGTGCGGCAGATTATCGTCAACGCCATCTACAGTGTCGTGTTCTTCGCGGTCAGCAACTTCTTCCTGAAAAGGAAGCTGAATCTGGAGTAGGATGATATCTGAGCAATTACAATATTTCATACCCGAAACACTTCAGGTTACAAAAATACACCAATCAGAAAACAGGCAGACACATCCCTTTCATGACATGTCTGCCTGTTCATCGTATGCTTTATACATTGATCACGCCGTTTTTCAGACTGCCATAATACTTCCCCAGCAGATGACAGGTTACCTCCATCAGGTTAATCCCGGCATCCGCCTCGTCACGAACGATTCCCTTCAAATGCTGCAAAAGCAGTTTATAGATATTCACATCATAATTAACAAAACTTCCGTATTTTTTCTGAATCTTGCTGCTGGAAACGCCGTTTCGAAAGCTCTTATTCCGAATTCCCTCCGGCGTCGTCACGCCGTGCGCCTGTATCTCAACAGACGGCACATACCAGAGCTTCGCCCCCGCTTCCAGCGCGCGCCAGGAGAGATCGACATCCTCTGCGTTATTGCCGAACCAGAGATTAAATCCTTTCAGCCGATACAGCAGCTTTCTTGTATAAGCGCAATTGGCGGTTACAAAGGCATCATTCATCGTACGGTTTTTTACCTGATAGGCCTCGTCCCCGAAGCTCATAAGGACTTTCCATGCCAGTGTATTCCAGAACTCCTCATACTGGTTTTCCGGATCGGCCGGCTCAATCTTTCCTCCGATCCCGTCCGGTCTGTATTTGCGAAAAGCCGCTTCTATTTCTTCCAACCAGTTTTCCCGTACAATACAGTCCCCGTCGGTAAACGCGATGACACTGCCCGTCGCCCGTCGGATTCCCACATTCCTTCCGGCCGCCGCCGCCCGTTTCGGATTATCCAGAATCGTCACCTCCGGAAAACGCGCGGCCAGTTCTCTCGTCCGGTCTTCGGAACCGCCGTCAGCCAGCAAAATCTCATCGGCTTTTCTCGTGTTATTTTGAAGTGCCTCCAGACAACTCGTGATGTGCTTTTCTTCATTATAAACCGGTATCACAACTGATATTTTCATCACAAATATCTCCCTGTTAGTACGGTCGGTTTCTCCTCGCATAGAATTCCGTGCCTTATTTTTCACGTGTCAATCACTCACCCCGTTGAATGAGTTCTGCTCTTCTGCTCCTGCAAGCCGCCTCATCCGGCGCGTACACGATGAGCGGCATCCCGGTTTTACCCTGTTCCGCCGAAGTCTCCTCCGGCCGACCGTATATATATTTTTTCCCGAGCAGATAACCGTCCACCGACATATCAAATCCGAAGGTCTCATTCACCATATGCAGTTCTCCCCGCAGGCATTGCCGGGCACAGTCGGTTTTGGATATCCCGCTTTCATACGTATAGTAACAGAGCCGGTTGATCGTTGAATAAGAAATTTTTCCGCATATAAGTATCGTTCTGATCCCGTGTTCCCGCATCATCCGGCTGTGATCCGGCCGGTCTGTCGCAACAATCACCGGCGCAAGGGACTGGAGGAAGCGGTAATACAGCAGATTCAGCGCCCCGCTTCTCGGCACACCCATATAGCTCCAGATCAGCGCCGGCGAGAAGCCTTCGCGCTCTCCGAGAACCTTCAGCAGACCAACATCCTGCAATAGAACTCCGTCCAGCAGGCTCTGACTATCCCAGAAATTCAGCTTCCGGACAACCTCCCCGAAAATAGCATCCGTCAGATACAGAGGTGTCTGATAATACACGTTTTTTCCGTTATCTTTCAGCTGCCGCATATAGTCCGTTATTTCCGCCCCGCCATAGGGAAACATCCGGTAATCGCAGAACAGATCGCCCAAAACAACACCTGTGACAGCTTCATCCTTGCAGACCTCTGCCATAACCTCAGCAGAGTAGCTCTCCAAAGCAATGATCATCATGTCTTCCTTTCTTCTCTTCCGCAGGTTTCCTCATCTCGCATTCCCTCTGAAAAAGTAATGCAGGGTGCCCGGTACACCGTCCTGTTCCCCAAATCGCCCGATGGCGTCCCGAAGTGCGCGTACCATGGGGACCCGCTGTGCCGCCGGAACCGTGCGGCCCTCTACCTTATAGGATTTCACGCCAATCGCCATGTACAGGCCTATAATCTCCGCAGTCCGCGTCGGCGGTTCCGAAATAGGCTTTGCAGAACCTGTTTTTTCCTTCCGGTACAGCTGAAATTCTTTTCTGCAGTATAAAATATGTTCCCCGTTCTGCTCCGCATGGGGAATATGACAGCGGCAGATATCATTGAAACAGGTGCCGCCCTCCGCGACCAGCTCATATTCCATCTCCGGCACGGCGCGGATAATCTGAGCGATCTCTTCAAAATACAGATTCGCATACAGGACAATCCTGCTCACACCCATACTCTGCAGCAGACGCACGGTCTCAATATTATATACACCCATCAGCGTACTCGCGTGAAGCGCCGCATGTTTTAATTTTCCGGACAATGCCTGCACCAGTCCGAACTCCGCCAGAATGAACGCATCCGCACCCATCGCGTCAATCTGCAGGATCTGCTCGATCAGCTCGTCCATCTGTCCCTGGCCGACGTTTGCATTGATCGCCACATACAGCGGAACACCCTGCGCATGACAAATCGAGATTGCTTCCCCGATCTGCTCCACGGAAAAATCCGCGCTGCTCGGACGGGAGGAAAATCCGTTCAGGCCGACGTAGATGGCGTCCGCCTGTTCTTCCAGCATGATTTTCAGGTCCGGAATACTCCCGGCGGGAGCAAGTATCTCATAGTTCATGTATAAATGTCTCCTCATGTTTTGGGCGGGTCTCAAAGTCATAAACCCAGATGCAAGCATCTGTTTTATGACTTTTATCCCCTTGTGTCGAGCATGTATTTGGGCTTTAGGCCGCGCAGGTTTATCTCACTCAGCGGTAAGGGTTTCGCCGTCACTTCTATCCCCTCCAGCAGATCCCGCATCTGTCGAAGCAGCTGATCCGACGGAGCAATACCATCCTTATCGTACACAAACAGCGCGCTTTTATCCCGCTGAATCTGCAGCTGGCAGTGCAGGATTTTCTCTTTCAAGGTGAACTCCTCCATCTGTCTGGGCGAAACCCATTTTCCATCGGGAAGTTTGACACAATCATCATATCGGCCAAAGTAATCAAAGCGCGGCAGACCGCATCCGCAGGTACACGGCTCTGGCACCAGCCGCAGCAGATCGCCGGACCAGTAGCGAAGAAGAGGAAATCCCTTGTCCCACAGCGTCGTGTAGACGCCTACGCCGATCTCCCCCTCCGACACGGGCAGACCGGTCTCCGGAGAGACGATCTCCAGATAAATATCTTCGTCGTGATAGTGAAAACCATTCTTCTCCTGACAGTCAATACCGATCGGGCCGAAAATTTCACTCATACCAAAGCAGTTGAAAACCTCGGCATCCCAGACCTCTTCCAGCACATTGCGTCTCACATCAGAGATGAAATCTCCTCCCAGAAGAAGGCGTTTTACCGTTGATTTTTTCGCGGCCGCCCGCCATTCCGAACGTCCGGCCGGAAAGGAAGCAATCTGCGGGAGAGTTGCGATGTCCGTCACGGGAAGCTGTGTAATCACATCCAGAATGTTTTCCGGCGATGGTCTCGGGCACAATGTCACACCCACGTTGATCGCATGAAACTGCCACATCATGCAGTGCCCCATGATCGGACTTTCTATGGGACCGAAGATAGCGCCCAGATCGCCTGCTTTCAGGCCGGCTCTTGTAAAAAACTCCCGCGAGTAAGCATCCTGCTTCTCATGGTCAGCGCGACTGTGAATGTAAAACGTTTTCTTTCCGGTCGTTCCGCTGCTGGAATACAGACCGAAAATATCCTTCGGATCCGTTCGCGTCCTCTCATAGGGAGAGGTATTGCGCAGGTCATCCTTCACGGTAAACGGAATTTTTAAAAACTGTTCCTGCGTGCATACTTCCGAAAGCGGCATACCCGCCTTCGCGCAGGCATCCTGATAAAACGGGATATCAAAATATCTTTTTTTATAGCGTCAATCACGCGCTGATCCATGATTTGTAAATTCCTTCCTATGTGCTTTTCGGATTTCCGATACGTGTTTGTACCGAATTCAATCCACTCACTCAGAAAAACAGACTCATAATCACCAGCAGAAACGTGACAAGCAAATACCCGCTGTATATCCATGCCGTCATGACATTCTGCTGGCAGACACCGTCCATCTGCGGTCTGAAATGAATCAATTGTTTTTCCATATAACGAATTTTCCTTCGCCGGACACACTCCCGCAGAAATCCCATCTCATTCCACAGAAGCAACAGCTGCACGGCAAATTGTTTTCCAAAGGCAGTTCCCTTATAAGAGGCAAAGCGGTTGATCCCTACGGAGGTCACCGTACATTCGGCCGCGGGCGTCAGCACGATGCCGAGGAAAAACCATGGATTCAGCAAAAGTCCGAGTATCAGATACAGAATCATTCCGCAAACGATCATACAAATCCGCCGCGGCATTCCGCTGCAGACCATCTGCGGATAACGTTCCATCAGATACAGTTCTCCCGCTCCGTAATGAAACACTCTCCGGAACATGGCCTTTACGGGGCTCCATGTCGCCTTGCTGTGATAGACCAGCGCATCCGGCACGCTGTAAATCGTACCCAGCCGGGACAGGCGCAATCCCAGATCCACATCCTCCCCGCCGGGGTCTTTCGGAAAGGTCTCATCAAAGCCTCCGATCGACAAAAAGGCCTCCTTTTTTACAGAAAAATTCGCCGTCGGCGACCACTTCATTGTCTCTCCCCACTTCGCCGCGGAGAAAAAAATCGTATACGGCGTTTTTTCCACTACTTTCCAGAACCAGGTGTCCTCGCCCACAAACTCAAGAGGTCCGCCCGCGCCTGCGGCGTCCGGATGATTCCGGTAAATTTCCGCGTAATTTTTCAGTATATCCAGTGTGGCAAGACAGTCAGAATCCAGAAACAGCACAACCTCATAGCTGCTCTGCGCCACCCCGTAATTTCGTTTTGCCGATACCGTGATATCCTGATAAAAATAGTTCACCTGATAGCGTTCGCCCAGACGCCGCACCGCTTCCCGGTCATCCCCGAGGCTTGAGTCCACCAGAATGATTTCTGTCGGAAAATCCGCTTTCTCCCGCGCGGTCTGCACGGACTCAAACAGCTCCTCCAACAACTTCTGCCGTCCGCGCGATATAATTACAATACTGATTCCGTCCATCACATGTTTTCCCATCAAAAAATCTTATAAATTCCCAGGCACACCAGCATCAGCACAAACGTGATCAGAAAAATTTTAAACACTGCGATCTCCCTGCGCTGCATAAATTTCGTCTGGTCAAGCGAAAATGACATTTCCTTATGTACACAGCTGACATCCCGATGCCGCAGCCCTGCCCGCATATAATAACCCCGGTAGGCGGCCCGAATGACTTTCCCCATGGCATAAAACAAAGGATTTCCTCCCTCCTTATGCGCACAGTCATAAATCCAGCAAATGACAGCATGCAGGACAAACCAGATCACCGCACACAGAAGCGGCGTCCAACTCCGGAAAACAGCGGACAGAACGGCCAACACAATAAATACACACAAAAAAAGTGCCCCGCTCTTCGGAATACAGTCCGTAAAAATCTCCGGATGCCTCTGGCCCAGAAAATAATCCATGCTCCCCCACCGGCGCGTGCGGTCATAGATCGCCTTCGGCCGGTTCCATGTCTCTGTTGAGTGCAGCGTAACCGCCTGCGGACAGGATTTGATCAGATAGCCGGTTTTTGTAATACGGTAAGTCATATCCAGATCGTCCCCGCCCAGCGGAAACGGGAAATTGACTTCAAACATCCCCACTTCCAGTAAAACCCGCCGGTAGAAAGAGACATTGTTCCCGATCGTCCATGCATTGTAGGGGAAACGCTCCGCAAAGGAAAACGAATCCAGATACGTCGTCTGTTCTACAACCTTCCACCACCAGCTTTTATGTCCCACAAACCGTGTCAGACCGAATACGCCGCCCAGGCGAGATTCCTTCTCAGAATCCGAACGGTTCCCCTGTGAGAAATCTGAATCGCCTGTTACGGAGCAGTCTTCTCTGTCCTTTAAATATGTCTCCGCGTGAAAGCGCAGCAATCCTTTTTCCGCCGCGACATCGGAATCCAGAAACAGCACGACCTCATACTGCGCCTTTTCAATCCCGAGATTCCTTTTTTTCCGGACACTGACTTCGCCCGGGAAAAACTTCGCATCATATTTCTCACAGAGTGTCCGGATCGCGGCAGCTTCCTCCTCAGATCCGCTGTTAACTACCAATACCTCTGTTTCACCGTACGGATAACTCTCCCGCTCCGGCACAAGACTCGCAAGCAGACGCTCCACCAGATTCACCCGGCCGCTGGTCGGTGTCACAATGGAAATATTTAAACTCTGATCCATTTTTGTACCCTCATCATCACATCTCCTGATCCAGCAGAAACATGGTAACCTCTCCGGTACACAGGTACCAGCAGCCGCTGCAGTCGCAGTTCATCATCCGCTCCCGCGCCGCCTGAAAATCCTGACTGTTCCAGATCTCCCGCAGAGACTTTTCCCGAAGACTGCCGATCGGCTTATAATATCCGTCCCAGCAGCAATGTACATTCATGTATGCGTCAATAAAAACATTCGTATAGCCGATCAGGCAGCGGTAATCCGTCGGAACCCGCAGATCCTTCAGGAAGAAATCTGGCAGATGCGCGATAAAACCTTCGGAATTCGCGATCAGCATGCCTTCCCGCTTCATCCGCAGCAAAGTCCCTGTCAGGGTATAAATCTCCTCCGGATCCGTAATCCGCAGATCATTCGGAACAGAAGGATTGAAATGATGATACGGACTGATCTGTACATAAATCCCACGGCTCGTCATATATTCTACAAATCCCGGCAATTCCTTCGCGTTATTTTTCGTGAGCACTGCCGTCATATGAATGTGAGCATCGCCGTATTTCTCCCTCATGGCGACAGCGGCATCGATTCCCGCCATCGCGTCGGAAAAAGCGGCTCCTCGCTGTTTGTTATAAGTCTCCGGATCAAGGGAGTCAAAAGACATGATGATATACCGGAGTCCTGCTTTCCCGAGAGAATCCCATCGTTTGGGCAGCAGCAGACCGTTCGTCATCAGTACCGGCGTAATCCCTTCCGCAATCAGCGCCTCAACAATCTGTTCTATATCATCGCGAACCAGCGGTTCTCCTCCGTTGATGGAAACCGCTGTCACATTCATCTCTCCCGCTTCATGTATGACATCCAGAAGCTTTTCCAGACTGATATCATTTTTTTCTCATCCTGATTGGAGTACGCATGAGAACAGTACGCGCAGTTTGAATTGCACCGGTTCGTGATCTTCATCATCATGTATTTCGGTCCGAGAGGCGCCCTGTGCTCCTGTATACACTGCCTGACCTCCTCGCGCATGCCCTTTTTATCGCTGTCCCCGAACAATATCTTCTCGATATCATAGACAGCACTGAACAGATTATCCTTCATTTCGTATCCTCTTTCTCCTCATTTTTATCCGGTCGCTCACGATGCGCGCGGGAAATCTCAGCCGCCGAACCGTCGGTACGGCAAGAAAAACAGCCCAGGCCGCCAGAAAAATTCCCCATCTGACATCGCGGCAGCACAGTATGACCGCAAATAAAAGCGGCAGATAATTGTTATAAAAATCCTCCAGCGGCATCTGGTCAAAGGAATACAGGCCGCCATGGCCGAATACCGCACAGCTTCCTCTCC
This sequence comes from Clostridiales bacterium, assembly GCA_021201035.1. Lineage (GTDB taxonomy): Bacteria > Bacillota > Clostridia > Lachnospirales > Lachnospiraceae > Eubacterium_I. The sequence goes on from JAJQFQ010000215.1 coordinate 10,118, forward strand.
AGCGAACCGTAAAAAGCAGCAGATATACCGGAATAAACAGCACGGTCCAATGATACCTGCGGCAAATCTCTGACATCAGGACAGCTGATAATACCAGTTCCGCGGCAAAGGAAACCCGGATCAGGACAACCGCCCGCTTCTGATGCCGCAGGGCAAAAGTAATCACACCTGTTTTCCGGTCATTTTCCGCATCAATGTACTGGTGTACCAGAATATACCGCACACCGATAAAAAAACCGAGCAACACCCACAACCAGAAAAAAAGATCTGCGGAAACTCCCATCAAAAGCGGAATCAGGAAAAGAGGAAAACAATGCTGCGCCGTGGACGATACCAGCCATCCCCATATTCCCCGCTCCTTAAAGCGCAGCGGCCTCGCCGAATAGAATGCGCCGAAAAAATAAATAAGCGCCAAACAGAGCACCGTGAATCCGCTGTGGGAAATCACCAGCACGGACAGACACCCCGCCGCTGCAGACAGGACAACCATCAAAAACGCTGCCTGCCGGGGTATCGCGTGCATGACCTTTTTCTTTCCAGCCAGCCGGTCAACCTCCAGATCCGAATAATCATTGATCAGGTAGCCGAATGCCAGAAACAGGCAGTCAAACACAGTCAGCATCACGACCGCGCAAAGCTGCTGTCCGGACCATATGCCATTTGTCAATATCAATATATATAAAGCCGGCAAAATCAGCAGGGGTATCTCTGAATCATACCACTCGCCTACCCGGAACAGCCGACAGACGGTCTTACATTTTGCTATCATATGTTGTCAATTCCATCTGTCTCATCTCAAATCGCATGTGTTTCATTTCTGCTTCACAGAAGCCAGCGCCAGTGTCCGGTTCATCACATAAGAACACCGGTCACAGTACGCCGGAACCTCCCCCGCATAAAACATCTCTCTCATTTTCACCTGCGCCGGCGTATTATACAGCTCATCATCTGCCAGTTCGAAAAGGTTTCCCGTCTTTTTCATGGTATTCATGCAGCAAACATAAATGTTTCCCTGCAGATCGATATTCGTGCGTCCCAACAGAGAATCACACATCCCGTCACAGGTGTATATTCCCGGTCTGAGCTCCGGATCATCAGCAGAAAGCGGCACGGCGTTATAGACCATACGCCTCTGCTCCTTCGGCACAAACAGCGGCTCCGCCTGAAACGGCAGCTGTCCCGCCCGAATCCGCTCCTGCTGCGCCACCTCCGGCGACGGGGTATCCAGAAGCCATTCCCGCGGATAGCAAACGGAAATCCCCAGCCGTTCCCCAAGCTCCGCCGCCTGTCTCAGATAAACAGAAGTAAGATTCGGATAATGGTGCAGGCAGTCCCTGTCATTATTCAGTACCGGATGGCTCCCGAGACGGTTCAGGCTGATCTGGGAACATCCCCAGTCATGGGCAAACTGAACCATTTGCGGCAGCTGTTCCACATTCTGCCTCATGATCACGGCTTCCATTGTGAGATCCATATCCGGAGCCTGTGTCCGCAGTTTTTCCAGATTTTTTAAAAATGTATCAAAATTCAGGCCGGGGCGTATGCCCTCATACACTTCCTTCGTGACACCGTCACAGGAAATATGCAGATGCTCCATCACCGAGATCAGCTGTTTCAACAGATTATCCGGCAAATAGGAGAGATTGCTGTTTGTCGTAACCTCAATCTCATAGCTCCGATACATTTCCAGCAGATCTTCCAGTCCGCGCGTCATCAGCGGTTCCCCATAGCCATGAAGGATCATCACCTCGCAGGAAGGAAGAAGCGACTGCATCCGCTCTATCATCCGGTCTGAAATATGCATCGCACCCGTATTGCCGTAAATCGCATGTCCGCACATGATACAGCGCGCATTGCAATAGGACGTGTGTTCCAGCTGTATATGAATCGGAAGTGAGCGCGTCACCGGATTGCGGAGCAGGTATCCCTGCAGCATGCGGAAACGGTTCGCCTCCTTATGCCATCTCCAGTTCGTACAGTTTTTTAATTTTTCATTCAGGATATGATCGGAATCCGGATCCCGGACAGACAGAATCGTTCCGCATACAGGGAAACAAACATCCGTACAGTGGTTTTGAAACAGGAATTTCAATATCTCCGTATCAGACGAATCCAGAACCAGTATTTCACCGTTCAGATTGCTTCCCCGCAATGTCTGAATATTTGACACATACTCACAATGATTCAATACCTCATGAATATGAGCATCTGTCTCTCTCATAGAAATAAGACGCGAAATCATCTCTTCGCTGCCATAAATCATCATAACCCGTACTCTCCCGCTATAATTTTACAAAGCCATCTGCCTGTCTGTCGACTATCACAGCCAACAACTCTTTCAGTGCAGGTATCGGAAATCCCACACGTTTTCCCAATCCGCAAATACACGAAATTCCGGCCAGGCAGTGAGAATCGCAAGCCGGTCACAATCCGCAATCAATCGGTTCAAGTCGCCCGGGCACTCCACATCCAGATCCTTATAATGACGCAGGAACTCACTCTCCGCCATCGGATCATAGGCCAGAATCCTTGTAATGCCCCGTTTCCTCAGACAGGCAATCAGCTTCGCCGCCGGGGTATCTCTCACATCATCAGTAAACGGTTTAAACGCCAACCCGAGGATTCCAATCCGGACATCATATCCGGCTCCCGCCAGCAGGCGGTCGCTCAGAATCTCCGGCATATTCTGATTTGTCCGGATCACCGCATCGAGAATCGGCATATCCGCTCCTGCCCGCTCTCCGGCACAAAGCATTGCCTGCGTATCCTTCGGCAGACAATAACCGCCGTACCCGCAGCCCGGATAGACATAGGAAGACATGGTATTCTGTTCCCATCGGCGGTCCTGGTGCAGGATATGAAACGCGCGCCCGATCTCAACATCACCGATCTGCGCGGCGGCATTCGCCATCTCGTTAGAATAACTGATCATGGCAGCCAGCATCGAATTCGAGAGATATTTAATAAACTCCGCTGTTGTGGGACTGACCCGCTCCGCCGGCGCGTCAAAATCCCGATATACCGCTGAGACCGTCTCAAACCCACGATCCGTCTCAGCACCGATCACCAGACGGTCTGCCTGCATGAAATCCTCCCAGGACTTGCCTTCGCGCAGGAACTCAGGATTGTTCGCCAGTTCCACATCCCGGCCGGGTACAAATCCCGCCGCGCAGACAAAAGGACGGACACGGTCGCGCATCGTTCCCGGCGGAACTGTCGATTTGATAACCAGAACCGGTACTTTCTCCGGATAGTGATTGTCTTCGGAAAAACATGATTTCCCTGACGGCAATAGCGACAGCGTTTCCTTTAAACCAGCGAATAAATAAGCAAGATCTGCACCGCCATCCTCTCCCACCGGTGTGCCGACACAATATAACACACAATCACTTTTCTCTGCGCATCCGCGCTGATCCGCCCGAATGAACAGCCTGCGGTTCAGCTGCCGCTCCAGCTGCTCCTGCATCCCCGGCTCATAAAAAGGGATGTGCCCGCCCGCAATCTGTTCTCTTCTCAGATCATCCTTCTCTATACCATAGACTTCATGTCCCTTCACGGCAAACCCGAGAGCCGCCGTAAGACCCACAAAACCCAGTCCGACTACTGTAACTACCATGCCCATTCCTCCTCGAGGGAATCTCTGTACTCCAGAAAAAAGTCCAGAAAGCGCTCCATTCCCTCTTCAGTAGAATAAACCGGTCCGAAATTCAGAATCTTTCGGGAACGGGTCAGATCCGGGCAGCGCCGCCGGGGATTATGCGTCAGATAATCCGGATCCTCCGATGTACAGAACGTCACGCGCCCCGGGTAATCAATCTTTTCTCTCCCCACCTGCGCAAACAGCTCCGCAAATTGAAGAATCGTCAGCTCCGGTGCGTCCGCACCGATATTAAATACATCAAATACCCCATGGGCTGCCGCCTTCAGAATCCATGTGACCGCGTCTGAGACATAACAAAATGTCCGGGTAGGCGTTCCGTCCGAATAGATCGGTATATCCTGCCCGAGCACAATTGCTTTCGCACAGTCCGCAGGGATCCTGCCGTCATTTAATTTCATACCCGGGCCGAACACATTGAACGGCCGCAGTATCACACAGGGAACCTGATATTTTCTCGCATAAACTTCACATAAAGTCTCGGAAAAACGCTTTGCCTCATCGTAACAGGCCCTCGGACCGACACAGCTCACCTGTCCCCACTGCGTCTCACGCGTAGGTATCTGGTCATCATCGGGCGAACCGTAAATCTCGCTGCTGGAAAAATAGCAGAAAGTGCTTATCCGTCCGCCGTGCACATAGTCCAAAAGATTCCTGCATCCCCATACATTGGCATCCATGGTCGCCAGCGGATCCAGACGGTACGACACGGGGGAGGCCAGAGAGGCCATATGGAAAATATGCGTCACCTCATCCATCCCGTCCAGGGAGCCTAAATCAACCGTCGAAATATCCTCCTGATAAAATATGATTTCATTTTT
>JAJQFQ010000169.1 GCA_021201035.1 Clostridiales bacterium
ACAATTTATTCAAAAAATCCCATTTTCCTCTTGACTTTTTATTTGCAGGCTAATTATTCCGGCTGATATGGATACTCTGCGATTGGTACATCGGACATCCATGTTCTCATGCCATCTCCCTCTTTCTGGAAATTGATATATTTCAAGAAGTTCTTATCATCACGTTCCGGATAATCATCTCTCATAAACCAGCCTCTTGTCTCTTTACGTAATTGTGCTGTTGTAAAATGCATCTCAGCACACAGAACAAAACTACGAGCCTCGTTTGCAGCAGACAGATAATGCCAGTCTTTTGCGTATACCTGATCCAGTTTTGCTTTTTCTTTCTGAACGAGTTCCATACCCTCTTTCATGATCTCTTCTGTCGGAGAACCGGTGTATTTCATGGAGGCCATGATTGCACGAATATTGGACATAATTTCGTTCGGATTGATTCCGGCATGACGCTCTGCCGGAGCCATAAAATCATGAATATACTGATCCGCCTGTGCCTCGTTGATACTTCCTTCTTTTGCTGAAAATGCTACGATACTTTGAGCTGCTGCCATTGCAGAGTATGCTGCAAATGCAAGTCCTGATCCACGTAATCTGGCTGGTGGTGCCGGCACTGCTCCCGGTACGCTGGATCCATTATAGCAGGAATCGCCGACTGCCCATAATCCCTCGATAGAGGTGCGGAAGTCCTCATCTACCCTGATCGGAGACTGCTCACCAATCAAACCAGCTGTTATAGGAATCATCGTTCCCTTATTATTAACTAATCCTTTCTGAATCTTATCTTGGAAAATACCTGTCCATTTAATGTATTTCGGGCGTTTTGCAAACTCCGGATTTGCAAAAAATGAAAATAATCTTTCCGGTGCTTTCCACTCAGATACGTTAAAGTAGTGTGGACCATTTCCTGCCAAAGCATCTTTGTACATGCCTACAAACATCTGATTGTTAGAGTCGTAAATCATAGTACCCCAAAATTTTGTCATATCAAAGTTTGGATCATTAATCCATGGACGGAACTTCGGTGACAGCCACTCACCTTTTTCATTGTAAATATGATCTTCTGCCGTGATTGGTACATCCGGTACATCCACGTACATTGCCTGTCTAAACGTACCAAACTCACCATTACGCATCTCAGCACCAGCACGGAATGCTGCTGCAATACCGTCACCACGTGCACAATCCCACATGTTGATACCACGGTAATCCTGATTTCCGTTTGCAATAACGATGGATTTTGCTTTGAAGATAAATTTTTCTCCATCCAAAAGGCTGAATCCAACTGCTCCCACTACCTTATTTCCATCCGTCAGGATATCTGTAATAGTTGTTTTATCCATAAATTTACATCCAAGCTTTTTCGCTCTTGCAGCAAATTTAATCAGGAAATCATATTCCATCATTACCAGTGCCCATGGACATTCCTTTGGAAAAGATGGAATCAATCTAAGTTCCCCATCATCTTCTCTCGTTATCTGTGCCCCCCCACTCTTCCATTTTATCGATAACGGCAGGCATGGCTGAAATAAAGTTTTTATAGAGTTTCTGATTGTTTAAGTATTCACCGGATTTACGAACATGCCACTCTACGATCTCGTCTGCAGTATGATCCGGAGCAATATCAATCAAAACGCTGCCACCTTTGTTTGCTTTTCCTGCATATCCGGTAGATGCTTTATCAACTAACAGCACATTCAAATCTGGATTTTTCTCCTTGATTGCCAATGCATTTGAAAGTCCGGAAAGTCCATGGCCAATGATCAGTACATCTGTTTCTTTTACGGTTCCTTTACTCTCAATACTCATATGTTTCATCCTTTCTGTCTCAAACGACTATATCTACTTATTTATTCGGTTTTTTCTTCTATCTCCCGGAATCGCTTCCCACTGACGGATATAATTATAATCTACATCGATATCAACCGCTCCCCTTGGACATTCTGCGATGCAGTAACAGCAGTTAACACAATCTTCCGGATATGCTGCATATGGTCTTTTATTCTCCTCATCCCAACGAATTACATCAATGAAACATGCTTTGTAGCAAATCTTACACCCAATACATTTTTCCGAATCAAAATTAATTTTGTTCATGCTTTTCTCTCCTTTAATCTGTTTGGTAAACGTGCTCTAAGTAAAATGCATTTTATTTATGTATCTATCTTAGCATCGTGATTTTTAAAAGAGAAATTCATTAAATTCATCGTTTTTAACAATTGATAACTTTTTTTTGTTAATTTTTTGTTCATGTTTTGACCCCGGCATCATGACATTGATTATTTATCAGGGTCATTCAAATCTTGAACTTTCATTTTAAAACTGTTTTCTTATAATTCCCGTAAAAAAAGAACTGTAAGATAACTCTCAACATATTGTTTCGAGCTATTTTACAGTTCTTTTCTTTACGAATACTCTACCATTCTGTGCTGCTATTTCTAGCAGAGCGAATCTATCACTTCCAGGAATGGTTGAATACAAGAATTCAGATTATTCTTTTTGTAACAAGCAACGGCATGAAATTTAAGATTCATGTCAACAATCGGTATAAATTTCACATTATAATCGTCCATGACAAATTTTTCCATATGACTGGCAAGGATCGCAACTCCCTCTCCACTTCCCGCCATAATACTTAAACCAAGCAAAGAGTTAGCCTGACATTTATTGATAATATTGGGAAAAATTCCATTCATAATACAAGTTTGTATTACCCTGTTAGTGGCAATATAATTCGACATATTTTCCCCCTTTTCAGGCATCAACACAATGAAGTTTTGATTTTTCAGCATTTCAAAAGAAATGGCATCGTATTGTGCCAACTCACTATCTACACTTACCACAGCACAGTAGTCGTCTTCATAGATTATTTTTTTGACATATTCGTCTGAAAAAGAAGTTCCCCAGTCTGAGACCAAAGCAATATCCAGTTCCCCTCTTTTTAATTTGGGTTCAATTAAGTACTCATCTCCATCCAGCAGAGTCAGATTAACATAGGAATACATTGTATGATACTTTACAACGATCTTCGGCATCATCTCTGAGTATGTGTACGGCAAAAAACCAATTTTCAGGATTCCTTCCTGTCCCCTGGCAATCTTGTCGGTATCATATACGATTTGATCCATATCATTAATAATTCCAACTGCTTTTTCCAAAAAGAACTGGCCTGCTTCCGTCAACTTCACACTCCTCGTATTTCGAATAAACAGATCAAATCCAAGCTCCTTTTCCAGTGTGCGGATCATCTTGCTAAGAGCCGGCTGCGTAACATTCAACACCTCCGCTGCTTTTGTGTAGTTCAGCAACCGTGCAAGAACAGAAAAACAATGCAAGCTGTAAAAACTCGTATTAAACATTCATTCCCTTCCTATTCTGTCAAGCCCTAAATCGTTGATTTTTCAGGCTTTGACTAAATTTAATCACCTCAAAAACAGAACCAATGGTGATGAACAGTCATTGTATCTTGTACTGAATAGCTGATTCAGAGTGCACTTTATAAAGCATCCAGTTATTCCGCTTTATAAGAGCCATTAAACCTCTGCTTCACTATGATGGTGAACCTTCCGTGTCTACATGGATCGTGTCCCCACTTCCTTCGTCCCACCTGTTCATACACCGAGTGCCTGCCAAGCTCCCAAACGGGGTCATGCCCCACGGAAAAATTCCTGCTGGCTACAGCTCCTGTTTTATAGATTACTACCAACCGGCCTCGGATTGGCCTGGACTGAAATTATCAGTGGACGCATCCCCGCCATTCCATACATCGGTTTTGTTGCTGATGGGCACATTCCTGTACCGCATCGTTTTCAGGTTCCTTTCCAGAACCCTGCCCGACATATGAAGTATTCCATATGCCCGGCAAGGCTCTGGATTGATTCTTCTTTTTGTTCCAGGTTTTCCTACGCCGTTGCTTTTTGCTCTAAAGCCGGATATCTGATATCATTCAGCAGTCAGACGGGATCATATTCATCTCGGTGCCAGGCAGCATTACAAAGCTATTACGAAAATATTTCAATCATCCATCGGAAAATAAAATCAAATGATAATTTCATAGTCTAATCATGAAAAAATAAATCTTCCGCAGTTAAAAGTACGGTTCCTTCATCAGTTGCTCTTCTCTGAACAGGAGCAGTAAACCCGCTTTTACTGATAAATACAAAGTGCTTCTTCATGCTATCCGGAAACGCCTGCGCAGCTATGATCAAATCATCGTATTCTTCCATCGGCATCGGACGATTTTTAAATTTGCATTCGCAAAAGATCCCCTCTGTCCTGTTTTTATCAAGTGCAAGCAAATCAATGTCATCCTGCGCTCTGATAGCGGGGTTATTCCCCCACCATTTTCCGATATAAGCGGGAACAAACGGCAGCTTCCGAAGCTTTGCCTGCCGAATCAGATATTGCCTGCAAATATCTTCAAAAGCAAGCCCCATAAAATCTGATATGTTATCCATTATCTCATCTGCAGCATCAGACGCTCCCAATAGCTCATAATAGCTTTTGTTCGTAAAAATATAAAAATACCAAAAGCGATAAAAGTTATCTGTCAAAGCATAGATTGTTCTTTTCCCATTCTCCGGCTCGCCGCAGGGCACCCGTTTTTCTATCAGACGAATTGTCTGCAATGTCGATATATACTTGCTGCATTTACTTTTATCTTCATGGATACAGTCCGCAATTTTCGTCACCTTGTTATAACCGCGTGAAATAGCTTCCAGAATACTGTTATATATAACCGGCTCCCGCAGTTCCATTCGCAGAAACATCAATGGCTCATCATTTAAAAAAGAGCCATTCTCCAAAATCTTCTGCTTAAGATTCTCACGGATGGAACGTTTATCAGAAAATTCATTTAAATATCTGGGAATCCCGCCGAGAATACCATATGCAATTAATTTCTCTTCGATCGAGTACCCGGAGAAAAATCTTGCGCTGTCATAGTAATCAAAAGGCTGAACTTCCATAGAGGAGGTCGCACGACCATAAAGAGGGCTTTTATAGCCCATAACGTCATTAACCATGAAGCTCACACTCGAGCCGCATAAAATCAGAAGTAAATTAAGATACTTCCAGTGATGGTCAATTTCATGCTGAAAAATACTCTTGATGGAAGGGTTCGGTCCCGCCATAAACGGAAACTCATCAATTATCAGAATTGTTTTTCTTTCCACGGTTTTATTCGTAATGTAAGAAAGAGCATTCTCCCACGATGTGAAAGGCGCAATAAACTGTTTGTCAAAATGCAGTTGCAGCGATTTGGAAAAATCCTGTAGATTCAGGCTGTCATTTTTCTCCTGGGCGGAATAAAAAATAACATCATGATCGCGTGAAAACTCCTGCAAGATAGTAGTTTTTCCGACACGTCTTCGCCCGTACATGACTAAGAACTCAAAGCTGCCGCTGCCGCTGAGTTTTTGAAGTTGTTCCATTTCCCGTTCTCTTCCGATCATATAAGATGCCTCCACAAAAAAGAGTATACTCATAAGTAGTATACTCTTGATTCTACAAAACAGCAAGAAAATTTGTGATTTTTCAGCTCGGCGCCAGTTTCTCCAGCAGGCCAATGGTTTTATCCAACGCATCGATACAGGTGTCAATCTCCTCATATGTATTATAGAAAGCCGGTGATATCCTTACCACGCTGCTCACTCCCGCCTGTGCCAGAAGCGGTTGGGCACAGAGGTTTCCAGAGCGTACCGCAATGCCCTGCTTATCGAGAAAGCTGGCGATATCATAGGCGTGGAAGCGCTCTCCCACGAAAGAAATACAGCCGCTGCGCTTGGCCGGCTGATAGAGGATACGGATACCTCTCACCTCTTTCAGGCGCTGTTCCAGATACGCCATCAGAGAATCCTCATACGCAGCAATCGCTTCTAAACCGATTTCCTGCAAATATCGGATGCATTCGCTAAAGGCAATAATCCCTCCGATATTCGGCGTACCGCCCTCCAGGCGGAACGGGATGTCTCCGTAGCTGGTCTCCTGCTCCGTCACAATATCAACCATGCCGCCGCCGTAGCGAAGCGGCTCCAGCGACTCCAAAAGCTCCCGCTTCCCGTAGAGAACGCCCACACCGGTCGGCCCCATCATTTTATGTGCTGAAAACGCATAGAAATCACAATCGATTTCCGCAACATTACATGGTTCATGGCGGACACCCTGCGCACCGTCGATCAGCACCCGTGCACCATAGCGGTGACAAAGACGGACAATCTCATGAACGGGATTGACCGCACCGGTCACATTGGATACCTGTGTTACTGCCACAAGAAATACCGAATGCTTTTTCAGCAACTCTTCCAGATAATTCAGGTCAAGATCCCCGTGCATATCCATCGGACATGTCAGAAAAGTGCTGCCCGTCTGACGGCAGATCTGCTGCCACGGGACAAAATCGGAATGATGCTCCATCTGTGTGGAAATGATGGCGTCCCCCGGTTTGAGCTGAAAGCGAAGCCCGTTGGCCGCAAGGGAAATGGACTCCGTCGTGCCGCTCGTAAAAATGATTTCTTCCGGTTCAGCGGCATGCAAAAGATCCGCAATATTTCTTCTGACTTCCTCCGCTTTGGTCGTAGCTGAATTACTGAAATAATGTGCCCCTCTGTGGATATTGGAGTGACCATTTTCAAAATAGTCCTTCATACAACGAATCACACAATCTGGCTGCTGTGTCGTGGCGGCGTTATCCAGATAAACCAGAGGCCTGCCGTATGCGGTCTGCCGAAGCATGGGAAAATCTTCGTGCCGGATATTAGATAAGTTGTTTTTTCCATTCATCTGCGCCGTAAGGTTTTTTTCTAATGTTATCTCACTCATCGCTGCCAACCTTTGCCTGAATCATAACATTCCTTATCGGAATCCCGCTATTTTCTATTATCATCCTGTGTATCTGTTTTTCACATTTATCATCCGGTATGTGCCAATACGAAATGATATTTCGCTTTTACAGATTTACAGCCAGATGGAGTGAAACTTCTCCTCATAGTTTTCCGAATGCCGGGACACGCGGTTTCGGATAAACAGGATGATCGATGCCGCGACAAAAAGTACCGATGTGAACTGCGCTGTCGTGAGCGGGCCGAACCATCCCTGCGTATTCTCCCGCAGGAACTCAATGCAGAACCGTCCGATTCCGTACAGCAGCAGATAGAGCGCGGATACGTCTCCCACCTTTTTCGCCTTCCTGCTGTAGAGCATCAGTATGATCATGATCGCGAAATCTCCGGCCGACGAAAGGAGCTGTGTCGGAATCAGCGCGACACCTGCCGGTGCAAAGCTTCCCTCCGGAAACACAACGCCCCACCAGGCATTCGTCTCATGTCCGTAGCAGCAACCGGCGAAAAAGCAGCCGATCCGGCCAAATGCCTGCGCCAGTGAAAGTTCCGGAAAGATCAGATCAATATACCGCAGAAAACTGACCTTTTTTATAAATCTGCAGTAAATAAAAACACAGAGCAGGCCGATCACAATCCCGCCGTAAACGACAAATCCGGACGAACCGATCACCGACAGAGGACTTTCGAGAAATTCCCGAAAGTTCTCAAACACAAACAGAATCTTGGCTCCGATGAAGCCGAACACCACACAGATGATGGCAATGTTTAACACTTCCTCGCTGACCAGTTCTTTTTTCGGCGCCCGTTTCATGCCGACAATCACAGCCAGAATGATTCCGATCGCGATCATCAGACCATAAGTATGAACCGTAAAATTCCCAATTGAAAATAAATCTACCCGCATAAACTATCCTCACTGTATGTTTCTGATTATGATTCAGAGGCTTCATATATACCGGGACAGTCACTTTGTGACTGCCGCGGCAAAAAACTGATACTCATTTCTGTACGATATTTACAATACGCCCCGGTACATAGATTTCCTTTACAATTGTACCTGTCAGCTTAGCGGCAACCGCTTCCTTCGCTTTCGCGAGGACCTCATCCTTCGGATCATCCTTGCCGATGGCAATGGTTGCGCGCATTTTTCCGTTGATCTGAACCGCAATCTCCACCGTGTTCTCGACTGTCTTCGCTTCGTCGAACTCCGGCCATGTCTGCTGATACAGTCTGCCTTCACAGCCGATCAGGCTCCAGATCTCCTCCGTGATATGCGGAGCTACCGGATTCAGTAGAATTAAGAGTGTTTTCAACTCATCCCTTGTAACGGAACCGGCCGCATAAAAATCATTCAGCAAAGCCATCATGGCAGCAATCGCCGTATTGCATTTTAAATTCTCAAAATCTGAAGACACCTTTTTGATCGTCTGATGCATCTTCGTCTCGAGTTCTTTCGAATAACCAGTTTCCTCCGTTACGATATCCTGCAGTCTCCAGACACGCTCCAAAAACCGCCGACAACCCTTTACGCCATCTTCGGACCAGGATGCCGCCAGATCGAAAGCTCCGATAAACATCTCATAGGTACGCAGTGTATCCGCGCCGTATTCCCGGACGATATCATCCGGATTCACGACATTTCCGCGTGATTTGGACATCTTCTCACCGTTCTCACCGAGGATCATGCCGTGGGACGTCCGCTTCTGATACGGCTCCGGACACGGAACTACCCCCTCATCGTAGAGGAACTTGTGCCAGAACCGGGAATACAGCAGATGAAGCGTCGTGTGCTCCATACCGCCGTTGTACCAGTCTACCGGCATCCAGTAGTCAAGAGCTTCCTTACTCGCCAACGCCTCGGTATTCTTCGGATCTGTATAGCGCAGGAAATACCAGGAAGAGCCCGCCCACTGGGGCATGGTATCCGTCTCACACTTTGCCGGGCCGCCGCAGCAGGGGCATGTCGTATTCACCCAGTCCGTCATGGCCGCCAGCGGAGATTCTCCGTTATCCGTCGGCATGTAGCTCTCTACTTCAGGCAGAAGCAGCGGCAGCTCACTCTCATCAACGGGAACAAAACCGCATTTCTCACACTCTACGATCGGGATCGGCTCACCCCAGTATCTCTGGCGGGAGAAAACCCAGTCGCGCAGCTTGTAATTGACCTTCGCCGTACCGATACCCTGCTCCTCCAGCCAGGAGATCATTTTATTCTTCGCGTCGCGCACCTCCAGACCGTTCAGAAAGCCGGAGTTTACCAATACGCCCGTCGCCACATCGGTAAAGGCCGCCTCATTGATGTCAACCTCTTCGCCATTCTTCGCAACTACCTGAATGATCGGTAATCCGAACTTTTTCGCAAACTCCCAGTCTCTGCTGTCGTGACCGGGAACCGCCATGATCGCACCTGTTCCGTAACTCATCAACACATAATCCGACACCCAGATCGGCACTTCCTTCTGATTTACCGGATTAATCGCCGTCAGGCCGTCGATAGCAACGCCTGTTTTATCCTTTGCCAGCTCCGCCCGTTCAAAATCAGACTTTCTGGACGCCTGCTCACGGTAAACCGTGATCTCATCCCAGTTTCTGATCTCATCCTTAAATTTATCCAGATACGGATGCTCCGGAGAAACAACCATGTAGGTTACGCCAAACAAAGTATCTGCCCGCGTTGTATAAATGCGCAATTTCTCTTCTTTCCCTTTAATCGGGAAATCAACCTCAGCTCCCGTGGAACGGCCGATCCAGTTCTTCTGGGAAACCTTGACCCGCTCAATATAATCCACATCCGCCAATCCGTCGATCAGTTTGTCTGCGTAGTCCGTGATCTTCAGCATCCATTCGCTCTTGACCTTGCGTACCACGGGTGACCCACAGCGCTCGCAGACACCGTTGACAACCTCCTCATTGGCCAGACCGACCTTGCAGGAGGTGCACCAGTTGATCGGCATCTCCTTCTTATAAGCCAGTCCCTTTTTAAACAGCTGTAAAAAGATCCACTGGGTCCACTTATAATACTCCGGATCCGTCGTATTGATCTCACGATCCCAGTCAAAGGAATAGCCCAAAGCATGAAGCTGTCCCTTGAAACGCTCTACATTTTTCTCCGTCACAACGGACGGATGAATCTTATTTTTGATTGCGTAGTTCTCCGTCGGCAGTCCGAACGCGTCCCATCCCATCGGATAAAGCACGTTGTAGCCCTGCATCCGGCGCTTTCTGGCAACGATATCCAGTGCGGTGTACGGACGCGGATGTCCGACATGGAACCCCTGTCCGGACGGATAGGGGAACTCTACCAGCGCATAATATTTCGGTTTTGTATAATCGTCTGTCGCGGCAAAAGCCTTCTCATCATCCCAGACCTTCTGCCATTTCGGTTCTACCACTTTATGGTTGTATAACTCTGCCATATCTATCCTCCATGTTTAAATTATGCCATATTTTATCTAACTATTATTGAATGAAGTATCATATATATTTAACGATACTCTCAAAAGTTTAGCACAATATGAAGGCGAAAGCAACCATAAGAATACGGCAAAAAATCGGCATGGCAAAAGTAATTCATACAGCGCCATGCCGATTTATTTCATGCAGTTTTAAATATCATTCATCTATATAAATGACAACCCTGTCTCTGTGACTATCAGCTCCGGACTCCTACTCCTCCGCCCGTGCCGCAATCTCCTTCTCCTGAATATCAGATGGCGCCTGCTCATAGCGGACAAACTCATAAGAATATGTACCGCTTCCGCCTGTCATGGAGCGCAGGTCTGTATTATATCCGAACAGCTCGGAAGTCGGGATATCCGC
This sequence comes from Clostridiales bacterium, assembly GCA_021201035.1. Taxonomy (GTDB): domain Bacteria; phylum Bacillota; class Clostridia; order Lachnospirales; family Lachnospiraceae; genus Eubacterium_I. Next base: position 10,653 of record JAJQFQ010000169.1, read on the forward strand.
GACAATCTCCTGCTTGCCGCCGTCTGTCGGATTCATACCGAGCACGCGTCCGCGGCGCTTGTTCAGATCGCCCATGATATCGCCAGTATAGGCGTCCGGCACAACCACCTTCAGGGATGAGATCGGCTCAAGCAGAACCGGTGAAGCCTCCATAAAGCCTTTCTTGAATGCCTGAATGGATGCGGTCTTGAACGCCATCTCGGAGGAATCTACCGGATGATAGGAGCCGTCATAAAGGACAGCCTTCACGCCGACAACCGGATAACCGGCCAACGGGCCCTTTGTCACAGCGTCCTGCACGCCCTTCTCTACAGCCGGGAAGTAATTCTTCGGAACGGCGCCGCCGACAACGATCTGCTCAAACACATACGGTGTCTCCAGATCTCTGGACGGCTCAAAGGTCATCTTTACATGACCGTACTGACCATGTCCGCCGGACTGCTTTTTGTATTTGGACTCTACGTCTGCTTTCTTGCGGATGGTCTCGCGGAAAGCAACCTTCGGTTTCTCCAGTGTAATCTGCACTTTATATTTCTCGGCAAGCTTGCTGACCACAACATCAAGCTGCTGGTCGCCTATACCGTAAAGCAGAGTCTGACGATTCTCACTGTCGTTGACAACTTTCAAGGTCAGGTCTTCCTGCATCAGCTTCTGCAGCGACTGGGACACCTTATCCACATCCGCCTTGTTGACCGGCTTGTAAGCCATATATGTATACGGTTTGGAAATCGCCGTTTTTACAAAAGTCAGCGGCGTCGCCTTCGTCGAGAGCGTGTCTGTCGTGACAACTTTATTCAGCTTCGCCAAAGCGCCGATATCGCCGGCATGCAGCTCGGAAACCTCTTCCAGTTTATTGCCGCGGAGTACATAGACCTTTCCGATCTTGTCATCCATGCCGTGTTCTTCATTGTAAAGGACATCATCTGTCTTGATAACGCCGGAAGTCACTTTGATCATAGAATATTTTCCGATAAAAGGGTCTACGATTGTCTTGAAAATATATGCACTCTTTGCTTTTGCAAAGTTAAAGTCCGCATCATAAACTTCGTTTGATTTAATATTGATCGCCTTGCACTGTTTCTTGTCCGGACCCGGAAGATATTTTACAATATCATCCAACAGCGTAAACACGCCGTGAGTCACAATACCGGAAGCGACAGAAATCGGAACGATGGAGCCGTCCTGCACACTGACACACAATGCCTGACGAATCTCATTCTCAGAGAACTCATCGCCCTCAAAATAACGATCCATATACTCTTCACTTGTCTCTGCAACAGCCTCCAGAAGTGCTTCTCGAAGAATCTCAATATTCGGTCTGGAGTAATCCGGCACATCGGTCGGAACCGTATTACTGTTGCGATCCCATTTATATGCCTCCTGCGTGATCAGGTTGATCAGACCGATAAACTTCTCATTCGCGCGAAGAGGGATATGGAACGGAGCGATCTTCTTACCGTACAGTTCCTGCATATCCTGTACGACCTGACGGAAGCTGGCATTGTCATCATCCATACCGGTCACGCAGATCAGACGGGGAAGATTGTACTTCTCACAGATCTCCCATGCCTTCTGGGTGCCGACCTCAACGCTGGATTTGCCGTTGATCACAATGATCGCCGCGTCAGCCGCAGCCACCGCCTCCTCAACCTCACCGACAAAATCAAAAAATCCGGGTGTATCAAGAAGATTGATCTTCGTATCACCCCACTCAACCGGCACGATGGATGTGCTGATGGAAAATCCGCGTTTGATCTCTTCTTTATCGTAATCACTGATGGTGTTGCCATCGGTTACCTTTCCCATACGGCTTGTCACGCCCGCAAGGTATGCCATCGCCTCTACAAGCGTCGTCTTGCCGGCTCCGCCATGACCAAGTACAGCAACATTACGGATCTTATCCGTGGTGTAAATCTTCATATCCTATTCCTCCAATACTAAATTGTGCAACATATTCGAACCGCACTATGGCTATATTCTACTAAACTTCAGGAGTTTTTGCAACTCTTTTATACATTCTGTCCATAATATTCCTCTGATATTTTTTGCAAAAAAGACTATTATGACATGTTTTTATAAGCTTTACATGATACATTTCTTTTACACTTTAAAGCGTTGACTTTTTTGAGCAAAAAGATTATTATCATATTTAGTTGCTTTTTTGCGGCATTATCAGTATAGTGATATTATCAGTTATTATTATTTGTGCCGCTAAACCGGCGACGGAATGGAGATTCATATGAAACCAGAAAAAATCGGCTTTATCGGTCTTGGACATATCGGCGGCTCTGTCGCAAAAACCATTCACCGCATTTATCCGGATATACCGCTGATCGCATACGATACATGCGAAGAGACACTTGCGGCCGCACTGGAAGACGGCGTTATCACAGAAGCCTGCGACGGCGTGACGGACGCATTTTCGGATTGTGAATACATCTATCTGTGTGCACCGGTATTAGACAACAATGATTATGTGCAAAAGCTCTCCGATCTTCTGCACGCAAACATGCTGCTGACAGATGTCGGGAGTGTCAAAAATAAAATACACGAAAATATACATCATTATCCGGAACTGGAAAAACATTTCATCGGCGGACATCCCATGTGCGGCACGGAATATACCGGTTATGAGAATTCCACACCCTACATGCTGGAGAATGCTTATTACGTTTTGACTCCGACACCGACCGTTTCCCACTCAAAGGTCATGGAATTCGAATCATTTATCAAAAGTATCGGTGCGATTCCTCTGGTTCTTGATTATCAGAAACATGATTTTTCCGTGGGTTCCATCAGTCATCTTCCGACCGTCATCGCCTGTACGCTGGTCAATTTAGTCAAAGGACTTGACGATGACAGCGAAACCCTGCGGACGATCGCAGCCGGCGGCTTCAAGGACATCACACGTGTGGCATCATCTGATCCCTGCATGTGGGAAAATATCTGCGTCGCCAATAAAGACCAGATTCTGGAATTGATCGATGCGTATATAGACAAGTTTCAGGAGACAAAGGAAACCATTGCACGCGGCGATCAGTCTGAGATCCGGAACTTCTTCAGTTCCGCAAAGGAATACCGCGACTCCTTCAATATCAATCGCGGCGCACTCCGTCCGATTTACAGGCTCTTCCTTGACCTGATAGATGAGGCCGGCGGGATTGCGACTATTGCGACAATTCTGGCAACGAACGGCATCAGTATCAAAAATATCGGCATCATTCATAACCGGGAGTTTCAGCAGGGTGTACTGCAGGTAGAGTTTTATGACCAGGAGTCCTATGATCATGCGGTGAAACTGCTGAACAGGCATCATTATACGTTTTATGAAAAATAGACAAACTGCACACGATTAATATACTATGAAAGTGTCGTGAATAGACAGGCAGATGGACATGCTTGCATGGCCAGATGTCTGGATATTCGATGACCAAACCGGTACGAACAAGTAGGGTGATAGCCCGGATTGTGAGTACCGACGGCGATTGCGGGAGCTCGCAGAGCGGAGCAATCGGCTTTCATAGATGTCGGCACGCTGCGTCAGCAGCGCATAAGTGTTTACTAAAAAACCGGGGATGATTTGCCCCGGTTTTTCTATGGAGATAACAGGACTCGAACCTGCGACCCTCTACACGTCAAGCAGATGCTCTCCCAGCTGAGCTATATCTCCATAAACATCTGTCATATAGTAATCAATCACTATAATTATACTTTATCGAAAAATTCTCTTTTTGTCAACAAATAAACTTAGCATGACAATCCCGGAATTGTCAAAGGGACGCAAAGATTTTGCCGGTCTGGTTGACAATCGTGGATATTTGGTATATTATAATCTCAGCTAAGGAATGCGGTGAGATTCCATGTGGCGGACGTTTGACAGTTGCATAGAGTAAAAATCAGTTGCAGACCGCATAAAGTCT
>JAJQFQ010000101.1 GCA_021201035.1 Clostridiales bacterium
ATCCTCCCATGACACAGAATGATTACGAAAATCTCGCAACTAAAATGAAAGAACTCCGAATTCAAAAAAAACTGACACAGGCCGAAGTCGCCTCCGCGTTGCGAGTAACTCCGGGCTATATCAGTAATGTAGAAAACAACCGGACCGCCATGTCCCTGCGGATTCTGGTCTATTACGCCAAACTGCTGAATCTTTCTCTGGACGCTCTGATCGGGACAATTGATTCCGAATATCAGAGTACCGCCCTTGACCGGGAAATCATGGATGAACTGTCCGAAATGAATCCTGATGATAAAAAGAAACTGCTGCAGACCATCCGCCTGTGGAAGAATCCCTCATGACCCGACATATCCTTTGTCCACATTAATCACACAGAAGTATGTTTCGCCCAACCCTTCCCTGACTTTCTCCTGTATGGCCTTTTCCAACTGCTGATCAGACATCGGATATTTAAACGGCACCAGAACGTCAAAAATCAGGTTTACATGCGTCGGACCCGCAACGACACGGAAATCATGAATACCGATCTTCGAATCAATCGCATGAACAAGCGAAACCGTCTTTTCCTTCAGAGCCTGAACATGTTCATCCATTGTCACAACCGGATCCATATGGATCACGGCGTCACATCTTAATTCCCGTTTCAGTTCATGTTCTATATTATCAATCGCGTCATGCAGTTTCAGGATATCGCCCTCCGCCGGCACCTCCGCATGAAGCGAGACCATCTGTCTGCCGGGTCCGTAATCATGCACAATCATATCATGAATGCCGAGCACTTCCGGATGCGCCATGACCAGCGACTTAATCTTTCCTACAAATTCCGGTTCCGGCGGCTGCCCCAGAAGCGGATTCAACGTGTCTCTGGCCGCCGTAATCCCGGCAATGAAAATAAATATACCCACCAGCACACCGCAGTAACCGTCGATCTGCAGATCCGTCAGTTTTCCTATAATAGCGGCAATCAACACAACGCACGTGGCAATACTGTCGCTCAGACTGTCCGTAGCCGTCGCTCGCATCGCCGCGGAATCCACCTTTTTGCCGATGGAACGGTTATAAAAGCACATGTACAGCTTTACCGCAATCGAAATCACCAATATAACCAGCGCCAGCGTGCTGTACTCTACCTCTTCCGGGTTTATGATCTTCTCCACGGAACTTTTGACCAGTTCGAACGCCATGATCAAAATGGCGCCGGAGACAATCAGTCCGGATATATATTCAATCCTTCCATGTCCGAAGGGATGTCCCGGATCCGGCTCCGCCCCGGCCATTTTAAATCCGATCAGCATGACAACGGAAGATGCCGCATCCGACAGGTTATTAAAGGCATCCGCTGTGATCGACACCGATCTGCTGAGCGTTCCCGCCAGAAACTTTCCGACAAACAGGAGAATATTGAGACAGACTCCCACTATGCCACAGAGCATGCCATACGCCTGCCTCACCTCCGGCGCAGAAATATCCTCCGAATTTTTTATTACTAATTTTGCCAGCAAACGTACCATGTGCCGTTCCTCTAATCTGCATCAACTCTGTTCTGAAAACGATCCCACTCTAAAATGATTTTTTCATACGCTATCTCCAGCCAATAGGTATCATCTCCCACATCAATCGCGATTTCACAGTTCCTGCCATTTCCCCCGGCGCTGTCCTTATCCCGAAATGTATATACCTCGCCGGAAACCAGTTGTTTCAGTGTCTCTTCATATGCTTCTGCCTGAATATCCCGATCCGGCACTTCTTCCAGAAGAACATCGTTCGCGTCATAATACTTCGGTCCCTCCAGAAAGAAACGGCTGATTGCCGGGTTTTTCATGCGAATCTGCGTGGCCGCAATATAACAGTCTACATACTTTGTGTTGCAGGGATTGTTATATTTGGCAATGCCGCCTGACAGTTCCATATACCATGTATCGCCGGTCAGGCTCAGCGCAAGCACGGTCGCCTCTCCGAAATCAAACTTATCCAACTCATTGACACACTTATACTGCATAATCTATCCTCCCATACTAGTACAGCCTTTTCGAAAATAATCCGACCTTTCTGCCGGTCTGTTTTCCCGACAGCACAAAAATAAAGTGTCGCCTGCGACAGATATGCTCAGCAGGTACTTCACACACGAACGGCTGCGCCAGCAATAATTTCAGTTCAGCTTCCATAAATCTTCTTTAATCTAATCGCATTCAATATTCAACAGTTCTCTGAGCCGCCACTCGTTTCATGCAGATCCGGTAATTGTGCTCTTCGACTGTAGAAGCGCCGTCAATTCTTCTCTGAAGCTCTTCCGGTTCCGCCATCCAGTCGCCGCGGACGCGCCCGCAGTCCAGGCAACGCGTTGCCTCCCGCAATATTCTGCGTTCCTCCCTTCGCATATCATCCAGCACCAGCATGGCCGCCCTGTCATAGTCAGGGTTTTGAAAATTCCGGCAGTTCGGTTCGTAACGAAGCTCCACCAGACGATTTTCTCCCGCATCCGGCAGATACATAATATCCTCAGATGTTTCTTCTATATGCAGATAGTAGAGGGCAGCGCGTTCCTTTCCTTCTTTTCTTCGAATAATCCGACCCAGCCGCTGCGTCCTCTGCCGCTGTGCCGCAGTTCCGGACAAAATAATCCCCACGGAGGCGTCCGGAATGTCGACACCCTCGTCCAATGATTTGCAGGTAATAAGTATCCTGAATTCTCCCGTGCGAAACCGCTCCAGGTTATTCCGGTTCGCCTGCTCTCCCATTTTGGAATGACAACGCCCAACACGTCCCGGATTATGCCGGTACAACACCCGGTACAGTTCCTCCGCCTGAGCAATGCGTTCGCCGAAAATCAGGATTTTCTCTGACGGGTCAAGTCTCCGAACCAGTTCTTCCGCGCAGGAAATGCGGGCGGAGGCCAGACAGACCAGACTCTTTCTTTTATAGGTAAAATTCATATAGTTCAGGGCATATTTTGCAATTTTTTTATCTTTTCCAACGCTGAGCCTGCGAAGCTCCTCAAAACGTTCTTTCTGATTCAATCCTCCCAACGACGGAACCTCTCTTCTCAGCTGCGTGTAGCATTTCTGTATCCGTTCCGTAAGATCATCGTACTCTTCCCGCTCATCCTGCCGGAAAGACAGTGCTATATGAAAAATATCAAAAGGGCAGACGGTTTTCATCATGGCAGCCATATGCATGCCATAAGAATAAATACGCGGGCCTAATGCATCCGCAAGCACCTGCCCATCCTGTCCGGATGGCAGCGTGGCCGAAAGCCCGAGCGAATAATAATCAGCTTTTGCCGGATCTATCCGGGTCAGGAATTCAAAAATAAGCTGATTCTCTCCACTCGCATAATGATGACACTCATCCGCGATCAATAAAACAGCCTCTCCGCTGTTTAACTGCGCCAAAATCTGACGCGCCAGCTCATAACGCGCGGAGTTGACCACGTAAATCATATACTTCCGGTCTGTCGAACCTTTGCAACCGCCGCCTCTCAGACTAATCTTATTTCTCACGTCTTTCCCGTCGGCATGTTCTCCGGCTGCAGCACAGTCCCCGCTCGCAGGAAAAAAAGTTCCCGCTCTGTCTGAATCATTATTCCCTGCCGCCAGATGAATCCGAAGCTCCTTTTCCCATTGGTGCATCAACGCACTCGTCGGAACCACGATCTTCACCATCACGCCACGCCCTATTTTCCTCTCAAGAGTATCAATCGCACAGAGGGCAAGCCTTGTCTTTCCAGAGCCGGTGACGGCCTGCACCATGCCTCTCCCGCCAGAGTCAATCCATCGCGCCAGGCATTCTTCCTGCCATTGATAGGATGTCTGCGTCATAAGCCGTCTCCTTCCCGCCGCGCAGCGATTCCCCGGCTTATACCGGATTGGATCATGAATAAAGCGTTTGCGGTCCATTCCATAACTTTAAACCTTCCAAAACAAAAAAACCAACAGCATTATGATAACACAACTTTCATTTTTATGATACATTCAGTTGAAATCTGCGCACATTTCTTATATAATTTTCCTCAGAAGCCACTATTCGACATTAGCAGACACTCAACCATTAACAAAACCCCAACAAAAGGATGTATCCATATGAATTACGAAGATCTCTATCAAACACTGCTTCCCGATGAAAAAACAGCAAAGGACAATATCGCCTCCCTCCAAAACCTTTCCAAAAAAATTACAAAAGAAACTGAAAGCGGCGCTCTCAAATATCTGTCCCGCGATCTTGACAATCTCGCGCAGACAACCGCCATACTGGCGGAAACCATTGAACGCCTTCAGGCGAAGGTCAATGCATTTGACAGCCGAAGCTATTTTGAGAGCGGCGATTTTGCCTCCCAGATGCTGGATATCTGCCATGAGACAGAACTGGATGTGCAGGGCGAATTCCCCGTCTATGAGATGTTTCCCTACCGTATCCGTCTGGACGTGGAAAATCAGGATGTCTATATGGATAAGAAGCGTATCCAGTGTATGCGCCCTTCCAGCCTTGTGAACACGGTAAAAGCCGGACAGGAAAAACTGCAAAAAGCTCATTTTAACGCACAGAGCTTTGTCGGAGAACTGGCCGAAGCCTACGATCTGGCAATTGTAAAGCAAAACCGGCAGACCGGAACCGACATGTATCTTACAACACTGTATAAATTAATGACACCGATGAGCCGTTTCCGCAGAGATTACAATCTGCAGAACTTTTCCTTTGATATTGCGCGTCTCTATACGGAATTTGTGAACGGAATGAATGAGACGAAAACCGGCCGTCGTTTTGACTTCGGTCCGGCGCGCAACAATAAAAAAGCTGTCCGTATCCTTGATGCAAACGGAAAAGAGCAGTTCCTTGCAACCATCCGGTTTATGAAAGATTAGAGAGGGCAAAAAATGTCTGATTTTGAAAAACATGCCGCTGCGGCAGACCTTTCCTGCGGAATAGACTTCCTGACCAGTTTCTGGAAAGAAAAATATCTTCAGGAATATATTCCCAACGGCGGAAGCAAAATAAAATTCATCACCGGCCGTCCCGGCAGCGGAAAAACCCACTTTCTTCGGCTGATGACCCAACTCGCTCAGGAAGAGCATTTCAAAACTGTCAGCTTCTCCGCAAAAGATATCTGGATGCATGATTTCAGGGACATCTATGTAGAGATTCTGAGACAGTGCGACATCATGGACTGTCTGAAAGCAGCCAGCCTGTGCGTCATCCGTGAAATGGGTTATGATCCCGCGGAGATTCCGGAAGGAATGAAATTCATCGATTATCTCTCACAGAACGGCGCCGGGGATCCCGTGACCAGACGGGAAATCCGCTCACAACTGCGCAGCCTTTTTCTTGATAACCCTCTTCTGGACAACAACTTTGCACTGGCCTGCAGCATGCTCACCGGCAGCATTCTCGGCTACCCGATTCTCGAAGAACAAAACAAGGAATTACTGCTCGCCTGGCTGAATAGCGACCGCACGATAAAAATCACACAGCTTCGGGCACTTGGTTTTTACCCGTCCAAAATCACAAAGTATAACGCGAGAAATATGTTGCGCTCGCTTGCGGAAGTAATTCATATGGGCGGTTTCCCCGGTCTTTTTATCGCGATTGACGATATGGAGATACTGATCAACCGCACGAGTCTGGAAGCTGTCCATTACACAAAGATGAAGCGTGAAGACACCTATGAAAGCATCCGGCAGCTGATCGATGATATCGACAGCATGCACCATGTTTTCTTTGCTTACGCTTTCGACCGGATTCTGCTTGACAACGAAAACGCCGGTCTGAAATCCTATCAAGCTCTGTGGATGCGCATTCAAAATGAGATCGTCGGCGAACGCTTCAACCGTTTTTCAGACATGGTCGATCTGGATCGTCTGGCTGCTCAGGAATACACGCCCGAAGTCATCGTCGCCATATCAAAAGCCATCGCCATACGCAGGCAAAATACGGAAATGGCACCGCTTAATACAGAAAACGCAAGAGAACTGGCCGCGCAGGCCCACACGGGCAGCTACGGCATCGCGCAGCTGATTATGAACGCTATGGGGGTGACACAGAATGGATGAGAGATACGGCAACCACGAATTTGATTTTGAAGCCCGGCATATGATCGAAGCGCTGCGGTCCGGCATTCCCTCCCGCGCCGTCGGCGCCTGCTTCTCCGATGCGCGCCCGAAAATCATGAGGGAGATCAACGGACAACTCAGCCAACTGTGCGAAAACCAGAAATCCGGTGGAAAAATCATCGCCGGCAAATATGGCGAGGGCAAAACACATCTGTTAAACACCATTTTCAATCTTGCCTCTACTGAAAACATGGTGGTTTCCTATGTCTCGCTCAGCAAAGAAACGCCTATGGACAAGCTCTACCTGTTTTATCAGAAGGTCATCCAGAACACATACCTGCCCCGGCGGCAGCAGCCCGGATTTATGCAGGAGCTGGACAAAATTTCCGCAAACAGTCCTGCGGCGAACGAGATGCTGCTCTACGCCGCCAAGCAGCTAGAGACAGACAAGCTCTACTTCCTGCTCCGCTCCTACCTCAACACAGAAGACTCTGATGAAAAATTCATCCTTCAGGCGGACATGGAAGGGGACTTTATCGCAAATGCGGCGTTGAAAAAAATTTACCGGCGCATCTTCCGCCAACCCGCAAAATATAATGTGAACTTCAGCAAGACCAAACATTGCACGGACTATTTTCAATTCATGTCTCATCTGTTCCAGCAGCTCGGCTACCACGGCTGGGTCATCCTTGTGGATGAGACAGAGCTCATGGGACGTCTCGGCAAGAAAACACGCTTAAAAGCATATCAGAATATGGCCAATTTTCTTCTCCCCGACCGCTGCCCGGAAGCCACTTTTACCTGGTTCGCGCTCAGCGCCTCCTATGCGGAGGATGTCATCGAAGGAAAACATGAATACGAAAATCTGGAAACCGTTTATCCGGACCAACCGGAACCGATCCGCACGGTCCTGAATCTTCTGAACAGTGCCGAACAGCTACAGCCCCTGACCAGGGACGAAATCAACGAAGTTCTGATAAAAATTCAGGATTTCCATGGTCGCGCCTACGGATGGACGCCGAACCTGTCCGCAAACACACTCGCACAGGCTACACAGTCCGGTGGCTACCTCCTGCGAACGAAAATACGCGCCGCTATTGAATTCCTCGACCAACTCTATCAGTATGGAAAGGCAGGACGGACAACTATCAATGAACTGGGAGAAGAAACATTCGCGGAGGAAGTACCTGCGATTGAGGATGTATAAAGAAACAATTACATCGCTTTCCCAAATCCGCTCATGTTAAGTATATCCGGCAGCTGTAACGCTGTCATTTATCTGAGCCCAAAGGTCATAAATGGAGTGCTTAAGATCCTGTTTATGACTTTTGGGTTTCGCCAAAATATGAGGAAACCGCAGGTTTCATTCCCACACTCCCGCTTCATTCATAAAATCACGATTTCATCCTATGAATTCCTGTACATTTACCAAAGAATGACTAACTCCGACTTCTTTCTTTTTTGACGCAAAAACCAGTATATATTGTTCAATTTCCTTTCCGCGACTATTTTTCCAGCCAGCGTCACCTTTTTTATATTCAGCAAGAATACGATACTGTTCTGTATACATATTTTTCCTCAAAAGTTTCTTCTTTTTGGAGAGATAAAACATTCCTCTGTAATAAACCACATAAATAATAACCGAACCGACGCCGGCAAGCCCAAGGACACTTCGAATACATTCCATTCTATAATACCGCAAATCCAGAGCTTCTACTGCTTCACAAAATGTCCGTTTATTTCTGTACAATTCGTATAACAGAGGCAGATTAGCCCGTTCAGAGAAATTCTTAATATTGTCCGGAGAATAAAAACCTGTCATTCTCTTTGACGCTCCTGTATGATGAAATTCCCTCGGAAAAATATAGCGCTTCTTACAAAGCCAACGAAAAAAGCCTACAGAATATGAAAAGCCGCATTGGTCAAGTTCCTTTCGCCCAATGGAAGAAACCGGCAATAATCCACGATCATGAGCAAGCTTTGCATTCACAGACATACGGTTACCAATATATGGCACCTTTCCCATTCCTCCCCTGTAATTTACATGATATGCCACAGGTTCCTATTTGTATATATTATATATTATTAGTATATTTATTTCAAGATATTTTTAGAATCACTTTCAGATATTGGCCAATTCTCTTTCTATTTTTTGATATATCAAACGCCACAGAACAGAAACATATGCATTCCGAACTCATGCATCTGCTCTATAATCTATCGTACTTATCACTTTTCCCCTTCGCTTTTTCCGCCGGATATTTTGCTTCATTCTGCGACATCTTCATATTTACAATATCATCAGCGTCTAGTCCGAGCTTATCCAAAAGATTTTGGCTATATACCAAAACATCCGCCAGTTCCTCTTTGATATGTTGCAGATCATATTCATCCTCTGACCATTGGAAGCATTCCAATAGCTCTGCCGCTTCTATCACAATGGATTTTGCCAGGTTGGCCGGCGAGTGAAATTGATCCCAGTCACGATCCACCGTAAATTGTCTGATCCTATTTATCGTTTCCCGCTTCATTTTCTAAACTCCCTCAATATAATCGCTCAGATATTCTCTCAAATCATCATCACATATATATAAATATGTCCCTTTTATTCCTCGGGTCATCAAAACATAATAGATATTTTTTATATATTCTAACAAATCACCATACTCCGCCGTCCTCTTGCCATTCTGATCATAGTAATTCTCCGGTCGAACAATGATTTCGCCTGCAACCTTATCCCAACCGATATCTTTTCCGAAAATAACAAAGGCATAATTCAAATCATAACCCTGAATGGAATGGATACATCCAATCTCATCAATCGCTTCCTTCGTATGAACCCAACCTTCCGTACAGTGATTCCACATACGCTTAACATTTTGTATTTCAATATCTCTTGCTGTCTGATCTTTTTTACTAATCCAAGGCCAGGCATATCCTGCCAGCATTCTTGTCAGTCCAACCTCTGATTCCTTTTCATACATATCTCTTTCGAATGCCGGAAAATCTGTATATAATCTTAAATCATAATTATCTGATTTATACTTTTTTGTACAATTTCCAGAAAAAATATTATTTAAAAAATCTATATAATCATTTCCGCCCTGCACACGCATCTGTGTCGTCAGCGTAAAGTAAGCTATCATACGATTAGTTAATGAATACTCCAACTTCTTGTTAAAGCGGTCAAAATCAATTCCAGACGGTCCCACCACCTGCATACAATCGTAAAATAACACTGCGCAATCGGTTTGATGTAAAACCCAATCTAATTCATCCGCCTCTGTTGTCAATCCAAGTTTCTCACAATTCTTCTTAAATGAACCCATATATGAAATATTTTTATATTGATGCAACCTATGTGCTTCATCTGCAAGCAAAATATCATAATGTTTTCTGGTGACATCCGATGGTGACAAAACCTGCGATGGTGACAAACCATAAATGCTCTTAAAAATCACTTTCATCGTCTTTCGCAACGAAGTCTGCGGCACAACAAATCCAATCTGCTTACCGTTAAATTCTTCACTGTCCGTCAGATATTTCATTAAATATACAGCCACAATCGTCTTACCGCTGCCAGGCATCCCATTAACCACAATCCGATTAACCGCACCATCCTTCATTTTTTTCAGAATGTCTTCAACAGCTTTTCTCTGACTGTCATTTAACTCTTTGTATGGCGAGTATTTAAATAAATCTGAGTTCTCAATTTCCTCTAAAGAATGCTTCACCAGCTTTTCTTTTTGCAATTTTCTCCAAAGGATTTCAAATTTTTCATCATATTCTTTTTTCTGATAATATTTTTTATCAGCAATCCCCGAATTCTTATTTGTCACCTGAAATAATTCGTCCGCCACAATGTATTGAATCAACTTGGATTCATAGTCGAAAGTAACTGACTGATTAAACATCTTCGAGTAAATAAAATGAACTTTTTCAAAAATTCTTTTTTCATCACTGGCTGCATGTTGAAACATTCTTGTCTTAACATGGTTAGACTCACCAATATATGCTTCCTTTCCATTTTCAAGAATATAGAGCATTGGCCAATTATTCAGATATTCTTCATCGCTGTATTTACTATTTTTGAAATCCCCGTCTATAATTTCAAACATTTATTAATCCCATTATCTCTTTCTTCCCCAAATTTATAACGAATACTACCATATATTGGAAAAATCCGCCATCAGCATATAATTCCTTCATTCTTCCCTCCACACCAAATTCCGCGAAAACCTAACTGCAGCATAAAATCGAATCTTTCCTCTACTAATATTTCTTTATTATATTCCAGTTGCAAATATTTGCAAAGCATTTTCTATACATTGCCTAAACCTCATAACATACAATTCACTGGAAACAGCTAACATCTCACAAGATAAACGGAATAGTAATCCATCCGGATAAATTTAATATTTTCCGAAATAGAATCTTCAGTAAATAAGTATACCCTCCAAAACCTGAAACGCAGATCTGGCAGTAGGTACCAACTCCACAATACGTTCTTCTTTACCAATTAAAAACATACCCAATCCAGTCAAACGCAATGGCATCTCATATGAGTACATAGGAATTACTTCCGGACTGCCATCCAGTTTAAGCCGTGTCAAAATCGAGTTGAAGCGAACTAACACCTCTCGCATCTTCATTATTTACAACAAATTTCTCCAAACTTATTTTTTATCTCTTCTTGTTGTGCTAAGATAAGAGCGTTGAAAATTTCTTTTTAAATGGAGACCCCTATGCTATGAAATACGATTTTACATCTATCATGTTCCGCAGCGGACACGACGCCATTGCAATCGACGGACTGGGCAGCATGCCGGGCTTTGCTTCGGAACGCCCGAATGGATCAAAAGGTATTCAACCGATAACAAAATACAGAATGGAGAATCATCATGCAAAAAACAGCCCCTGAAATCGAACCGCTTTTTCAATATTTATCCGGCGGCGTCTCCGCTTTTCATGTAGCTGCTCACAGCCGGAAGGTTCTCATCGATGCCGGTTTTACGGAATTAAAATTAAAAGATACTTGGCAGCTTGAGAAAGGCGGCCGCTATTTCTGCTGCCCGTTTGATACGACGCTGTATGCTTTTACCATAGGCAGGGAATGTAATCCCTCGAACGGCATCCATATCGCCGGAGCACACACGGATTTCCCGGCAATCAAGATCAAACCGAACCCGGAAATCTTTTCCCACGGATACATGCAGTTAAATACCGAGGTTTACGGCGGACCCATTTTAAATACCTTTTTCGACCGACCGCTTTCTCTGGCGGGAAAAGTGGTTCTGCGGGGAGAACGCTATGACCGTCCGGATGTCCGTCTGATCGATTTCAGGCGTCCAATCCTGTATCTGCCAAATCTGGCCATCCATATGAATCGGGGCGTGAACGAAAACGGCGCTCCCATTGACAACCAGAAGCATCTGCTTCCCATCATCGGAATGACCGACAACCAGACCGGCAATTTATTCGGGGATGCTTTTCCATTGAACAAAAATACAACCTTCATGGAAATACTGGCCGCTGAACTGGATGTAAACCCTCACGATATTCTGGATTATGACCTGTGCATTTACAATACAGAACAGCCCGAGTGCGTCGGCATCAACGGCGAATTCATCTCTGCGCCGAGACTGGATGATATCACCTCAGTCTGCGCGTTGATCTATGGGCTGATCAACAGCCGGAACGCCGACCGCGTCAACCTGGTCTGCCTTTTTGACAATGAGGAAATCGGCAGTCTCAGCAAACAGGGCGCGAATTCCTCGCTGCCGGCCGTCATCATCGGAAAAATCTGGCAATCTTTCGGGAAAAGCCAAACCGACTGCATGGCCGATATTTCCTGCGGCATGATGCTGTCAACAGATGTGGCGCACACCTATCATCCGAATTATCCCGCATCCCAGGACATTACCAATTACCCTGTACTGAACCGAGGCCTTGTCCTGAAAACAGCCAGCAACCAATCCTACAGCTGGGACAGCGAGATTCTCGGATCCCTCATTGATCTGTGTACCCGGGAAAATATCCCTTACCAGAGATTTGTCAAGCACTCCAACACTCGGGGCGGCGGAACCATCGGATCCATCATCTCCTCCCACCTGCCCATGCGGACAGCCGACGTCGGCGTCGGCCTGCTGGCTATGCATTCAAGCCGCGAGATTATAGGATGCAGTGATCAGCTGGCGCTGACAAGGCTGGCGGAGGCATTCTTCAGCAACTGATATAAAAATGAGATGCTCTTCCCTGAGTAATTCTTAAAAACACTGCAAGCCGCCCAACCGGGCGGCTTAAATTTTACCTTTTGAAAATTATTCGAGCCATATCAGCAAGCATCTCATTCCTGACAGATTTTTCATCAAAAATACAGATACATGCATTTTTCAGCCTGGCCACATTTTCTACTGTTACTTCTATCTCTGCATTTTCCAATGCTGTCCTTAAATCCTCGTCATCCCATCGTTCTTCGTACCAACACGAATTGTCTGTTTCATCTTCCCAGGCATCCTGAATCTTGTCCATCATATTCAGAAATCCATGTTTTCCATTAATTTTAAGAGCTCACTATGATTCTTCGCTTCACTCCTTGTATTATACACGCGCAGCATACTCCTCTCTCTCAAGCGCAATCAACTTCCTGTGGTTGTCCTCCAAAATCCTGTTGGTATATCGGCGTTCTATCTCTTCCCCGCTCCCCAGCGAAAAATCCGCTCCAATCTTATGATATGCTTCATTATCAAATATTGAAAGCAGCGTCAGTTCCGCATTCCCTTTTTCTTCATAGGACTCACACGGAAGTTCAACTATAAAAATCGTTTGCGGTTCTTCCACGCAAATTTCACAAACTGCCAAATGATTCACATGCTCACGGATATATTCTTTCATTCGGATAACCATATCCACTTTCTCCGACACAGAATATCTTTTGTAAGGATAAAATATCGTATGCTGTAAAAAGTATGCTTCTTCTATTCAACCCGGATCAGCCTGTTGAAATAATTCCTGAGCCTTCATCATAGACCTCTTTCTGTTGCCTCCTGTATAATTCATCTGTAATAGCAACAATTTTCTCTGCCGCTGCCTGCGCGATTTCTGTAGCCGATTGATTATCCATGTCCAGCCCAATTACATAAATCTGATTTCCCATATAACATCCCTCCCGTTCATTATTTATATATTATATATAATAAGTATACTTATTTCAAGCTATATTTACTTTTTTTATATGGCCGCGCTTACAAAACAGAGTCTCCCGAAAGGAAGACTCTCACTATAGCTTAATCATTTTATAATCCCTCTGTTTCAAAGCTTGTTGCATATGGTCTCTGCTGTCCGATCCAAGCGACAATTACCAATATCCATCTGCCATCAACTTCCATAGGAATAAGCCGCGGAAAATATGCCAGTGATATGACATTATTATATCCGACCATTTCTTTCTGGATATCATCCAGCATATATTCCGGAAGACCCTTTACCGACCGCACTGCAACATCGTTTTTCTCCTCAACACCCACAAGAATATATCCGCCGCCTTCATTATTATAATCATTGGTATAGGCACAGATACTATGATAAATATCATCCGGATTCCAACCTGCTTTAAATTCGATGCGCGAAGACTCTACTCTGGATTTTCGCAGCAAATCCTCAGTGCCAATTTCCAGTTCCATGAGTGCAAATCTTCTCTATTCGAACTCGGCGTGTCCATCGCTATTCTTAACTTTATTTGTTTAAGTTTTATGCGATTTTACACTGATTTTTACTTAAATTACATCTGTTATTTTGACTTACTGATTTCCTGTTGCCAAAGTGTTGCCACGACGTTGCCGCATGATCACTCGTTATTTTCCCACATACACGGCATCGTTTTTCGAAAGCAGATATACACAGTATTGATTCATGCTGATTCCCTCTCTTTTGGAGTGCTCCGCCAATGATCTGTGCAGGCTGCGTGGAATCCGCAGCTTAAACTGTCCGGAATAATCCTCCAGAGAATCCGGTTCCTGAATTTCTATTCCATCTTCGATAGCCGCTTCCAACCATGCCTTTTTGGCATCCATAGCATTAGCAACCGCTGATTCCACGGTCTCGCCACAAGTAAGACACCCCGGCAGATCAGGAAAAGAAACCACAAATCCGCCCTCGTCCTTATCCTCTACAATTTCCATGCGATAAGACATCGCCATATATTCATTCAACGTCTTCATCATTCTTCGCCTCACTCTCTACAATCTGCTTTACCATTTCGACATA
>JAJQFQ010000005.1 GCA_021201035.1 Clostridiales bacterium
TAAAGGGCATGTGGAATTTACTCTTGCACTAGAATTTACTTTTTCAATTCAGCTACAAAAATCCTACAATCTAAAAAAGCTTAAATTGGATAAAGCGGAAATGAAATCAACACTTACCTCTGTTACAATTTATCTGACACAGAAAATACGGTAAATGGTAAGGAGGTTTATATGGAGAACGTACCGAAAAAACGGGTACCGGTTACGGAGGAGGAAAAGCAGAGAAGCTATTACAAATACTTCGAGCAGGATATGGCTCCGGCACCGCAGGAAAGCTATGCGGCAATTCTTGCCGGTCCGCTGACACCGGACAAGGTGCTTCCGTTTCAGGAGAGGAACCTGTTGTTTGAGCCGGGTTATTTGGAGGGGGAGATTGGCTGGGCAATCCTGCCGGACGGCACCGGATACTTGGCAAATCTCACAAAAATGCCGGGTGTGACAGCGGAGATGTTGAACTGGTTTTTCGCATGGCACGGGTTGGACAATCTGCGCTATAAGATCTGGAATCCGGAGGATCATTATGAGGCGGTGACGCAGAACCGCGTGCGGGCGCTTGATCCGGATCTGACATATTCCGAGAGGCTGTGGGATACGACGCATGAGATTCTGGAGGATACCGGTATGGGTCCGGACCGGATTGTGATCAATTTTAAATATCCGGGTGATCTGGGATTCCGGGCGGATCTCATTGGTACGGAAGCCTGTTCGACGATCATCTGCGGCAAGGGATACGGGAAAGGACAGCCGCCGTTTGCCGTGCCGCCCACCTTTATGACGCATTTCGCCCGCGACATTGAGGGAGGCATTGAGCTTCGCTCCCGCTTCTGGATGGGCTGGACGTATGAGAAAGGTCAGGATGTGAAGGTGCTGCCCGACGGTATGCGCTACCCGGATATGGCGGCCATGTCTCTGGCTCTGCACTGCGCAAAGGAATATCATAATCTGGCGGCCATCCTGCCTCAGCTTTATGCGGAAGAAAAAGACAACTGGTTACAGGGGGTGACGAGATGATTTATACAAATCATAAGATAGAATTCGATGAGAGCAAATGTGTGGGATGCCAGATCTGCTACAAAGCCTGTTTTGTGGATGTCATCCGTTGGGATGCTGAGAAAAAACGCCCTATTTTCCAATATGTGGAGGACTGTGAACACTGCAACTATTGTGAAGTGAAGTGCGCGAAGGGTGCGATCAGGGTGATTCCGGATTATTCCAGCCAGAGCTTCCGGCAGAGCTTTGACCGCTACGCGAAGAGAGGATGAAACGGTTCCCTGACAATTCGCTGATTACAGACTCATATATGTGCTGAAACAGAACCGGGAAGCATCTGCAAAAACAGGTGTAAGGGAAGGAAAATGGAGGATTATAATGAATAAAACAGAAATAAAGCAGGAAAGGATTTCCACCGACATCCTGATTATCGGCGGCGGCATTGCCGGACTGACCGCGGCAATCACTGCGAAGGAAGAAAATCCGGATGTGGATGTGCTGATCGTGGAGAAACAGACATCCGGCTATTCCGGAAAAGCCAACAAGAGCGGCGGCGTGCTCCAGTATTTTGATCTGGAGAAAACAACGCCGGAGATGTTTAACGAATATCACGCGAATTGTGTGGGCGGTTATCTGGCAAATCAGAATCTGTTGAAAAAGTATGCAGCGATGAACAATGAACTTCTGGACAGGATGGAGTCCTGGGGCGTGAAGATTCCGAAAAAACGTATTCCGACCGGTCCCATGACCTACATGGTCGGCGTGGATCTGGATCTGACACTTCAGATGAGAAAAACCGCTGCGAAGCTGAAGGTTCGTTTTATGGATAAGACTACGATTTCGGATCTGCTGACCGCGGACGGAAAGATCGCCGGGGCGGTGGGCTACAGCATTATTGACGGAACCTTCTATGTGTTTGAAGGCAAATCTGTGATTCTGTGCACCGGCAGCCAGAATTACCGTGTGGCTCCGATGTGGAGCAACGGCAGGGGCGACGGTATCGCGGCGGCATACCGTGCGGGCGCGCAGATGCGCAACCCGGAGTTCGGCAATTTTGCTCAGCTTTACCGTGTCAACAGCAACCGCGAGTGTGTGTTCGGTGAAAATGTGATGTATGACGCTTACGGTGAGAATATCACAAAGAATTTTCGGCGTTTTCCGGAGGCAGATATCAGCTCGAGCGCGGTGGCGGAGTGGTATAATCAGGTGTCGGCCGGAAGAGGACCGGTGTACCTGCATCCGATGGAGAGTGAGACGACGAAGAATGACACGATGATGTTCTATATCTGGGATCGTCCTTATGGTCTGCCGTTCTGGAAGATTGATTTTGAGAAAGGCGCGACCGTGGACGGCGTGGAGGATGAGAACAAGTGGGAGGTTATCCCCGGATTTGTAGGTGAGCAGTCCCCGGTAAAGGTGGATGAAGAGATGGAAACGACGATTGCCGGTATGTTTGCGGCAGGAGATATCTGCCATAGCGGCGGAAGTTATCACGGAGCGGTTCCGGCGCCTCCCGGAAGAAACAGGGGATCCGGCATTCTGAACGCGGTATTTGCCGGCGTGATCAGCGGACAATCGGCGGTGAAATATGCTGCGGCGAACGAGCAGCAGCCGATTGACGGAATGAAGACGGACGAATTAAAAGAGGCTGCTTTTGCGCCGCTGTTCCGTGAGGATGGTGTGACGGCAAAGGAAGTCATTGATAAGGTTCAGGATCTGGTCTGCCCGATGGAAAACTCTGTGTACATGAGCCAGCATCGTCTGGATGTATGCCTGCGGAAACTGGAAAAAATCAAACCGATGGTCGAACAGCTGAAGGCGGAAGATTTCCATGGACTTCTCTCCTGTCATGAGGCGGAGGCAATGGTGCTTTCCGCGGAGATGCAGTTTAAGGGAGCGTCCATGCGTAAGGAGTCCAGAGGGTGGTTTTTGAGAGAAGATTATCCGCAGATGGATAATGAGAACTGGCTGAAGTGGATTGTCTGCGAGAATGATAGCGGCGAGATGAAATTTTCCACGGAGGATGTGCCGATCAGAGAATATCAGGTACAGCCGCCGAGGTTTCAATAATTATAACAGGAGGAACTTATGAACAGAGTATGTGAAATTTTAGGAATTGAAAAACCGGTCATTCAGGGACCGATGGCATGGATTTCCACGGCGCCGCTGGTATCCGCCGTATCCAACGCGGGCGGTCTGGGCGTGCTGGGCGTCGGCTTCGCGCCGGAGCCGTTCATCCGTGAACAGATCGAGGCGACGCGCTCCATGACGGATAAACCATTCGGCATGAATGTGATCATGCTGCCGGAGAATCTGGAGCATGTGACAAAGATTGTTGTGGACATGAAACCGCCGGTGATGTATGCGGATACGATTGCAGGACTGGATCCGGCTCTGTGCAAAAAATATTTTGACATCTGGCATGAAGCGGGCTGCAAGATCGTGGTGAAAGCATCCTTCATTGCCGACGCAAAAATCGCCGCGGAGGCGGGCTGCGATGTGATGATCGTAAAAGGCTGGGAAGGCGGCGGCCATGTGACCTTCGAGGCGACGACGGTGCTGGTGCCGCAGGCGGTCGATCTGCTGGATATTCCGGTCGTGGCCAGCGGCGGTCTGGCGGACGGCAGAGGTTTCGCGGCGGCGATTGCCATGGGCGCGGAAGGCTTTGAGATGGGAACCGCGTTTATGGCGGCGAGCGAAAACGTGGTGCATCCGAATGTGAAGAAAGCGGTGATTGAGGCGGGCGATATGTCCACCGTGATTACAGGTTATTGCACGGATGAACCTTGCCGTCAGATCAAAAATAAGCTGGCGGACGAGATGATTGCCATCGAGGATAACAACACGAAGGAAAAGGCGGCGGAGCTGCTTCGTCCGGTAGCGGAGAGCTCGTTAAAGAAAGCGATGATGGAAGGCGATATGGTCGGGGGAGCCGTGATGGCGGGTCAGATCACCGCACTGGTGAATGAGGAAAGGCCGGCGCTGCAGATTATCGACGATGCGATCGCGGGCGCGAGGGAAATTCTGGCGCATGTGAATGAGTTTCAGTTTTAAATAGACAACAGGCTTCCGTCTATTATCCTTATACTCAGAGAAACAGGCTTCGATATAAGTTGAGATATCGAAGCCTGTTTCTTATTCGATTTCTATATTACTCAAACATTACACTTTGAAAAGTATGAAGTTTGAGTTAAACTATATAACATAAAGAAGAAGGCGGAAAGGAATATTTTTTGGTTTCACCGGAGGTTTACAGGAGGCACATATGCAGCTTACAGCAGATATTTTTATATATTACATTTGAGATTTAGAACCAAAGGTTCTCTGTAAATCGGGGCCTGGCACTCCGGTTCGTGGGGTCAGGCACTTTTTACCGGAGGAGAATTTGCCGGAAGATGAATATCTTTATGTGACAGCAGCAGAAGATGTAAGAAGAATTTCGGATTTGTCAAACAGTCGGGGGATATTGTTTATTGTTTGGGAAAAACAGGAAGAGGCGGCTGAGACTGCTGATAGATTTGCTGATGGATCATTTGGCACAAGGGTTCTAATCGGAAGACCCTGTTCTCGTGATTATCTGATGAATCGACTGATAGATGTATTCTATAGCCTGACAGAGTGGGATAAAAATATGCACGTTGCAGCTCTGGAGGGACAGGGAGTACAGCATCTTCTGGATATCAGAGAGGATGTGCTTGCCTATCCGACAATCGCTTTTGACGGTACGTTTGATGTTGTGGGATATACGCGGCATATTCCCTGCGAGTATCATGCGTTTCAAGAGACTGTACATCAGGGGTATACGGATTCCGGGACGATGAGCCAACTGAAAAAGAAGCAGATTTTTACCAGAATACAGCAGGAAGAGTTGTTGATTGCTCCGGCCGCGGATGATGATAAGCGAATAAATATATATCTGCAGTTTTTCAGCAATCAATCCCTGCTCGGATATCTTTGCATTTATCATGAGGATACGGAACCGGAAGGAGGATATGTAGAACTGATCCGTCTTTTTATGCAGAATATGTCTCTGGCGATGAAAAAGAATTATGAGACCCAGCGACATGGGCAGATGATGTATGAAACATTTCTGTATCCGCGTCAGACAGAACATCAATACAATCTTTTTCAAAATTGTGTGCAAACAGTTCCGGGTACAGGCCCACGCAGATTCCGCAGCGGATGCAATATTCTTTTATTTCGATTTTCATTCTTTGTTTCCTCCTGCCTAAATTTTTTAGTTTTATGATTCGATATAATCACAGGCACTGTCGCCGGCTGCAAATCCGAGAGGCATTGCAAAGTACGCGCCGCTGGTGCCGCCAATTTGCGGGTCACCGTAAAACTCGCTCATTACATTGTCTCCTGCCGCGTACAGCCCGGGTATTTTTTTGCCCTCTTCATTTAGAACTTCCATTCGGCCGTTGATTTTGATGCCGCCCATAGTATTATAGCCTGCACAGAAAATACGAAGTGCATAGAAGGGAGCTCTCCGAACCGGTTTCAGGAAAGCGGCGTTTTTGCATACTCGGGGTCTTCACCGGCATCGCAGTAGCTGTTATATCGTGTCAGCGTATCATGGAGACCATCTGCGTCGATGCCGGTTTGTACGCAGAGTTCTTCCAGAGAGTCCGCCATAAATACATGTTCATTTTTTTATCTTCGATAAGACGGCGGAACTGTTCTGTTACATTTGTCAGCTTTTCTGCAGGAAAAATAAAGTACTGATAATCTACGCCTTCCTGTTCCATGTGAAGCTTTGTATCTTCATCAAAAAGAATATAGCTGACCCGACCGGGCTGATTGTAAATGGCTGTGCTGATTGCCATATGGTTGTTGGAGATAGTTTCATCTACAAAACGTTCCCCGTTTTTGTTGATCCAAAGGTAAGGCTGTTCCTGAATGTTACGCATCTGGTTATAGACAATCCATGGAGAACTGGCAACAATGCCCGGTCCGGGACAAAGGTTGTGTCCGGTAACGCGGATGCTGGTTTTAGCACCGCCCAGTTTCCATACCAGTTTCTGTCCGTCTCCGGTTTGTCCGGAATTGGGGAAGCAGTTGAAAAGCACATTGCCGCCGTCCCGGCATGAATTATCCGTATAGGTAAAACCGGTATATTCTTTCATCATTTTTCTGTCGTCCATGATACCGCCGCTTGCGACAATAATCGCTTCACATGCAACATCCACGCGCTCACTGGTTTCATTATTGATACCTGTAACTCCGATTACTTTTCCGTTTTCATCAGTCAGAATGTCTGTGATTGGCGTATTCAGCATGTATTCACCGCCGCGTTTTTCAATGTCGCGCATGGCATTCAGACAGATTAATGCCGCACCGTGTCCTTTGCCGCGTCCGAGAGCAAAGTACATGTCTCCGTGAGCCTGAATAGCCGAAGGAAATCCGTCTGCATACTTTGGCGAACCGATTTCTTCCAACGGAACCGAAGCAACCTGCATCATTTTTACGTGCAGCCGTTCAATGTATTCCCTGGTTCGCCAGGAATTATTAACATATGCGCGGATGACGGCCGGATTCGCATTGTAATTTGAATACTCATACAAAAGTTTGAAAGCTGCATCCTGATATTCCTTGTCTTTTCGTATGGAAAGGAATGCGATGGGACAATTGCCCGCCGCGCCGCCCTGATAGGGTTTCTTTTCAAAGACAATTACTTTCTTTCCCCTGGCGAGAGCCGCATCCGCAGCACAGATTCCGGCCATGCCGCTTCCCATTACAACAACATCTGTCTGTTTCTTCATGAAATACCTCCTGCTTGTTTTGTCAGTTTTTATGATTGCTGTCAGGGATATTTTATCGTTTGAATCTTACATTTGTCGTGTGCACTCTGCATTGTCAATTTGTTTTTATATGTAAACAATTGTGCAGTGTGCATATTTTTTTGAAGGCAGTACTTTTTGGCTGATTATTAACTTCAAAGTAAATTACTTCAAAGTTAATTTGTCGTTTGTGTATACGCAGAGTCAGGATATTTCATGAAATTTTTTTCACAACAATACTGATTTCCCAAAAATCCTTGCCAATTGAAACTGACTAATTTATAATAGAAATGCAAATCAGTTGAAAAAAGGTGAGGCTATGTATAAAAAGCGGGCAATCGAAGAATTAATAAAAAAACAGAAAAAGGTTTTAAGGGGCTGCTAGTCACCGGACCGAGGCAGGTGGGGAAGTCGACGGTATTGCGGCATCTCTATGAGGATAGAAGATATATAACCTTTGACGATCCTGTTCTGCTGGCTGAGACGAGGTCAGAACCGGGATTGTTTTTTCGGAATAACAAACCCCCGATCGTGCTGGATGAGGTGCAGTATATTTCAGAACTGTTTCCCTATATTAAGATGGAATGTGACAGGAGTGATGAGAAGGGACGTTTTCTTCTTGCGGGTTCGCAGCAGTATCATCTGATGAAAAATATTTCCGAATCTCTGGCGGGAAGGATTGCGATTCTGGAGTTGGCAGGATTTTCCATGAGAGAACTTACGGATTGTTCCTTTAATCAGCCGTTTATTCCTTCGGAAACATATATAGAGGAAAGACAAAAGGATTATCATGGTATAGCGGATATCTGGAAAATGATTCACAGAGGAGGGTATCCGGCGCTGATTGATGAGAATGTAGACTGGCAGATCTTTTATTCCTCCTATATCCAGACTTATATTGACCGTGATATCAATGCGTTTGGCCATGTAAAGGATAAGCTGAAGTTTACGCAGTTTTTGACAGCGATGGCAGCCAGAACAGGACAGATGCTGAATTATTCCGGTGTGGCGGATCAGATTGAGGTTTCCGTGAATACGGTAAAGGAATGGACTTCGCTTTTGGAAGCTTCCGGGATTATTTATATTTTACAGCCATTTTCCAATTCCGCGTTAAAGCGTGCGATTCGGACACCAAAGCTGTATTTTCGGGATACGGGTCTGGTGTGTTTTCTGACGAAATATCAGACGCCGGAGACAGCTATGAACGGTGTTATGGCCGGAGAACTGTTTGAAACATTTGTTGTTTCTGAGATTTTGAAATCTTTTTCGAATGCGGGTTTGGATTATCGGCTGTATGTGAGTTATTACAGAGGAAAGGACAAATGGAAAACGACGAAGAATGGACAGCGCATGGAGCGTGAGGCGGAGATCGATTTGCTGATCGAACAGGACGATATCATATATCCGGTAGAGATAAAGATGTCCGCGAATCCGAAGCTGTCCATGACGAATGCGTTTGATGTTCTGGACAATATACCGGCGAGAAAACGCGGCACAGGTGTGATTGTGTGCATGTATGATAAGGTGCTTTGGCTGAAAGATAATATAGCGGCTGTTCCGGTAGAGTTTATTTGAGACGGCGGCACAGTGATCTGCATAAGAATCGAGATATCTGAATCGTACATTTTCACAATTTGCAATAATAAAATTTTTTTCATAATGAAAAATATGGGCGCAGCCGTGGCTGCGCCCGCAGTTTTCCGTGTTACTTTTTCCCATTTTTCTTTTCGTAAGATATAAATCCGACGGCCTGCAGCAGAAGGCAGCAGAGCGTCAGCGCAAACAAAAAGATAAATGCGTGCGTGGATCCGATCGCGGTTTTTGTCTCGTAGGTAATGTCAGCGGCGGAATTCTGTGAAAACGCAACGCAAGCGGCTGCTACGCTGGTGCCGACGGCTCTAGCAAACTGCATCAGTGTATTGAAGGCGGTATTGCCGTATGATTTGAGTTCCATCGGCAGACGCATCATGCCGACGGTCATGGTGTTCCCGAAGGAAATACCGCAGCCCAGGCCGAAGATAATATAAAATCCGACGATAACAGCGGGTGTCAGAACACGTCCGAAGATCATCAGCAGGAAAATACCCACGACCATCAGCATTGTTCCCGTCATGATTGGCAGCTTTGCACCGATTTTGTCAAGGACGGCGCCGCTGAACGGTCCCGTGAGCGCATTCAGGCCGGCGCCCGGCAACAGCATCAGGCCGGCGAGCATGGAGGGGCATAACAGGACGATCTGTGAATAGTTGGGCAGTACAAAGGCGGTTCCCAGCATGATCGCGTTGATCAGGAAGAAGCAGATCAGATGACAGTCGAACGGGATGTTTTTAAATACATCGATCTGAATCAGCGGATGATCGCTTTTCATGCAGTGGCGGACGAACAGGATCAGAGCGATAACGCCCGCCGCAAAAAAGATGATTTCCGTCAGCGGTGCCGTTGCAATGGAACCGATATTGGCAAATCCGAATACCAGACAGAAAAATGTCAGCATGATAAGGATAATACCGGGCATGTCGATCGGCGCTTTCTGCGGCTCGTGGATTTCCCGGATGGTCGCAATGCCCAGTACGATGGTGAAGATCAGTACCGGAATCAGGATCACAAAAATAAACCGCCATCCCAGCGTGGAGGTGACAATGCCTCCGTACGTCGGACCGAAAGCCGGCGCTGCGGCGGAAACAAGTGCGCCGAAGCCGATATAGGTTCCCGTTTTTTCAAAGGGAATCTGTTCCAGAATAATGCAAAAGGCGAGCGGAACGCCGACGCCGGTTCCGACACCCTGGATCAGTCTGGCCAGAAGCAGGATCTGGAACGTCGGGGCAACGATCGCGCAGATCGTCCCGATCAGGAAACAGACGGCGCTGAAACAGAACAGGCTCCTCAGTTTGAACCGCTTCTGCAGGAACGCGGAAAGCGGTGTGATCATGGCGACGACCAGCAGATTTCCCGTGGTGAGCCACTGCACGGCTTTTGTGGTGACTCCAAAGTCTGACATAATGGTCGGAAATGCGACATTGACGGCTGTTTCCGTCAAAAGTCCGCAAAAAGACACTAAACAGGCCGCCACGACAGATAATGTCAGGCGGACCGGGATTTTTGTTGTATTCATTTTCATAAACCTCCGATTTCAATAAGAAGATGTCATCCTTTTTTATAAGCAGTTAAAATGAGGTCTACACAGCCGTCGATACCGAGCAGGCCGGAATTGAGCATCATGTCGTAGTTGGTGCGCTCGCCCCAGTCTTCGTTATAAAAGTTTTTGCTGTAGAGGCTCCGTTCGCTGTCGGACCGCGTAATGACGGACTGTACATCTTTCGTGTCGATCCCGTAGTGTTCCGAAGCGTATTTCATCCGGCTGTCCATGTCTGCGTAGATAAAAGCCCGAATAGCAGGCACTTTATTTTGCAGGATAAAATTGGCGGACCGTCCGACAATGACGCAGGAGCCTTCCGCTACTTTTTCCAGGATGACTTCTTTTTCTGCTACATGGATTTGCTGCATATAGTTTCTCGTGATGTCCACGCCCATCGCGATATTAAACAGAAAGCTGCTTGTCACGCGCTGCTCGGCGCTCTGGATCACTTCCTCCGGGAGGCCGGTTTTTTTCATGGTCTCACGAATGATTTCCGAGTCGTAAAAAGGGATGTTCAGGGCTTCCGCTACACGCCGTCCGATGTCGCGGCCGCCGCTGCCGTACTCCCTGCTGATGGTGATGATTTTGTCTTGCATTTTTTCTCCTCTCTGCACCTGTGAAACGAAGCAATCTTCGTCTGGTTGGCTCTTCTGAGCGGTTCGAGTGTTTATTTTAAACGACTGATAAGGCCATTTGTCAAGCATTTTTTTGAAAAAAATTCGCTGACAGTCTGTGTGATTATAAAGATTATTTTGCCTTGTTCGACCTGTCAGCGAACACGATAGGAGAACTGCTGATTCGTGCTATCCGGATATGTTTTTGACTGTTTTTTTGTTGTTATATAAGTGGTATACATATACTGCCTGTCCGAACCATATCATATAATAACAGCATTCTGACGGGTGAACCATGCGGAAAGGAAAAATGCGTTTTGCCGCTTCGGTGATCGGAGCGGTTCTGGCAGTTCTTGCGGTCGTTTTAGCGCTTCAGGCCAAAACGGATATTATTTCTGTGAGCAACACGGTGAATGGGCGGGAACTGCCGATTTATTGTGTTGATACGGAGGAGAAAAAAGTAGCCATCAGCTTTGACGCGGCATGGGGAAATGACGATACGCAGAATATTCTGGATATTCTGGCACAGCATAACGTTCATGCTACTTTTTTCATGACCGGCGGATGGGTGGAGTCCTATCCGGATGATGTAGTTGCTATTTACGAGGCCGGGCATGATCTGGGCAATCACAGTGAAAACCACAAAAATATGAGCCAGCTGACGGACGAGGAAATACAGGAGGAGATTCTGTCTGTCCATGAGAAGGTACAGAACCTGACCGGTTATGAGATGTTCCTGTTCCGTCCTCCGTACGGAGATTATGATAATCATGTCATTACAAATGTGACCGCGTGCGGTTATTATGCGATCCAGTGGTCCATTGACAGCCTTGACTGGAAGGATTACGGCACGGACGATATCATTGACCGTGTCTGCAATTCAGAGAACCTGACCGGAGGGGCGATTATTTTATGCCACAACGGGGCAAAGTACACGGCGCAGGCGCTCGATCAGCTGCTGACGAATCTTGAGACGCAGGGGTATGAGATTGTGCCGGTTTCAGAACTGATTTATACGGGGGATTACCATCTGGATGCGAACGGGATGCAGATTCCGGATAACTGAAATGAAGTTTTAACGGAAAATACAATGATATAGAGGGCAGCAGAGGAGAAAGACAGATGAAAAAACAGAAAAAACATTTTGCATGATTGACTTTTTGTTATGCATCTGTATAATTTTTAGCGGAGACGAGGTTACCATGAAGGAAGTTAAAACGAATATTATAGAATTAAAACATATTACAAAATCCTTTCCAGACGGATTTACAGCCGTGGAGGATATGAATATGGAGATCCGCCGCGGCGAGTTTGTCACGCTGCTCGGCCCTTCGGGCTGCGGCAAGACGACGACGCTGCGCATGATCGCCGGATTTGACCTGCCTACGACAGGCCAGATCTTGTTAAACGGCGAAGACATCACCGATCTGCCGCCGAACAAACGGCCGATCAATACGGTTTTCCAGCGATATGCGCTTTTCCCGCATATGGATGTAAAGGCGAATATTGCCTTCGGATTGAAGCAGAAGAAAATCGCGAAGGACCTGATTGCCAAAAAAGTGAATAAGGTTTTGGAGCTGGTTGATCTGGAGGGATTTGAAAACCGACATATCAGCACTCTCTCCGGCGGACAGCAGCAGCGGGTGGCGATTGCCCGCGCGCTGGTCAATGAACCGGAGATCCTGCTGTTGGACGAGCCGCTGGGAGCACTTGACCTGAAGACGCGCAAGGAAATGCAGTTGGAGCTGATCGCCATGCATGAGGAACTGGGTATCACGTTTATCTATGTAACCCATGATCAGGAGGAGGCGCTGACGATGTCGGATAAGATTGTTGTCATGTCCGACGGGGTGATGCAGCAGGTCGGTACGCCGGAG
This sequence comes from Clostridiales bacterium, assembly GCA_021201035.1. Lineage (GTDB taxonomy): Bacteria > Bacillota > Clostridia > Lachnospirales > Lachnospiraceae > Eubacterium_I. Next base: position 12,401 of record JAJQFQ010000005.1, read on the forward strand.
GAGATCTATAATGCGCCGGTGAATCCGTTTGTGGCGGATTTTATCGGAGAGAGCAATATGTTCAACGGCATTATGACCGGACCGATGAAAGCCCGTTTCTGCGGCGGCGATTTCAGGTGCGTGGATGATATTCCGGCGGGGACGCCGATCACGGCTGTGGTGCGGCCGGAGGCGGTGACGTTGACGGAGCCTGACCGGGGGCAGATCCGGGGCGTTGTGCAGAGTGTTGTGTTTAAGGGAACGCACTATGAGCTCACGTTGGAGTCCGGAAAAAATGAGATTGTCGCCAATGCCGTGCATCCGGTAAAAGAGGGTGTGACGGTCGGTCTTTTGGTTGCGCCGGAGGATTTACATATCATGGTGGCGGAGGACAGTACGAACTTCTTTACTGCTGAGATGAACCGCAATTACCGTCTGGAATACAACGGGCATGAACTGGATGTCAGCGTGACGAAGATCATCAGGGGCAGCCGGCGGCTGGAGGACGGCACGCTGGTGGATGAGAACGGCAGAGCCGTGGATCTGAAACGGCGCAAGGTTGTGGTTTCCATTGAAGCGCAGGACATCCGCATGACAGACGAGGAGGACGAGGGGATTGTTCATGGGCATATCATTGACCTGCTTTACATGGGCGACCATTACAGCTATGTCGTCCGCACGGAACTTGACCATGATTTTATCGTCAATGATGAATATCTGTGGAATATGGATGATTACGTAGGCCTGATCATGCCGATAGAAAAGATGAGATTTAACCTTAAAAAATAGGAGAAACGAATGAGAAGCTTTCAGTTTTCCAGAAAGACGCTGGGCATTCCCTATGCCGTATTTCTTTTGATTTTTGTGGCGGCGCCCCTGGCGGTGCTGGTTTTCTATGCCTTTACGAACGGACAGGGAGAGCCTGCACTGGAGAACCTGACCGGTTTTTTCACAAACCCCAATACGCTGGGGACGCTGTTCTACAGCTTTGCCGTGGCATTGGTAACCACGGCGGTCAGTCTGGCCGTGGCTTATCCGACGGCTTATATTCTGGCTTTGAGCAGGATGAAACGAAAGTCTGTCCTGCTGCTTCTGTTTATCATGCCGATGTGGATCAATTTTTCCCTGCGCCTGACGGCGCTGAAGGAGATCCTGACTCTTCTGGAAGGAAATATGGCATATTATCCGTTTTTTAATACGATTGTCGGCATGACTTATGATTTTCTGCCTTTTATGATCCTGCCGATTTACACGACGATATCCAAACTGGACACTTCTCTGGTTGAGGCGGCCAGAGATCTTGGCGCGGATGCAAGGCGTGCTTTTTTGAAAGTGACGCTGCCGTTGTCCATGCCGGGAATCATCAGCGGGATTTCCATGGTGTTTCTGCCGTCCATGACAAATTATGTTGTGCTGGAAATGCTGTATAACAGCACGTATATTATGGGCAGCCTGATCGGAAGTTATTTTACCGCCTATAACTGGCACGGCGGTTCCATGATCGCGCTGATTCTGCTTGCCATCATCTGCCTGTTTACGATTGTGACCGGAGGCAGCGAGAGTGAGCAAAACGGGAGAGGGGGTGCGCTGCTTTGACAAAAAAATTCGGCAAAGGATTTTTTATGTCGCTGGTGCTTGCTTTTCTGTATGCACCGATTCTGATTCTGATTGTATACAGCTTTACGACCTCGACGCATATCGGAGCAATTCGCGGATTTTCCCTGCAAAATTATGTGACGCTTTTTACGACGCAGGAGTTGATGGAAATGATCCGCGGTAATGTGTTTCTTGCGTTGGGTTCAGCTGCCATAG